>JAFCZJ010000189.1 GCA_019314375.1 Deltaproteobacteria bacterium | reverse complement strand
GCCGCCCTTGATGCCGAACAAGGGACCCATGGATGGCTCTCTGAGGGTACAGATTGCGCGTTTGCCGATGGCACCGAGCGATTGGGTCAGGCCGATGGTGGTGAGGGTTTTGCCCTCGCCCAGAGGCGTGGGTGTCACCGCCGTGACGACGATGTATTTTCCTATGGGGCGGTCTTTTAGTCGGTTCAAGGCACTGAGTTGGATCTTGCCCTTGGTTTTGCCGTAGGGCTCCAGTTCGGATTCCTCGATGCCCAACTCGTCGGCCACTTGTTCAATACGTTTGAGTTGATGGGCCTGGGCGATTTCCAGATCAGTCTTCACTGTCTTCTCCCAGTTCGCCCTGTAAGGCTTTCCATATTTCGTCCGGCATGTGAAAGCTGTGTTCTTCGTTTGGGAATTTTCGCGCTCGTACCTCGGTGCAGTATTCGCCGACAGCTTTGTGGATAACTTGTCCCAGATCGGCATAGCGTTTGAGAAATTTGGGGTGGAAATTCGGATCCACGCCAAGCAGGTCGTGGATGACCAGTACCTGCCCGTCGCATCCATTGCCCGCACCGATGCCGATGACCGGGATCTGAAGTTTGGCGCTGATGAACTCGGCCAGACGCTTGGGCACCATCTCCAAGACCAGCATGAAAGCGCCGGCTTCTTGTAGCGCCATGGCGTCTTCGACCATTTGGCGGGCTGCCTTGGCTGAACGGCCCTGCACGCGGTACCCACCCTGCATGCTGGCTGTCTGAGGCGTGAGGCCGAGGTGACCGCAGACCGGAACGCCCGCTTCGACGATGGCCCGGACTTTGTCCGCCATGGGGCCGCCACCCTCCAGCTTGACCGCGGCCACCCGGCCTTCCTTTAAGATGCGTGTGGCGTTGGCCACAGCTTGATCCGTCGACCCGTTGTATGAGCCGAAGGGCATGTCGCCGATGACAAAGACCCGTTTGGTTCCTCTGCGCACCGCTTTGATGTGGTGGATCATTTCGTCCAGGGTCACGGGTACGGTGTCTTCGTATCCCAAGACCACGTTGGACAGGCTGTCGCCCACGAGGATCGTGTCCACGCCGGCCTGGTCCACCAAACGGGCGGTGGGTGCATCGTAGGCGGTCACCATGGTGATGGGCTGTCCCGCCTTTTTCATGGTGGCCAGATCGCCGAGTTCCACTCTTTTGTTATTTCCTGATGTGCCTGATGTCATTGTGGTCTCGCTCTTCTTTTTGTGAAATTACATTTGAGTTTTCAGGGTCCCAAGGTGCTTGTCAAGCATCGCGCCCCATGGATCGGATGAGTTCTGTCACCAGAGCATTGGCTGGGGCGTGACCCAGGCTCGCCACCGCGCCGTTGATGGCATCGATCTCGGTTTTTCGTCCGGCCTCCACGTCGCAGCGCATGCTGGAGCGATTGTCGGCCGTGTCCTTGGCGACTTTCAGCAGACTCGTAAAGGCCTGCTCCGCGTCCAATTCGATGCCCTGAGCGGCAGCCACGGCCACGGCCTCGTTCAACAAGAGTCGGGCGGCTCGCCTCAGCGATGGGTTTTCAGCCACCTGTCCGTTTGTGACCCGGGCCAAGGCGGTCAGGGGGTTGATGCCTGCGCTGATGAGTAGTTTTTTCCAGATGGGCAGACGAATATCGTCGGCATGTTGAAGGGCGACGCCCGCGGCATTAAATAGGTCCATGATGGCTTGTGCGTCCTGGTCGCCTTTCTCCATAACGCCCAGCCAGGTGTCGCCGATTCCGGCATGCACCAGGAGATCTTGTTTGCGCCAATAGGCCCCCTGGCTGGTCACGCCGCCCAGGATTTGTTGAGCCGGCACATGTCGGGCCAATGCCTCCATGTTGCCCAATCCGTTTTGCAATGACCAGACCGAGGTTTTCGGCCCCACCAGGGGCAGGGCCTGGGCCATGGCGGCGCTTGTCTGGTGAGCCTTTGTGCAAACCAAGATTAAGTCCATCGAACCCAGGCCGGCCGGATCCGCGCTGCAATCGATCTGGACTCGCTGTGCCTTCTCGGCACCCCTGCGCACAAAGGATAGACCCGATTGCTGTCTGCGGCTGGCCCGATCGCGTTTGTGATCCACTAAGACGATTCGGGCTTGCTCGGCAGAAAGCTCAGTCCGCAGCAGGCAGCCAAAGAGGCAGCCCAAGGCTCCTGGACCCAGGATGGCGATGTGCATAGTCATCTCTTGGCTTCCTATCGCTTGATGGCCCCAGCGTCAAGGCCATGGGGCGTGAATCCGGGGAGTTGCTCTGTTTGCGCGTGGGTGATAAGCCAAGGGCATGAGTACGCGGTTGAGCGAAGCCATCGAGCGCGGCGAGTTCGTGGTTACTTCCGAGATCGGCCCCCCCAAGGGCATCAACGTGGATCCCGCCCTGCGTCGGGTGGAGATTTTTCGCGATCGTGTGCACGCGGTCAACGTCACTGAGCTGCAAAGCGCGCGGATGCGCTTGGGCTCCATGGCCATGTGCAACCAATTGCGCATGCGCGGTGTTGAGCCCATCATGCATGTGAGTTGCCGGGACCGCAATCGTCTGGCCTTGCAGTCGGATTTGCTGGGTGCCTGGATTCTGAAGATCAAGAACGTCCTGGCCTTGACCGGCGATCACACCCGGCTCGGGGACCAGCCCGCGGCCAAGGCCGTCTTCGATTTGGATTCCGTGCAGCTTTTGCATTTGATAGACACCCTCAATGGGGGCCATGACTTGGCGGGCAAGCCTTTGGACGGCAAGCCTCGTTTTTTCGCCGGCGCGGTGGCCAACCCCTCAGCGGATTTACGAGAGTTGCAGGTACTGAAGCTTCGAAAAAAGATGGACGCCGGTGCGAAGTTTTTTCAAACCCAGGCCATTTTTGCACCGGATGACTTCGAGGGCTTTGTTGAGCAAACCCGGGCCGCGGGCGTGCACTTGCCCATCCTGGCCGGGGTCGTCGTTTTGAAGTCGGCCAAGATGGCGCACTTTATGAACGAGCACATCCCGGGTATTCAGGTGCCCGATGCCATCATCGCCGAGATGGAGGGTCAGACTGCTGAAGACAGCAGGCGTCTGGCGGTTGACATCGCCGCCCGCATCATCCGGTCGATGCGACTCTACGTTCAGGGTGTGCACATCATGGCCATGGGCTGGGAGGATCTGGTGCCCGAGATCCTGGATGCGGCCGAGGTTGGCAGGCCATGATACCTGGTCCAGATTCGACGGTCACGGCGAGCACAAATCGACGGCGTGAGGCATTAATTTTGGCGGCGATTGTGGTCGTCGGCCTGAGCGTGCGGTTGGTTTTCTTGGCTGGCTGGGCGGAGACGCCCCTTTATCATGTGCCCTATGGCGATGAGGCCAATTTTCACCAGACGGCCTTGGCCTTGATCGGTCAGGCAGGGGAAGCGGATGCTTTTTTGTACCAGCCCCTGTACTCGTTTTATTTGGCTGGTGTGTACTCGGTTTTCGGCGTGGACCCTGCTTTCGTGCGCACCTTGCAACTATTTATCGCCTTGCTGACCCTGTTGTTGAGCTACGGTTTGGGGCGCGAGCTGGCCGGGCCCTGGGGGGGGCGCTGGTCTGCCTTGGGTATGGCCCTCTATGGTCCTCTGATTTTTTTCGAAGGCCATCTTTTGGCCCCGGGTCTGGTGACGCCTCTTTTGTTGGGCACCCTTTGGGCTTTGCTCCGGGCCGGAAAAGGCCAGCGAGCCTGGCTCTTGTTGCCCGCGGGCGTTTTGTTGGGTCTTGCGGTCATGGGGCGTCCGAATCTTTTGTTGTTGTTGCCTGTCGGTGGTTTGTGGTGGTTGGTGGTGGCTCGATCCTGGAGCCGCAAGGGCCTGGGCGTGGCCTTGGCGCTGGCTGGTTTGATTGTGGGGCTGGCTCCATCCTGGATTCACAATGCCCGGCAGGGCAATCCGTGGTCCCCGGTGAGTTCCGCCGGAGGCATCAGTTTTTTCTTGGGCAACAATTCGCAGGCCGATGGGCGTTTCCATGTCCCAAAAGGAATGCGAATCGACGCTACAAGCCATGAAGCCTATCGCAACTCTCTGCAGGCTTTGGCCGAGCGCGCGCGCGGGCGAAAGTTGAGTCCCAAGGAGGTGTCGGATTATTGGTATAGTGAGGGTTTTGGGTTTTGGTCCGAGGATCCGCTCTCGGCTCTGACGCTTGTGGGAAAGAAAGCCTTGATGGCCGTCAACACTGAGGAGATGGCCATCCATTACCCGTACTTTGTGGGTGCGGCCATCGTTCCCTTGTTGGGTTTTTTGTTCAAGTTTGGTCTTGTATTCGCATTCGCGGTGATGGGCATCGTCCTGACGCTGAGGCGCAGCATCGGTGTTGTGTTGCTCGCTTCATGTGCGGCTACGATATTCTTGAGTTTGATGGCTTTTTATGTGGCTGATCGTTATCGCATTTCTATGATTCCTATGCTTATGCCCTTGGCTGCGGTGGGTGTGGTGGAACTGGCTCACCTCGTCCGAGAAAGGAGGGCGCGTGATCTTTGGCCCTGGTTTGGGTTGCTCGCGTTTTCTTTCTTTTTGACTCAGGTGCCGATGGTGGGTCCTTCTGCCAAGCAACGGGCCTTCGTGGGGATATACAATCTCATGGGTCGGGCGGAAGGCGAACAGGGGCATCTTGGAGAGGCCGAGCGCTGGTTCCGGAAAGGCATCGACCTGGCGGGGTCTGATGGTGGCTCGGTGCCTCGTGGCAACATGGGCCTGCTGGCTGAAAAGCGTGGCCATGTAGATCAAGCCCGAATGTGGTACCTGCAGGTCACCAAGCAGGATTCCGAGGATCGTTTCGTGAGGTTGCGCTTGGCCCTGCTTGCTGAGAGTCGTGGGGATCTGGCCGAGGCCCTCCGTTGGTGGCGAGAGTTGTCGGGGCTCGAAGCTGATCCCAGCCGGGCTTTGGCCAGGGTTCGGTTCTTGGAATCCAGAATTGAAAGTCAGACGGGTTTTCCAAATTGAGTTATTGAGTCAGCTTGTGTGGGCTGCATCGAGGGTGGTAAACCTTGCGCATGCAGTTTGTCGACCAGCATTCGACAACTCAGGATACCAGCAGGTTGCGGGAAGTCCTGTGGCTGTCTTTGATCGTGGTATTGGGCTTGTGTCTGCGTCTGGATGAGGCTCATTTCCACCACACAGCTCTGAGTCTGATGGGCATGGTTCCCGAAGACGATTCCTTCATGTACCAGCCTCTCTACCCGATGTTCCTGGCAGGCGTATATTCGGTGTTCGGCGTGCATATGGATTTGGTGCGCCATTTGCAGCTCTTCATCGGTCTGGGCACCATCCTGGTTTTCTACGGGCTGGGTCGTGAGCTGGGTGGGCGAACGGTGGGGCGGCTGAGTGCTCTTGGTGCAGCAGCGTATGGGCCGCTGATTTTTTTCGAGGGTCAGCTGTTGGCTCCTGGTTTGGTGGTTCCCCTGGTGACTGCTGCCATATGGGCTTTCTTGCGTGCCGAGAGGCGAAAGCGGATGTGGCCTCTTTTGCTCGCCGGCGTCTTGATAGGCTTGGCGCTCATGGGTAGACCCAACTTGTTGTTTCTTTTGCCTGCAGCGGGCTTGTGGTGGTTGTTTAAAACGACGGGTTGGCGGCTGAGATTTTTAGGCATGGTTTTGGCGCTGGCGGGCCTGACTCTGGGATTGCTCCCTTCCTGGATTCACAACGCGGTTCGCGGACAGGCCTTCACTCCGATCAGCACTTCCGGCGGTCATAGCTTTTTTCTGGGTAACAATCCCAAGGCAACTGGCCGTTTTCATGTCCCCAGCGGTCAGCGCATTAATGACGGAAGCCACTCCGCGTACTGGCAGTCCCTACGGGCTCTGGCCGAGGAGGCCAGCGGCCGCAGCCTGGATGCTGCCGAAGTATCAAACTATTGGTACGGTCGTGGGTTGGATTTCTGGCATCAACACCCCGGCCAGGCCATAAGCCTGTTGGGGAAGAAATTTCTTTTGGGCGTCAACAGCGAAGAGATGCCCATCCACAACCCCTATTTTGTCGTGGAAAGAATAGTCCCTGTCCTTTCCTGGTTGTTTCGATTTTCGCTGATCTTTTCTTTTGCTCTTGTGGGCGGCATCTTGGGCTGGAGGACAAGCCGGGGTGCTGGCTTGCTCGTCCTGTGTGCTGGTGTCTACTTGGCTGGTCTTATGGTGTTCTATGTGGCGGATCGCTATCGTCTGCAACTCCTGCCCATGCTTCTGCCATTGGCTGCCCTGGGTGTCGTGGCCTTGCGGGAGAAGTTTCGAGAAAAGTCGATTCGGGAGGTTGGGCCCTGGTTGCTAGTCTTGGCGATGGCCTTTGCTTTGACCCAAGTGCCCACGATCAGCCTGGAGGCCAAGCAACGAGGTCTGGTGAGTTCATACAATCGCATGGGCAAGGCAGAGGGGGATAAGGGGCACCTTCACAGGGCGGCGCATTGGTTCCGGCAGGCACTGGCGATTGCCGGCCCGGGTCAGGCCTCCCGGGTCAAGGGAAATCTGGGCCTGGTGGCCGAGAAGCAGGGGCAGTTGGAGAATGCTGAAGATTGGTACCGCCAGGCTGCAAAAGCGGACGAGGAAAATCGCTTTGTTCGATACAAGCTGGCTCGGTTTTCCGAGAAGCGTGGGGCATGGCAAGATGCGCTCGGATGGTTGCGACAGGTTGAGCGCTTGGAGGCCGACCCGAGCCGGGTCCGCCGGGCCATCGAGATCATCGAAAAGAGGCTCTCAAGTCAAGAATCGCAGTGATGGTCAGTCGGCTTAGTCCGCCTTCCTCCGCACCTGAGTGTGCAAATCTTCGACACAATCCTTGCCGCCGTAGAAGGCTCCCGCCAAGGGCATGACTTTTTGGACTTCGGCCACCATGGCGGAGGCGATGTCGCGGATATCCCATTGGGCCTCGGCGTCGCAGCGCAGTCGGGAGAAGTGACCCAATGCTCGTCCGTTCAACTCAAATCGGACCCGCCGACGGTGGGCGTTGGTCAGGATGTAGGGGGCTGCTGCTGGGGAATGCTCGGCGATACGTGCGTAGAGCACTTCGCAGGCATTGGCTTCTTCGACGAAACGGTCCTTGAGGCCGACTCGCCGTACTGAATCGGGCAGGGTGTGGCCCAGACTCAGGTCATAGGGCTGGCTCATTAGACTGGCCATGCGATGGCGTTTGAGTTGACCAAAGGCGGCGGCGGAGAGTTCCAGTTCGAAAGTGAAGTGAACTGTTTCCCAGGCTCTCGGCAAGGTGTCCCAGAGCTTCATGTGCTCATAAACTTGAGCAAACAAGGCCTGTAGTTGTTGGGACTTTGTTTTTTTGATGCCTTCGAGGTTGCTTTGCCAATTGTTGCGGCCGTGGGCGAAGAGCAAGGCTTCGGCCACCTTCTGATCCGGCTCGGGGCTGTGTTCGATGAGCGCCAGACCGAAGGGTTCTCCGTCGGCGGCCAAGGGCGCTGAGTGCAAATCATCAGCCTGCCAAGCTTGTACGAATTGCCCGAGGGCCTTGGGGGTTTCCAAAAAGTAGGCCGAAGGTTCGGTGTAGCGAATGACCGAAGAGGCGATTTCCGATACGGCGGCAAACAGCGCCTGGCCCAAAGCCCGCACCTCCGCGAGAGGATGAGCGCCGGCTCGGGCGATCATCAATTCCAAGCTGCGAGCATTGACGGTCATGCCCAATTGAGCCTGGGCGCAAAGGGGCAAGATATAGCGGGCGTCCTCGTTGGCTCGGCTTTCCAATTCTCGGCGTCTGGTTTTGCCTTCGGCTTCTCGTTCGGCCTGGGCGGTCAAGGCCTGGGCCAGCTCACCATAGAAGGCCGCTAAGGCTTCGACTCGCTGTCGGAAGGCAGGCTCAAGCTCGGTGCCACGGATTTCTTCGGGCACCACGTACTCGCCCTCTAAGCGAATGTAGCGTTGGGATTTTTCCGTGTAGGAGGCCAAGCGGTGGTGCTCCAAGGACTCCACGGCCAGGCGGCTCAGACCCAGCACGTCCAAGTTGAAGGTGGCGTGTTCGGCCACCGAGCTGTGGCCCATGTCGAAGATGATGGCCCGGTTGGAGCGGCGGGATTTTTCTACCTCTCGTCGCGCATCCTCTCGGATCTCTGGCACGGCTCGTGGATCACGGCTGATGCGCGCGTAGGCCGCCGACAGCGTTTCGGGCGAGAGGCTTAGTCCCTCGCCTTGTCCCGCCAGGTGTGCTTCCAAAGCTTGCCGATCCAGATTGTGGCCGGCCAGGATGACTTGGAGGCTCATGAACGGTCGGCCTCTCTCAGCCCTTGAGGGGCTTTTCGCCAGGTCGCATGAATCGGGGCCGGATGGTGGCCTGTCGCGGTACGCTGAACCAGTCGCCAGTCTTTAGCTTCACGGGCGTCACCGCCGAGGGCTGTTTGCGGTCCTGCTCGGTGGTGGGGAGAATCTGTAGCTTGTTGCCGCGTTTGGCGTGCTTCTTTTGGATCAGGGCCAGACCCACCTGCCGTTCGCCGGTGGCCGTGCATGAGGTCACCACGCCGGTGTACTGGCCTTTGCGGCTTTCGACCACGGGCATGCCGGGCCTGAGTACCTTGCCGCTTTTCTCATCGACTTCGAACCGCACGATGATGCGCTCGCGCTTCTTGTGGCCTTCAAGGCAATGATCCCTGCCCGGGAAAAACGGCTTGTGCAACTTGACGAAGCTGCCGTACCCGGCCTCGATGGGTGTGATTTGCTCGGGGCCCGCCAACTCGTGGCCGTGCAGGGGATAGCCGGCCTCGGTGCGCAGGCTGTCCCGGGCACCCAAGCCGCAGGGGGCGATGCCGAAGGCCTCTCCCTCCGACAGCAAGGCATTCCACATGCTTGGCGCCTTGTCGGGATGCAGGTAGAGTTCGAAGCTCATCTGCTCACCCGTGTAACCTGTTCGGGTCACGATGGTGTCGATGCCGGCCACGGTGGCTCGATAAACGAAAAATTTGCGGAGATGGGTCAGGGGATCCCGATCCTTGGGCTCGGCCAGGTGTTGTATGAGGGCCAGGGCCTTGGGTCCTTGCAGGGCCAGATCAACTCTGGCCTCGTCTCCGGCCTGATCCGGATCTTTCAGGTTTCGGATCTGCACAGCTCCGCCCACGCGCACGTCCGGGCGCTTGGGATCTACCAGCAGCCGGCCTTCGGCCACGCCCCGCATCCAGGCCTCGTCTTCGTCGGCATTGGCCGCGTTGACGACCATCATGAAATGATCTCGGGCCATGCGGCAGATGATGATGTCGTCGATGCAGCGGCCCGCATGATCCAGCAGGTAGGAGTACTGGGCCTGGCCGTCCACCAGCATGGGCACATAGTTGGTGGTGATCAGGTCCAAGTAACGTTCGGCGTAGGCGCCCTTGAAGTCCAAGACGCCCATGTGGGAAACATCGAAAAGCCCCACTCGTCGGCGCACGGCCTCATGCTCGGCCAGGATGCCTTCATACATGACAGGCATGTGCCAGCCGGCAAAGGGCACAATGTGCTTGGGAACGGCCAGTTTGCGATGTTCCTCAATGAGGCAGGTCTCCTTGAGCTCGGCATCCGGGGCTTTCCAGTCGAAGGGCTCTTTGGCTTTCGGTGCCTCCATGCGAGCCCTGAGTGCTTTCTGGCCGATGAAGAAGGGTTTGTCCATTTGCAGGCGATCAGACCAGGCTGCGCTGAGTGGGTCGCTGTTCTCGTCCAAGGCTTCTTTGTCCATTACCTGAGCCATGGACTCGCAGCCGCAGGCCACGGCACCGGCCTCCAAGAGTTTGGACCAGAGGGCGGTTGCTCCAGGAGCCGGCACGAAGATGTCCACCCCTTGTGCGCTATGCTCAGGGCGACTCAAGAACCACAGATCGTTTTGCGCCACGAATTGGCCGGCCTCGAGCTTGAGGCCCTCGAATGCCTTGGCCAGTACTTCGGCCGCTTTGGGTCCACGCAGGCCCAGGCAGGCTATGGGATCTCGGCCGTCGGAAGGGGCGGAGAGATCCTCGATGACCGCCGGGCCTTCGCATTTGATCCAGAGGTCTTCATCGTGCAGCAGGTATCCGTCGGAGATGCCCCGCAACCAGCGCAGAATGCGATCCGGATCGTCTGTGGACACCCGCAAGAGAAGACGATCATCCCCGTGCTCGTCGGCCGGCATGTGGGCAGCCAGGGCGCGGGCCAAGGGTTTGCCCTGGCCGTCCAACAAGAGGGTGGCCGTGGCTTGGCCTTCTTCCAGGCGTGCCAAGTCGGCCGAACAAAGGCCATCCAAAAGGGGCAGGGCCCTGCCTTGCGCCACTTCCACCAAGAGGGCTCCTCCCGCATCCACAAGGCCCGTGCCTTCTTTCAGAGCCGCAATTTCTTTTTCCTTGGTGCCGAAATGGGCGGGCACTCGCCAACCGTCCTTGTCGCAGAGGGTAACAGCCTGGCTTTTGTGCAGGGCCGAAAGGGCCGTGCCTCGTACTTCTTTTGTCGCGGGGGTCGGAAAGTGAGGATAGATTGCGTTCATCTCCCCTGGGACGAATTCGCCATCTGCATCTCGAATCAGCGCCGCCACGTCTGCTGCAATTTCTTCAAAGAGGGCCGGCTCCATTTTGCCTCGACCCCATTCGAGTCGGGCACCGATGTAGCTGAAGGGGTGGATACCGCGCAGGGTTTTGGCCACGATGGCCGCCAAGCGCTGCATGTGAACGGAGGTAAAGCCCCGCTGGGTCACCCAAGTGCTGCCGAAGCGCAGGGCCGAGGGATGGATGGCGTTGGTGTCCCCGGCGATGGTGTTCTTGTTGCAGGTGATGCCGAGCAAATCCAAAATGCGGGAGGCTATTTCGCCGGTCAGCGGCAGGCCGTTGGGGGTTTTTATTTTGCGCAGGTCCACCAGGCACATGTGGGTGTTGGTGCCGCCGTAAGCCAGATGGAGGCCCTCTTTTTCAAAGCCGTCGGCCAGGGCCTTTGCGTTCTCCAGCACCTTGGCCTGCAAGGCGCGGAATTCTTCGCTGCCGGCCATCTTCATGGCCACGGCTTTGGCGGCCAGCACGTGGATGTGGGGCCCGCCTTGCTCGCCGGGGAATACACCAAAATCCATCTTGGCTGCGATTTCGGGGTCGGAGGCCAAAAGCATGGCACCCCGGGGACCGCAGAGCGTCTTGTGGGTGGTGAAACTGGTCACGTGGGCGTGGCCCACCGGGTTGTTCAGAAGGCCGGCCGCAACCATGCCCGCCAGGTGCGCGATGTCGGCCAGCAGGATGGCACCCACCGAATCGGCGATTTCCCGCATGCGAGCCCAGTCGATGTCCCAGGGATAGGCGGAAAAGCCGCCGATGAGTAGGCGCGGTTGGTGTTCTTTGACCAATTTGGCCACGGCGTCGTATTCCAACTTGCCGCTGTGGGAAAGATGATAGGACACCACCTTGTGGTTCATGCCCGAACGGTTCACCGGGCTGCCGTGGGTCAGGTGACCGCCGTGGGTCAAGGCCGCGCCCATGACCGTGTCGCCCTTTTTGACGAAGGCGTTGTAGACCGCGTTGTTGGCCGCCGCGCCGCTCAAAGGCTGCACGTTGACGAAAATGTTTTCAGCGGAGACCCGCTCGTTGGCGAAGACTTCCGCCGTGCGCCGGCGGGCTGTCTGCTCCAGGATGTCCACATACTCGCAGCCCTTGTAATAGCGCCGGTTGGAGTATCTCCGAAATTGGCTTAACTGGTACTGGAAGGAGCCCAGGCGCTCGGCCGGTTCGAAATACGTGCGCGGTGAGGGATAACCCTCGGCATAGATGTTGGAGAACTCGCAGGACAAAGCCTGACGGACGACGGCCGGGCAGATGCTCTCGGAGGCGATCATGATGATCTTGCGTTGCTGCCGTTCGCTTTCGTAGCGGACGATGTCGTTGAGCAAGGGATCGTATTCGGTCAGGTTCGACGTCGACACGGGTTGGACCACGGCAGACTCCTAGTTGATGGGAGGGTTCTCTATGAAGATTGAACTACCACCGGCTTGCAGGCCTGTCAATGGCCACATTTTCCGTAAAGGGATTGATTTTGTACGGAATTTAATTCGTATTGAGGGCACGCCGAATGGCGCGTATCATGCCCACGATGCAGAAGATGGTCACGAGGCAAACGAGTCCCAAAAGAACGAAAATGGGGCCGTTTTTCATGAGCTTCCAGGCACCCCGGGCCACCTGCCAGGTGGAATATTGAGCGTAGACCATCATGAGCAAGGTGGGCAGGGAGATCCAATGCATCATGTTGCGCATGATCTGCCAAACAGGTGCTTGCTTTTCCTCCGGCAGATCCAGGAAACGTTTCTTGTAGGGCATGGACAAATGCTTGGGATGCTTGCGGGCCCAATTCACAAGCCCTGCCGAGCCCAGCATCATCAGCCAAATAAAAAGACCCGTCAGGGGGATGACCAGCCAGGAAACCCAGTCTTTGCTTGTCCAGCGATCGGGCTGTCCGTCAAGGCTGAAGTGAACCGGATAGCGTGCAGGCAGATCGGCATAGGTGGCGAGGGTGAAGGCAAACAGGCCCAACATGGTCAGCAGGCAAAGCCCACAGGCCAATTTTCCGTTGCGCTGGGCGGTCAGGAGTTCGGTGGAGGGCATGGGTTTTTGCCTTCGATGTAGGCGTAGGCATTGTGGGCGTGGATGGATTCTTCGTTTTCGACTTCCACGGCCCAGGCCAGGATGCGTGGGTGAGCGGCCAGCTTTTGGGCGACGCTTCGGGCCACGTCTTCGACGAACATAGGGTTGGCGTAGGCCTTTTCGGTGACGTACTTTTCGTCTTCCCGTTTCAATACGCTGTAGACCTCGCAGGAGGCCGAGCCCTCCACGGCTTCGATGATTTCTTCGATCCAGACCAGCTTGTCCTGGATAAAGCGCACGGTCACCCAACCGCGCTGATTGTGGGCACCCTCATCGCTGATGGCCTTGGAGCATGGACAAAGCGCCGTGATGGGGATTTCGATTTCGATCTCAAGTTCCAAGTTTTCGGCGTCGGCTGAGCCGCGGACGGTGCAATTGTAGCTCATCAAGCCCTCGGCACCTGAGACCGGGGCTCGTTTGGTCAGAAAGAAAGGGAAGGCGACTTCCAGGTGAGCTTTGGCTGCTTGCAGACGCTTGCGCATGGCTTGCAGGATGTCCGGGATGGCCGTGGTGGACATGTTGTGCCGGTGTTCGTTGAGCAGTTCGACGAAGCGGCTCATGTGTGTGCCCTTGAATTGATGGGGCAGGTTCACGTACATACTGACCCGGCCCACGGTCTGCTGGGTCTCCTTCTCCCGGTCTAAGACCGTGATGGGATAGACCAGATCCTTGACCCCCACCTTGTCGATGTCGATGTGACGATGATCAGCTTCGTCTTGTACATCAGGGATGGGTTTGCGCGGAATGGATTGTTTGGAATCCGGGTTCATGAGACGAGAACCTTGGGTGGGGTATCAGTGCCCACCTCTGCCTTTGGGGACCACGTTCCAGAGTTTGAGCATGACCAGGGCACCGATGACCGCGAAGGGGATGGGCCAGAGCTTCCAAGCTTGCCATCCGTAAGTGGTGGTGATTTCGCCAACCACCACGCCGGTGACCGCGGCGGCCAGGTATTGCATGCCGTCGATGAGGCCGGCGGCGGTGGCGGCGGCCTTGCGTCCGCCGAAGTCCATGCTGGCGGCACCACCCACCATGCCGTGGGCTCCGTTGACGAAGAAGCTCAAGAGTACGATGCAGGTCAAGGCACCCCATGCGCCAAGTTCCAGTGTGTCGGAAAAGTAGAACAAGACCAGCATGACCGCCATGCCTGTGAAGCCAAAGACCACGGCCGGAGCCCGGCGGCCTTTGTACACTCGGTCGGACATGATGCCGAAGGCAAAGCCGCCTGCGATGCCCAAAAGGGCGATGCCCCAGGCTACCAGCTGGTACATCCAGTCTGTTCTGGCCACGTGATGCACTTCGTTGAAGTAGACGGGGAACCATGCGTCGACGACACTGCGGCGCACCATGCCGATCATCATGCTGGCCACGCCGATCATCCACATGGTGCGGCTGGTGAGGATTTTGGCGAGGATCATGCGGGTGGTGATTGTCTGACCTTTTTCTCCCAGGGTGGCATCACCTGTGTCTTTTTCAGAAAAGCCCGCTTCCTCCGGCGTGTCCACAACGAAGACGAGGTTTAAGAAGAACAGCAGGGCAACGAAACCGGCGGGGATCCAGAAGGCCCATTGCCAGGGCAGGTAAGCCACGATGAGCGGTGCGCCGGAGAAAGACAAGATCAGGCCGAAGCGAATGAGCACCCCGAAGATGGCACCGAAGGTGCCTCGTTCGCGTAAGTGGAACCATTGCGCGTTGATTTTGACAATGGACAAGGCCCCGAAGGACTGGAAATAGCCGTTGAGGGCCCAGATGGTGGCCATGATCCAGGCCATGGAGCGCGCGCCGAGACCTCCCGAGAGTTGGGCCGCTTGTACCATTTCTTGGGTATCGCCTTTGGTCAGCCATTGGGCGGGCTCGATCACGACCATGTAGAAAGCGCCAAAGGCGATGTTGAAGATGACAACCCCCACCGCGCCGATGAGGAAAGCCTTCCGCCCACCGATTTTATCGGCCAAAGGCGCGTTGAAGACCACCGATAGACCGTAGACCAATGGCAGCATGGTTTCGAAAATGCCCAGGTCCGACTTGGTCCAGCCGAAGATTTCCTGAAGGGA
>JAFCZJ010000067.1 GCA_019314375.1 Deltaproteobacteria bacterium | reverse complement strand
CTCTCCGCTGCTTGCGTCCTCTTGTTTGGGCTTTCCCCATCCGGCGAAGGAGGCATCTGCCTTGACGCCCTGCCGATCCGAAGGTGGCCCGCCCAGGTCTTCCAGCATACGCTTGGCCCGCGGCCTGCAATCCCCTTTGGGAAAGCGTTCGACCAAGCGAGCCAAAGCCGCCGCGGCCGCCACCTTGTTTTTTCGATACTCCAGGTACTGAAGAGCGATATAGAGTTGACCATCGTCGGCGAGGCCGTTGGCCGGAAATTCGTTGACCAATCGTTCGAAATGCTCGACCGCTTTGTCCAAATCCGCTTCTACCCGCGAGATGCCGAAGAGATCATAGTAGAGTCGTCCGGCGGTGAAGAGGGCATCGGCGGCACGGGCTGATTTTTTGTATTGTTCAGCCACACGCTCGAAACCTGCCGCCGTCTTCTGCCAATGGTGCCTGAGCTTCTGCTTTTTCTTGTCGGCCTTGAAAAGGTAGTATGCCTTCCTGGCCTGCTGGTATGCCTTCTCGGCTTTCTGCGGGCTTCCGGCATGAACAGGCCCAGAGAGAATGCCTTGGCCAAAGGCAATCAGGCAGAACCAAAAAACAGCCATGGCAATTGAATTTGGCCGGCTCACCCGTCAGCCTCCTTTTTCCAGCGATGCAAGATGTTCAATGCCTCCAGCGGGCTTAAGATGTCCAAGTCGAGATCCTTGAGTTCGTCTGCAAAAGGCGCCCTGGGCGCAGGGCCTGCAAACAATTGGAGTTGACCAGGAAGCGAAGCGGATTGGATCCCCTGGGTTCGGGAGAGTCGGGGTTTGCCAATCTCGTCGTATTCTTCACCTTCCAGGTTGCGCAAAATTTCCTTGGCCCGCTGAATCAGATCCTCCGGCAAACCGGCCAACTTGCCGACTTGAATGCCGTAAGAACGATTGGAAACCCCTTTGACCAGCCGGCGCAAGAAAATGATGCGATCGTTCCATTCTTTGACGCTGATGGTGTAGTTGACCACCCGCTCCTGGGTCAGGGCGAGGTCGGCCAACTGGTGGTAGTGCGTGGCGAAGAGACAGCGAGCGCCGATGCGATTGTGAATGTGCTCGGCCACCGCCCAGGCGATGCTGAGGCCATCAAAGGTGGAGGTGCCGCGTCCGATCTCATCCAAGATCAACAAGGACCGTCGGCTGGCGTGATGCAGAATATGCGCCGTTTCGATCATCTCCACCATGAAGGTACTTTGGCCGCGGGCCAGATTGTCCGATGCGCCGATGCGGGTGAATATGCGATCCACCAGCCCGATGCGGGCCTCCGCCGCGGGCACGAAAGATCCCATCTGGGCCATGATGACGATCAAGGCAGCCTGTCGAATGGCGGTGGACTTTCCCGCCATGTTGGGGCCGGTGATAATCAGCAATTGTTCCTCGCTGCAATCAACTTTGAGATCGTTGGGCACGAATCGCTCGTCCCGCATCAGCAACTCAACCACGGGATGACGGCCATCGCTGATTTGCAGCAAATCGCCATCGTCGACTTTGGGCCTGCAATAGCCGGCTTCCGCGGCCAGCTCCGCCAGGCCGGCCACCACATCGGCACAGGCCACCTGCCCCGCCGCTCGCAGAATGCGGCCTGCATGCGAACGGAGCATTTGGGCCAGGCTCTCGATCAGTTCTTGCTCCAGCCTCAAGCGATCATCCTGGGCGCTGAGGATCTGATCCTCCAGGCCCTTCAATTCGTCCGTCTCGAATCGCTCGGCGTTGGCCGTGGTCTGTTTGCGTCGATAGTCGTCGGCGATTTTGTCCAGGTTGGGCTTGGTGACCTCGATGAAATAGCCGAAGACCCGGTTGTATTTTACCTTCAAAGAGGCGATCCCGGTGCGCTTACGCTCTCGGGCCTCCAATTGCGCGAGCAGATCCTTGCCCGAGGTAGCCAAATTGACCAACTCATCCAAACGCGGGTTGAAGCCCGACCTGATGGCGCCGCCGTGCAGCAAATCCGAGGGCAGTTCATCGGCCAAGGTCTCGTCCAAGCTTTGAAAAACGTCGGCCAAAGGGTCCAGCTCACCTAAGAGGCGCTCCAAGGCACCCGGCTTCTTTAGCGCGGATGCAGCCGAGCCCCGCCGCACCAGCTCAAACAAGCGAGGCAAAAAGCCCAATCCATCCCGAATGGCCCCCAAATCTCGAGGCCCGGCGGAACCAACGCTGACCTTGGCCAGAATTCTTTCCAAGTCCCGAATGCCATGCAGGCAATCTCTCAGGTCAGCCCGACCCACGGCGTCTTGCACTTGCTGTTCCACCGCGTCAAGCCGCATCTGAATCGACTCAAGAGATCGAAGCGGATAAAGCATCCACTGAGCCAGCAATCGGGCGCCCATGGCTGTGCGACTGCGATCGATGATACCCAAAAGACTGCCTCGACGTTTTCCCTCCATCAAGGTCTGGACCAATTCCAGATTGGCTCTGGAGTATTCATCGATGATCAAATGTTCACTTGGCTTGTAGGGCACCAAACGACGCAGGTGCTCCAAGCTGCCGGGCAAAGAAGCAGCGGCATAAGCAAAAACCTGACGCGCCGCCAAGAGCCCCAAAGGCTGGTCTCCACAGCCCGAAGCGTTCCTGTCGGACTCGGGGAAATGCGCATCAAAATCTGCCCGCAGCTTTTCGGTGTCTGCCGACTGCTCCAGTTCCTTTGCGAAGATCTCCTTGAAGCGTCGACTCAGTACTTCTAAGACCCCGCCCCCACCGTCCACCAGGAGAAGCTCCCGCGGCCGCAGTCGAGCAAGCTCATCCCAAAGCCCCTGAAGATCACTCACCTGACAAAGGCGAAAGTCAGCGGTGCTGACATCCAGACAGGCCAAGCCAAATTGACCGCTTTCCTCGGCATCAGAAACAAGGGCCGCCAAGAAATTGGATTCGCGGGCATCCAAGTCCTCGGGTTCGGTGATCATGCCTGGAGAGACCACTCGGGTCACGGCCCGCTTGACGATGCCTTTGGCCTTGCTGACGTCTTCAACCTGGTCGCAGACCGCCACCTTGAGCCCATGATCCACCAGCTTGGCGATGTAGTTGTTGGCCGCGAAGTACGGTACGCCGCACATGGGGTAAGCGTCTGCCCCTTTAGACCTGGAGGTAAGCGCAATATCCAGCACGGAGCTGGCTATCTCCGCATCCTCGAAGAACATTTCGTAAAAATCGCCAAGGCGAAAAAAGAGGATGCAGTCGGGATAGAGCGTTTTTTGTTCCAGAAACTGCCGCATCATGGGCGTCTGTTTGACGCTGGTGGGATCGACGTTTCTTTTGACTTTCGGCATGCTTAGGGGCTCTTTCGACGCGGCCAATAAACTAACAGACGACTGAGCCCATGTAAAGATTCGAGGACTTTTTCAACACCACGCACTCCGTCCCCAAATCCGTCCAAGCATGTTAGTATCATCATTATTCGACAAGGAGGCTGGAGTGACTTGTAGCACCGTGTTTTGCAAAATCGGACTGGCGCTTGTCGTGGTGCTTATTGGTTTTGTCGCAGTGTCGCCAAAGGTTCGGGCGTATAGCGTCAATAAGGAGTTTCAACTCATTGTCGACGATTTTGCCGACACGACAGTCGCAAAGGTCTCTGACGATGAGTACTACATCTCTGGAACAAGGGGACGGATATTCATATACAGATCAAGCGATCTGAATACGGCCGATCTTTTTGTCACATATGACCCGGACATGGAAGACAGCAGCTGCAACTATTGCTGGATATGGGCGCCGGATCTCTCTTTTGACGGCGATCAATTCGTGTTGCTGTTCTCTGCCATTCGCATCCAAAAGGAGACATTGTGTTCCGATTACAATTTTGACGACATCAGGCATTTGCGGACATCGTTTATGCTTAGCGCTTCGGATCTGGACAGTTTCGGCGTGCCGCAGAGCATATCTTTTGATGTTGACGGTGTAGTCTATTCCAGTAGCTCCGGGAGGAGCGAGCAGAATCTTTTAGTGGATGCAGCGATAGAGGGTGACCGTTTTTTCTACAACTGGAACGTGGGCGACAATATTAGCTCCATCAAGATGTCGGAGCCTCGCAATATCATCAGGCACACAGTGGCCAATAATTTCGGAGAGCCCATAAACGAGGGACCCGGACTTTTCGTACGCAACAACATTATGTATTTTTTCTATTCGCGACATAGATGGACCGGGTCATATACGTCTTCTTATCTGTATGGCGACGACATTTGGGACTTGGTGCGCAACGAGAGCAACAGCTATGATTTCGCCAGTCCCATTCAGCAACCTGGATGTGGCATTGGAGAACAACAATGCATCTTCGAAAACGCAGGGCACGGGGACATCACTTCCCGCTATGGGCAATACTACTACGTCTATCACCGGTATTGGCCACACGAGAGGGAAGCCAACCCAACGATGAAGCGAAGGGCTTACGTCACGCCGATCTATTTTCACCCCGATGGCAAGATTGTCAGCATTTCAAAAACCAGGCTGCAGTGGGATTCTTTGGGTGTCAACTTTCGCTACGCGCTAAATCTTCGGTTGAAGGATGGCTCCTGGGTGTGGAATTGCCAAGCCCTCGAGGCGAATACGAGCTTTGTTTTTAATGGACTTTGCAATAATCCCGGTATGGGTGTGGACAATGTGGTTGTCCACAAAGGGGAGATCGACCTCTTTCGGATTGACTATGGCGAAAACGGGAATTGGGGGCCGGGCCAATACCACAGGGTCAGGAACGACTTGAGCGAGGACAGCCTGGACCTGGGAGGACTCACGAATGCTTCCGGCATGTCCTGCGCCATGACGCCTTCCGACACAGACAAAGCCTTGACGGCTTTCATTATCACTCCGGAAATGAACTCCATGCTTCATGACACTGTCACCCTGGAAGGCCGGGCCAATATTCCGGATTTGGAGATCGGCAGATATGTATGGGTGGATGGTCTGCCAGGCACACCGACGGCCAGGGGCGAGAATTGTCGAGCGGAAGACGGAGTCCTGCTCTATGCGGGAACAGAGAGAACTGTGACGATTCCCAAATCCTCATTGCTTGACAGGGAAGACCATCACATTTGCCTAAGTATCCGCAAGGGAGGACCGGTCTCTGATGGCGGTGAATGGGCGCAATGCAAGGATGTTGTGTCAGTGACCCAGTCTGCAGAAAGTGGTGGCGAAGAACCGGACGGCGGTGTTCAAGACGAAGACGGCGGTGTTCTCCATGATGGCGGGGATTCGGTGACAAGCGACGCCCATGCAGGAGATGACGCCCATGCTTCAGCTGATGGGTCGGATTCGGCTGCCGATCAAGACGATGAGATTGATTCGCGCGGTTGTGCGTGCGGCGGATCGGCAGATTCGACTTATGGCTTCGTCCTCGGTTTTCTGTTATTAGCGCTTGTCGGATTGAGACAGAAGAGATCCTGCCGAGAATATCGCTCCTACTAAAGATTCGAAGCCTTGCCATTTCCTGCCATCAAGGCATAGAGTCTATAAAGAATATGGAGAAAGAAAACGACGAAAAAGGGATCGAGCAACGGGTCCGCCTTGAGGCGATCTTGAAGGCCATGGTGGATCAAGTTTTTGCTTTCGATTCGGATGGACGCTTCACCTACTGCCATACCCCTCCCTCGAGCAGGCTTTATCTGGAACCCAAACAGTTTCTTGGCAGGACTTGCGCCCAGGTCATGCCCCCCCATGTTCAGGAAGTTTTCGCCGAGGCCATGGAGGAGAACCGAGCGGGCCGTGTGGCAGAATACGATTATCAGCTGCTGGTTGAGGGGGAAAATTTCTGGTTTCATGCCAGGCAGTCCCCTTTGCTTGATGGCCATATTTTCGCGGGCGCGGTGGCCGTGGTGAGGGACATCTCGAACATCAAGCGCGCCCAGGAGCAAGAATTCAGGCTTGAGGCCAAGCTGCAACAAGCCCAGAAACTCGAGAGTCTGGGTGTTTTGGCCGGAGGGGTGGCTCACGATTTCAACAATCTCATCATGAGTGTTTTGGGTTTTGCTGATTTGGCCCTGCAGGAACCTTCTCTTTCCCAGGAGTTGATCGGGCACTTGGAACAAATTCGCAAAACGTCCTATCGGGCGACCGAATTCACCCGGCAGTTGTTGGCTTATACCGGTCGAGGCAGGCTATCCGCTGAATCCTTGGACCTTTCATTCCTTGTCCTGGACACAGCCGACATGCTCAAGGTCAACTTGCCTGGCCACGCTAAGCTGGAGTTGGATTGTCCGGCGGGCTTGCCCAGGATTCAAGGCGACGTGACCCAGTTGCGTCAGGTCGCCATGAACCTGATCAGCAACGCCGCGGAATCCTTGGCAGAGCAAGCCGGGCAAATCACGATTGGCACCTACGCCTGGACATCAGAAGAACCATGGCCCAAAGGCACCCTGGTCTCCGAGGACCCACCTTCAGGCGAATACATCATGCTCAAAGTGGCCGACACCGGCCTCGGCATGGACGAGCCCACCCGCCAACGCATCTTCGAGCCCTTCTTCAGCACAAAACTAACAGGAAGCGGCATAGGTCTCGCGGCGGTCATGGGCATCATGCGAAGTCACAAAGGCTTCATCCTGATGGAAAGCAAACCGGGCCAAGGCACGACCTTCCACCTCGGCTTCCCTGTTTCAGATGCTGCCGACTCGGATTAGATATGAGTTCAAGCAGGTCTCAGACATTAAAACGAAAACGAATTACGTCCCCGTCTTGTACTTCGTAATCCTTGCCTTCGAGTCTTCGCAGGCCTCGTTCTCGGGCTGCTTGTTCTGAGCCTAAGGATATTAGCTCGGGGGCCTGGATGACTTCGGCTCGGATGAAGCCTCTTTCCATGTCGGAGTGGATCTTGCCCGCGGCCTTGGGAGCGATTGTTCCTTTGGGGACGGTCCAGGCTCGGACCTCCGTGCCTACGGTGGTGAAGAAAGTCACCAGATCCAAGAGGGCGTAGCCGGCTTGGACCACGGCGTCCAAACCCCTCATGCTCAGACCCAGCTCGGCCATGTAGTCCTTGCGGTCGGCTGGCTCCAGATCGTTGAGTTCGGCCTCGATGGCGGCTGAGATGATCACGAGTTCGGCTTGTCGTGCGCGGGCCAGGCTGGACAGGGCCTCGTCGGCGAATGAGTTCAGTTGGTCCTCGCTGACGTTTGCGATGAAGAGGATGGGTTTGGCCGTGAGAAAAGGCGTGGCCTTCAGGCAAGCTTGTTGCTCTTCGTCCAGGTTGAGGGATCGGAGCGACTGGCCTTTGCGCAGGGCCTCGACCACCGGCTCCAAGGCCGCCACTTCGTTTTTGGCCTCCTTGTCCCCGCCCCTCGCCACCTTGAGCTGTTTTTCCAGGCGACTTTCGGCCAGTTCCAGATCCCTGAGCAACAACTCCGTCTCCACCACCTCCACGTCATCGACCGGATTCACCTGCCCATGGACATGCGTTACGTTGTCGTCTTCAAAACACCGCACGACATGGGCGATGGCATCCACGGCGGCAATTTGACCCAAAAATTGATTGCCCAGCCCCTCGCCCTCCGCGGCACCTTTGACCAGGCCCGCGATGTCGACGAATTCCAAACTCGTTGAGGTTATTTTTTCCGGCGAGAAACAAGCGGCGACCGCAGCCAGACGCGGGTCCGGTACGGCTGCCACGCCATGGTTGGGTGCCACCGTACAGAATGCGTAGTTCTCGGCCGCAACCTGGCCCTCGGTCAGGGCGTTAAAAAGGGTCGACTTGCCTATGTTGGGAAGCCCGATGATGCCGCAGGAAAAACCCATGAGGCGACCTACCAGTCAAAGACCGGTTTCAGCTTTTGATAGGTCTCGTCCAGATGCTCGTTGATGATTCGAGCGTCGCCGAGCACCGGCATGAAGTTGTGGTCCCCGTTCCAGCGAGGTACGATGTGGTAGTGGACATGGTCATCCACGCCGGCACCAGCCACCCGACCCAGGTTCATGCCCAGGTTCATGCCCTCGCAGCCGTAATGCGCTTCAAGGGCCTCCGTCGAACGCATCAACAAGACGTGAAGCGCCGCCGAAGCTTCGGCCGAAAGAAGATGAGGTCGGTGGACGTGGGCCGTGGGCACCACCATCACATGTCCGTTGGTGTATGGATATCGGTTCAACATGACCAGAGCGTGTTCTTCCCGCCTTAACACATGCCGATCGGCATCGAATTCGGGGTCGAAACAGAAGATACACCCAGGCTCTTTGGGGCCTTCAATATACTGCATCCGCCATGGCGCCCAAAGGCGCTTCATGGCAACATCCGATCAACCAGACGTGGTGGGATGGGTGACCCTGGCGGTGTTGACCCGCTCCTTGAGTTCCTTGCCCACGGTAAAGAAAGGCGTTCGCTTGCGCGGTACGTAGACTTTCTCGCCGGTTTTGGGATTGCGGCCTTCTCGGGAGTCCCGAATCTTTGAAACAAAACTACCGAACCCGCGAATTTCGATGCGTTCGTCGCGCGTCAATGCGTCGGTCATACAATTGAAAATCGTATCGACGATGATCTCTACATCCTTCTTCGACACGGTTCCAAGCTTGCCAGCGACCGCTTCGATGAGTTGACTCTTCGTCACGACAAAGGCTCCTTTCCACACAACTGGCCCCGTGTCGCGAAGCGACACGGCACAGAGGGACTATTCCTTGTCCTCTGATTCTTTTTCGTCGCCGCCTTCTTCAGCCTTTTCCTCAGGAGCCTCTTCAGCGGCCTCTTCAGCTGCCTCTTCAGCGGCTTCTTCAGCGGCTTCTTCGGTGGCTTCTTCAGTGGCTTCTTCAGTGGCTTCTTCAGTGGCTTCTTCAGTGGCTTCTTCAGTGGCTTCTTCAGTGGCTTCTTCAGTGGCTTCTTCAGTGGCTTCTTCAGTGGCTGCCTCGGCTTTGGCCGCCGCTTCTTCCTCGCCTGGCGGCAAGTTCAAGCCCTTGGACAAAGCTTCACCCAAAGAGGTACTGCCGTCGCCCTGTTTGGCCAGATATTCTTGATAGTCCTCTTCACCCTTGGAGAGTTGCAGGCTCTTGACACTCAAGGCAATACGCCGCTCTTCCGGGTCCACGTCCAAGACCATGACTTCAATCTCGTCGCCTTCGTTGACGATTTGATGAGGATCGTCGATGCGGTCTTGACTCATCTCACTGATGTGGATCAAGCCCTCGATGCCTTCCGCGATCTCGACGAAAGCGCCGAACTCGGTCACCTTGATGGCCTTGCCCTTGATGCGGGTGCCCGGGGGATATTTCTCAGGAATCTTCGACCAGGGATCTTCGCTCAACTGCTTGATACCCAGGCTGAATCGCTCGTTATCCGGATCGATGTGAAGCACCATGGCCTCGACTTCGTCGCCCTTTTTATACAACTGGCTGGGGTGCTTGATGCGCTGGACCCAGGAAATATCCGAAATATGAACCAGCCCATCAATGCCTTCCTCAATGCCGATGAACACACCAAAGTCGGTGATGTTGCGAATGCGACCCCGGATGACCGAACCCACGGGATAGCGTTCTTCAATGACGGTCCAGGGATTGGCTTCCACCTGTTTCATGCCCAGGGAGATGCGCTTGTTGGCCGCATCGATATCCAAAACGATGGCCTCGACTTCATCGCCCACCGCCACAATCTTGCTGGGGTGCTTAACGCGCTTGGTCCAAGACATTTCGCTGATGTGAATCAAGCCCTCGATGCCTTCTTCCAATTCAACGAAGGCACCGTAATCGGTCAAGGAAACAACCTTGCCACTCACCTTGTTACCGACCTGATATTTTTCTTCGGCCTGGGTCCACGGATCTTCGGCGATCTGCTTCATGCCCAGGCTGACCCGCTCAGATTCCGAGTCGAACTTAAGCACCATGACGTTGACTTCGTCGCCCACGCCAAAAACCTGGCTTGGATGGCTGACTCGGCCCCATGACATATCGGTGATATGCAACAAGCCGTCGATGCCGCCCAAATCAATGAAAGCACCATACTCTGTGATGTTTTTGACGATGCCGGCCAGGACCGCGCCTGGCTTGAGTTTCTTCAAGGTTTCGGTCTTCAGCGCCTCGCGCTCTTTTTCCAACAACACGCGGCGGCTCAAAACGATATTGCCCCGGCGCTTGTTGAACTTGATGACCTTGAACTCAAACTTCTGGCCGATGAGCTTTTCCAGATTGCGCACCGGGCGCAGATCGACCTGGGAACCAGGCAAGAAGGCCTTGACGCCGATGTCCACGCTCAAGCCACCCTTGACGCGAGCTACGATGGTGCCTTCCACCAGCTCATCCTTGTCGCAGGCCGCGCTTATCTCGTCCCAAACCTTGAGTTTGTCTGCTTTTTCCTTACTCAGAACGATGACGCCGTTGTCGTCCTCCCAGCTCTCAAGCAGGACATCGACCTTGTCGCCCACTTGGATGGGAGGCTTTCCGTCGATCTTGCGACCGAATTCGGAAAGCGCAATGGTGCCTTCGGACTTGTAGCCGATGTCCACCACCACATGGTCGGGACGTACCTCGATCACCTCGCCACGTACGATCTCTCCGACTTTGAGTTTGTTTTCTTTGAGGCTTGCCTCAAACATCGAAGCAAAACTTTCCTCTTCGCCGCCAGCGGCTTCGTTCGTTTCTTTCAATTGCTCCTTGTCCATTGTAGCCCTTTGCTCCTGCAACTCCGCAGAATCCCGCCAGTAGATTAAATTTAACGAGAGTGCGTAAGACCTCCGAAGTTCAATTTAATCCCTGATCACGGTGGAGGCTTGCTCCGTGCCAGAAATTCGCCTCACCCCTTGCAAGGCGGCGTGAACAATAAGGCATTCAATTTCCCATGTCAAAAGATTTTTCTTTGCCTTCGGTGATTTATTTCAACTTTCTCGGAGGCGTGCTTCGACCTCGGCGATGATCCAATCCGGCGTGGAGGCCCCCGAACAAAGGGCGACAAGCGCTGGGCTTCCAGGTAAA
This sequence comes from Deltaproteobacteria bacterium, assembly GCA_019314375.1. Taxonomy (GTDB): domain Bacteria; phylum Myxococcota; class B64-G9; order B64-G9; family B64-G9; genus JAFCZJ01. The sequence continues at coordinate 12,896 of JAFCZJ010000067.1, read as the reverse complement.
GGAATTTGTAGTTCTTCTGCTTTTTCAATGTGATAGGTGGCTGGTTCGATCCAATTCGCCAAGGCGGCCAGACGACAGGTGTTGGCGCTGTTTCGTCCACCCACCACCACGACGGCATCGCTTTGTTCCGCCAACTCCTTACATTCTTTTTGACGAAGGTCCGTCTCCGCGCAAATCGTATCGGCCACTTTCATGTCCCCATGCCGAGCAGCCAATGCACCTACGATCTCTTCGAACTTTGTTCGATTCAGCGTCGTTTGGGCCACGACACCTATTTTCGTTTCGATCGGTACTTTTTTCAAATCATCCAGCGTCTCCACGACTGAAATGGGACCGGTGGCATAGGAAATTTGTGCCAAAACTTCAGGATGGTCCGAATCACCTATGATGATCACGTGGCGACCCTCCATTCCAAATTCGACAAGATCTCGACGGGGTTGTTTCACGTAAGGACAAGTGGCGTCGATGACCCGGATCCCAAGGGACTCGGCCTGGGCCTGCAACTCCGCGGAAACCCCGTGGGATCGCAGCACAAGGCTGTGTTCCATAATCTCGACAAGGGGCCTCGACTCGAGTGGAACAATCCCCTCGCCCTCCAATCGTTGCACTTCTTGAGGATTGTGCATCAAGGGTCCCAGGGTAAAGACCATCTTGCCGTCAAGCATGGCCTGCTCTCGGGCCAACTTGGCTGCCCGTCGCACACCATAGCAATACCCGATCTGCTTCGCTTTCAAGATCTTCATGGATCAAGCCTCAGTGCTACTTGCCTGTCTTTTCCTCAACGACCCGCAACACCGCCGCAACAACTTCATTAAGTCCCAGCTCGCCTGTGTCGACCACCACGGCATCCTCGGCAGCCACCAGGGGCGCGATGTCCCGCTCAGCATCCCGCTTGTCTCTGGCCCGGACATCTGAAAGTACCTGCTCCAAATCGGCCTTAATCCCTTTGCTCGTCAACTCGTCGAATCGACGCTGCGCCCGCACTCGATCCGGAGCTTCCAGGAAAACCTTCACCTCCGCGTCAGGAAAGACCACGGTACCGATATCCCGACCTTCCAGAACCACGCCGCCGTCAAGGCCCAGCTTCCGCTGGGTATCCAACAGTGCATGTCTGACCTCCGGCAAAGCCGAGACCCTGGAGGCCAACTGGCTGATGGAAGGTGCACGGATGGCCTCAGTGACCTCTTCATCGTCGAGCCAAACGCCTTTTCCAATGCCCCCTTGCTCAAACCGAACATCCATCGAGGCCGCCAATTCACCGAGGAGAGCTGATTGTTCCAAGGTCAGGGTTTCGCGCTCAGCCTTCAGTGCCACACAACGATACAGGGCACCTGTATCCAGCAAGGTAAAACCCAATCTGCGGGCCACTTCACGAGCCACGCTGCTCTTGCCGCTACCGGCCGGGCCGTCGATGGCCACCACTGGGCGCTTGCGAATCATGTCTCTTTCTTCTCCTCGGCCTGAACCTGGAGCATTCCTTTATCCTCCTGCTCAGGATCGTCAATGGCACCTCCGAGGCGTCGATGCCAGACCTTGAGTTCCTCAATCGTTTCGGCCAGCAACCCGCAAAGCCTGGATGAATAAAGCTGCATCGATCGCTCCGGGTTCTCCATGGAGGTGCCCACCACCTCCAACCAGCGAGTCAGCGCCGTGTCCGCCACAGGCCAATTCTCCCTGGAAGCCACCTTGCTTGCGGCCAAGCCAATGGTCAAAGGCCAAAAAGCATGCCCGGCAATAGAGGCCTCAAAGCGATCGGCAGGCAAAACATCCGGCTGCATTCCCACTGCCGTCCAAAAGGCAACGGCTTGTTCAAGAGCGCGATCAGATACGTGTTCACCTGATGCCAATAGACATTTCTTGCCCTGAAGCAAGTCTGCCGAGGCCGTTCCGGGTCCAGCGCCCGCAGACCAGATCAAAGGATAGGCTGGAACAAAATTCTCGGCAGATCGCACATGGCGGACGAGTTGCGCATGCAACCTGGCCGTGGTCCCCGCGGTGCAGGTAATCAGCGTACCAGGTCGGACGTCAGGTCCGAGTGCTTGCATCGCGGAGAAAACCTCATCCAAGGGCAAGGCCAAGACGATTACGGTAGCCCCTATCACAGCCCGGTCCAGCCTGGCTTCGGTCCTGTCCAGGCAACCCATGCGTCGGGCCATCTCCAGATTCAACTCGCTCTTGTCGGTCCCGACGATTTCCTCCGCGACCCCATGGGCCCGAAGCAGGCTGGCAATGCTCACACCCATCTGGCCACATCCCACTACGGCGATTCGAAACCATGACTGTACTTGTTCATTCTCTGCCATAATCGCTCACCATCCTTGACACCTTAGAGTTGCCTTGATGATAATGTCAGCCACACACTGATTGCAATCCTGGAGGACGACCATGCACCCAAAAACCGGACGCGACCATGCGCGCCTGGCCACACTTGCCGCCGTCTTGTTTTTCTTTCTTGGTGGCCTCGCAGTCGTACCCTGCTCGACAGCACAGACTTTGGTTGTGCCAAAATTCTCATCCCGAGGCAAGGGTGCCAAGCGCCTGGCGTCGCGAGCCTGGAAAGTCATCGCCCAAGAGTTAAAGAAACAGGGCGCCAAGATGGTCTCATCCAAGACCTACTACAGAAAAGCCAAGCGCATGCGCATCAGGCGATCCCGATCTTTGAAGTCCAGGTCGGTCAAGCGCCTGGCCAAGGCATTGAATTTGGACGCTGTGCTGATCGGCTCGGTTCGACGCAAGGGCCGCAGGTATCGCATGAATTTCACTCTGCGGGGCGCTGATGGATCGATTTTGATGAGGAAGGCCTATCGACTTAGAAAACGCAGAATGCCTCGCAACAAAGCAACTGAGCTTGCCATTTTGATCATGGACAAAGTCACCCCGGCAGAGGCACCGCCAGTTGAGCCGCCCCCCATTGTGGCTGAAACGCCGCCGGCCGCGGCCACTCCAGACAACGACACGCCGCCGGCCAAAAGTCTGTCGGATGAGTTCCTGCCGGCCTGGGCCAGAGATAAAAACAAGCCGGCCGACAAAAAAACCGAAGCCTCGACGAAGGCCACTTCGGAATCCTCGACCGAGGCCAAGGCCCCCGCCAAATCGAGCCCACGCAAGCAGGGTTCGGTCAACGACGCCCTCTTGGCGGTCGGGGCCAGCTTCCATCATCGGGCTGGGCTCAACCCAAGACACGAAGCCAGCCTCTTTCCCGGCTTGCGCGTGGATGGTCGGATGTTCCTCGGGACCTTCTTGGACATGCCCGGCATTCGGGATATCGGCTTCGGTGGATTTTTCGACATGGGCATGGGGCTTGAGTACGGTTATCAAAACGCCGAAGAAAACTGGAGCGCTAGCCAGATGCAATGGCGAGGCGAGCTCCTGTATCGTTTGGCTTTCGACGTGACCACCTCCCCTGCCATCCTCTTCAAAGTGGGTTACGGCGGGACCTCCTGCAGCATCGATTCGGACGCAGTCGATGTGCTGGACGCCAGCTACATGGCTCCCTACGCGGGACTGGATATTTATTTAACCCTCTGGCCCCCGATGATCCGGTTTTTCGCCTCAGGCAGCTTCCTGTTCCTGGTGAGTCCCGGAGGCGATCTGGACGGCTCCGGCATGGGCTTTTCGGTGATGGCCGGCATCGACGTGGACCTGATCGATTTGGTCCATGTGGGTCTGGGATACGACATGACCCAGTACATGATCGATGCGGAAGGTGGCGGATCGTACTCGGACACCTATCAGGGCTTCTTCATCCGGGCCGGTGTTAATTTCAATTAAGCCCCCGCCTCCAATAAAAACTGGCGCACTTCAGCCTCCACCTCATCTACGTTCACCGGCGTCGGCAACCAGCGCATGTCGTTTTGCCCCTTAAACCAGGTCAACTGCTGCTTGGCGTATCTCCAGTGAGCGGTCGTGATGGCATCACGAGCCTCTGACAGGCTCATGCTTCCATCCAAATGGGCCGCCAACTGCTTGTAGCCCACGACATCCAGAGCAGAAGATGCGCCCTCGGAGCGAAGCCTGCGGACCTCGGCCAGCCAACCGGCTTGCAGCATTCGCTCAACCCTCTCCGCCACCCTCTTGCGCAAGATCTCAGGGGCCCAATTCGGAATCAACTGGAAGCTTCGGTAGCGCTCTTCGGCCAAACCATGTTCGGCATGAAAATCCGACAGCGCCTTGCCGCTGAGAGCCAAGACCTCAAGCGCCCTCACCAGACGCAAGCTGTCGCCGGCGGGAATGCGTGCGGCACTCTTGGGGTCAAGCCGGCTCAATCGTTGGTGCAAGAAACCGGCCTGTTGCTTCTCTTGCTCCAACAATTCTGCTCGCATGGCATCATCCCTGGGCGGGGTGTCGATGATGCCACGAAGCAAAGAGCGGATGTAGAGGCCCGTGCCGCCGCATACGATGGGCAGCCTTCCCCGGGAAACAATGTCGGCAATAACAGAATCGGCCCGGTGCACAAACTCAGCGGCGCTGAAACGCGCACCAGGGTCACAACAATCCAGCAGATGATGTGGGATCGCCGCCTGATCCTGAACTGAGGGTTTGGCCGTGCCGATGTCCAAACCCCGATAAATTTTTCTGGAATCAGCGCTGACGATCTCGCCATCCAGGCGCAAGGCCAACTCGCGGGCCAAGGCCCCCTTACCGGAAGCCGTGGCGCCCGCCACCACCAGCAAAGACCGTGGCGATTCGGTGCCTAGGACCTCTCGAACCAATTCTCTACCTCGCCCCTGGAGAAAGCACGCAACACAGGCCTTCCATGGGGACATCGGGTGCCAAAATCAATCTTCTCGACCTGTTCAAGCAGGGCGCGAATTTCGGCCTCGCCCATGTCCTTGCCCGCGCGAACCGAGCTGTGGCAAGCCATCCGGCTGAGCACATCGATGCGCCGCTCCTCCCAGGAAGCTTGCCGATCGGATTCGGCCAGGTCATCCAGGACGTCTCTCACCAGTTGCACGGCGGGTGACTGAATCAAAAGCGAGGGCAAGGCCTTCACGGACAGGGTCCGTTCTCCAAAGGGTTCAATTTCAAAACCCATGGAGAGAAGGCGTTCTCGCTGCTCCAGCACCACCGCCTCCATGGCTGCATCCGCCTCCATCTGAACCGGCACCAGCAGCCGCTGAGAGCGCACCTCGCCCTGTTCCATGTTTTTCCTGAGGCGCTCAAAGGTGATGCGCTCGTGCGCCGCGTGCTGATCCATCAACACGAATCGATCTTGATCCGCCAAAAGAATATAGGTCCGCCAGAGTTGAGCCACGATGGCCAGATCCCTCAGGGGTCGATCGGTGGCTATTTTTTCCGCGCCGCTTTGAGTTTCCGGCCATGCCCTGGCGGGCGGCACAAACAAAGAGCCGCTTTTGGGCAAATAAGACCCGGTGGTCTTCGCCATATAGCTGCCAAGTGCCTCGCGCACCGAGGACTTCCGGGGACCGCTCGAATGCAGCGTGTAACTGCGGGCGGGCTGGACGTCTTGGTCCATGCCGTCGAATGGAGAGCTGGCCATGACCCCCGCCACCGCCAGGCGCAGCGCCCGCTGCACCCGCCGGGCATCCGCGAAGCGCACCTCGGTCTTTTGGGGATGGACGTTCACATCCAGTTCCTCTGGCGAAATCTCCATATGCAGCACCGCCACCGGAAAACGTCCATGAGGCAGCATGGTCCGACATCCGTCCATCAGGGCGTACTGCAAAAGCCGATCGCGCACATAGCGCCCATTAACGAAGATGTGGATACCCCGAGTGTTTGAGCGGGCACCTGCCGCCTCGCTCAACAAGCCGACGATGCGCAGTCCCTCTTCCGCATATTCGACCGGCATGAGGTGCTCAAAAACCTCCCTGCCCAAAAGAGCAGCGGTCCGCTGGCCCAAGTCCTTCGTGGCCGGGGCATCGATCATCTTCCGACCATTGTGTTCCAGTCGCAGGTGAACATCGGGCCGTATCAAGCCGAGGCGCGTCACCCAGGCGCTGATATGTCCCATTTCGGTGGCCGGGGTACGGAGGAATTTCTGCCTGGCGGGCACGTTGTAAAACAAGTCCCGTACTTCAACAGTCGTCCCCACGGCCACCCCAACTTCTTCAATCACGGGGCTTGATCCACCCTCCATCATCAGGCGGCTGCCTATCTCATCCTCAGCCCGCCGGGTCGAAATACTGAATCGGGAGACAGCGGCGATGCTCGGCATGGCCTCTCCCCGAAAGCCCAGAGAAACGATACGCTGCAAATCCTCAAATTGTCGAATCTTGCTTGTCGCGTGTCGCACAACGCAAAGCGCCAAGTCTTCCCGGCCCATGCCCTCCCCATCATCCGTCACCCGAACCAGGCCCTTACCCCCCTCTTCAACCTGGCAGATGATCCGCGTTGCCCCCGCATCCAAGCTGTTTTCCACAAGCTCCTTGACCACCGAAGCCGGCCGCTCCACCACCTCGCCGGCGGCGATCTGATCGATGAGTGTTGTGGGCAAGACTTGTATGCGCGTACTCATGACAGCGAGGCTACCACCCGGCGCCCGTCGAGTTCAATGGAGAGCCCAAATCCCCCACCCGGTCCTTGCAAGCGGGACAGCCATTGACTACAATCATCAACATCAAAGCAGCCGAATCTTCAGCAAAAGGAGGGCACATTGCTCTGTCCAAGATGCAAAGTGGAAATGATAGAGAAGGATTATCGGGGTCTAAAGATTGATCGCTGCCAGCAATGCAAGGGAGTCTGGCTGGACAAGGGCGAACTGGACGAGGTCTTGCTGAAAAAAATGGGCAACATCATCGACGCCGGGTCGATATCGCAAGCACCCACCGCGCCCAAAACCGATGTGGCCTTTTGCCGCCGCTGCAACAACCACCCCATGATCCCCATGCGCGGTGCCGGCAACGTGGAATTCGACTGGTGCGATAAATGCGAGGGCATGTGGTTTGACCGTGGTGAGTTGACGGTCCTGCACTACGTCAAAGACGAGTAGTCTCTTTGTTATCGATTCAGGAGGCAGCTGCAATGAGTGCTCGTGGGATAGATGCCCGGCGAATATTGATCATTTTACCTGTTATTGCCTCTCTGCTTTCGATTCATGCCTATGCCCAGGGCATCTATGCGGTCGATGAGGCTAAAGTCGTCGAAAAATCCGCCATGGAGGCCTGGGTCAACAAATACGAAAGGGCCAAGAGGACGGTTGAGGGATTTCGGGTCGACTCTGTTGAAGAGTTTGTGAGAATCAACGCTTACTATGATGCGTTTATCAGCGATGGTGAACTCACACATGAATTCCGCACAAGATTCAACGAGCAGATCTATTGCATAGACATCACGACCCAGGGTGCCATAAGGGCTTCTGGGCTGGACCCGAAAAGCCTGCAAACCGCCCCCGAAATCACGCCCTTCAGAAACAGCATTGAAGCGGAAGTAGTCAATGACAACTCAAGGCATGTTTGTGACTTTGGGCTGGACGGCTCCCCGGATGAAAACGGAAATGCGCGAATATGCCCTGAGGGCTCGTTTCCAAAACTGATTCCAGAAATAAAGACCCTGTATCGACGCCGAAAACTGGAAGACCTCTTCAAGAAGTATCCGGGTGATAGGACCACGAAGACCATTGACCATATCTATGCTCATGCGCAAAGGGTGGTCGACAACAAAGGTGAATCCGCCGACTTCAACCTCTGGGTTCCTCGAACGGAAAAAACCTCGGAATTTTCCTTGGCGCAATTGTGGGTCGCGAGAGGGACTGGAGCCGACACGGAGACGGTCGAGACCGGCTGGCAGCACTACAGAGACCTGTATGGCGACGACAACTCACACCTTTTCCTCTACTTTACGCCGGACGCCTATGGCCCTGGTGGCTGCTACAATCTCGCTTGCGGAGCATTCGTCCAGGTTGATTCGAGTGTCGTTATCGCTGGAACTCTTTCGCCCACCAGTACGATGGGCGGTGAACAACACTCCGTTACATTGTCATTTATCAGAGATGATGCTGGAGAGCATCACTGGTGGCTGAAGTTTGGCGAGGGTGCCGATGCGAAATGGGTCGGCTACTATCCAAACAGCCTCTTCGATGCCAATGGCATCGCCAACAATGCAGCTCGCATTGATTACGGCGGCGAGATCATCAGCAATCCATCCACGCCCCTGACCGGAACAGATATGGGAAGCGGCAGCCTTCCCGGCGCTGGCTGGCAATACGCAGCCTACATAAAGCAGATCATGTATGTGGACCTGAGCTATGCCCTCAGAAATTCAACAGGCCTGACAGGCTATAGCACCATGCCTAACTACTGGGACATCGGAGCCATCAACAACACCTCGGATCCGAATTGGCTCACTTATTTCTACTACGGCGGACCTGATAATTCCTGTCAGAATGAATGCACCTCGGATGGTGTACAGCAGTGTGTTGGCGACACCCAGTATGCCCTTTGCGGGAACCATGATGCCGACATCTGCCTCGAGTGGGGCCCAGACACCAACTGTGGGGGCTCGACTCCTTATTGTATCGGGGCCACCTGCGTCGAATGCTCCATGCAGGCCCACTGCTCCGACAACAATGTATGCAACGGACAAGAGTCATGTCAGTCAAACAGCTGCGTCGGCGGTACGTCCCTTGTCTGCAACGATGGAAATCCCTGCACAAACAATGATTGTGAACCGCTAAACGGCTGCATCCACGACTTCAACACCAACACCTGCGACGACGGCGACTGGTGCACTCACAATGACCGATGCTCGCAGGGAAGCTGCACCGGCACCCTGACCGACTGCTCAGCGATGGACGGGCCCTGTATCCGTGGTGTCTGCGACCCCGCGGATGGGACCTGCGGAGAAGAACCGGTCGAAAATGGCCAATCTTGCGACGATGCCAAGCCCTGCACCCTGGGCGAAACCTGCCAGCAGGGCTTATGCATTGGAGGACAAAACATCTGCCCCGATGCAGGACAAGAGGATGCAGGACAAGAGGATGCAGGCCAGGATGACGCGGGACAAGATGATGCAGGGAGCGACACGGGTCCAGTTGACGCCGGCATCGACCAGACCGAGGACTCAGGCTGCGGCTGCTCGACCGGAAAAACTCAGTCGTTCCCGAACCTGTTCACCCTGTTCTTCTGTTTTGCGGCGGTCGGTCTGCGCAGATCGCGAAGCTAAGAAAACTCTTTTTCAAACTACTGGTAGAGCAGGTAGTTCGTGGATTCGAACTGGCTGGGGAACATCTCCATCATGGCGTTGGAGCCTTCGTATAACAGGAACAGACGGTCGTCTGCTGCGTTGCCGTCGTCGTCCAACTCCTCGTCTATGTCCAAGGAAATCAGCTCACCGGCCACGCCGGCCCGGATTGAGGGATTGAAACTGTAATTTTCAAAGCCTGAGTCCGTGTTGAAACCGAAGGCGGCGTTTCGGGGGATGGACTGAGCCTGACCTTCCGCGTCGGGCCCCGGGGCGAACAAAGTCAAAGCGATGTAACCGTTGTCATAGGCCGGGACTACCGGCTGGGCCGCATCCCAGGGCAACATGGTCAACCGGCCCTGCAGGCCGGAGGTTGTCCCCACCACAGTCCACGTTCCGGAAGAACGAATCCTGTATCGCACGGATCCCGTCCAACAGGCGTTCAGCTCCATGCCGGCTGGAATCGCCAGGCCCAGGCTGCTCGCCTCCACTGAGTTGATGGTAAATTCTCGCCGCAGGCTCTCGGCACCGCCGGGAATGCAGGCGGCCAAGGGCTCACCTTGCCCGTCCAGGGCCGTGCCGCTCAAAATCTCGATGTGGTCCCCTGCCTGGGCGCCCAGGGTCAAAAAGTCCAAACCCAAGCGTGTGTCTTCAAGGCCCGTCGTCGACAATCGACCAGTCGAGGAGAGGTCGCTACCAGGCAAGACACCTTCAAAAGTCAGAACCCAGCCTTCGCTGACGGTCACCCCGGGGGTCAACCAAATGCCGAAATAAACAGGATCGAGCTCGGTTTCACCGTCGAAAAGTCGTTCCAATTCTCCGATCCGGGGAAAGCCGCAACCTCCCAGATCGAAACATTCCTGCATTTCGTCGGACCCGAAAACCGCGCCGTCCAGGACATAAGCCACCTCGGCCAGGGCCGGCCCCAAAAAGGGAGCCACATCCATGGAACGATGGTTGATGGCATCGAGGAGGTAGATGTTGCCGTTCAAATTGCTTACATAAGCGAAGGTTTTGACCACTTCCTGGTTCTCGAAGCCCGGCTCCCCTTCCCCAAGCAACTCAGTGGTAAATTGTACGACTGCGCCATTCTCATCCCGCACATCCACACTCAAGCCCTGCACAAAGGCAATGGAGCGCGGCACACCGGCCACCTTGATGGCCAAACCATCCTCGAGGGGGTTTGAAGCCGAGGCCGGTGACATACTGGGCAGCATTCGGGTCAGCGCCACTGCATCCACGAGTGCAATCAGGGGCTTGTCCAGACGCACGACATACAGGACCCGCTCATCGGGTGTCAGGGCCAAGCGCCTGCTCGGCCCCCCCACGTCGATGCGATGCACCTCGCCGCTCTCCGTATCGATCGCGGCAATGCTGTCAGCCATCTCATCGGCCACGAACAACATGGAACCATCGTGGGTTATCGCCAGGCCGGAGGGCACACCGCCAAGGTCGATCACCTGGACCCAATCCGCACGTTGTGGAAGCTCGCCCATGATTTCAGGATAGCTGAAAGCCAACTCGGCCACCTGGCCGGTACCGGACAAGCTCACCCAAACAGGCAGGGCCACGTTTCGATCCCAGGCATCCTGAGTCGGATCCGGATCGCCCGCGGGCACCACAATATCTTCGGGCAGCAAGGGGCCGGCTGGGCTGCCTGATACCAAGGGTACTCGGCTCACGCCGGCGCGGCAGCGGTCCGACCTGGGCGGCAAGGAATCCGCACAGGTACTTGAGTCCCAATCCGTGTCCACTTCCACGCGTCGGACCAAATCCACCAGGCTCAGGTCGTCACTCAGTCCGTTGACCACGAATAAATATTCGCCAAAGGGATCCTTGCCGGCCGCCACCGGGTGCTTCCCCACCGGGATGGTCAAGGGGAACAGCGGATTGTAGGAAGAAAAGAATGATCGATTGTCGATATCGAAAATCCGAATGTCGTCGCTATCGGCACAGACGATGGCGAGCAAATTCTTATGATCGTCTGTCTCACAACTATCCATCCCTTGGCGGCAACCATGGAAGGCCACCAGGTCGCTGGGCGCGTTCAGACGGCCCGTCATCGAAGGTTTGGGGTCTTCGCATGCTGGAGACAATCCAACCATCAAGACCAGAAGGGCCAATGGTATTCCACATTGCTTCATGCTTCTCGCTCCCATCAAATACTCAATAATCCCTGTCCATGGACGGGCCCACACGAACCACGACCTCCATGAAATTGGGTGAATCTTTGTCCACATCCAGGATACTTAGGGTGTTGTCTTCAAAACAGGCAACCAGGGCCCAAGTCACATCCCCGGGCTGCCAAAAAGCCATGTCATATGGACCACGGCAAATCTCTTCGCTGGCCGCCCTCAGCCGCATGGTGCGTCCATCCACTGCGTAAATCGAATCGCCCTTGGCGTCCATGACGAAAAAGGTCCCATCAAAAAATCGCAGCGTGGTTGGGTTGTCGCCGACCAGGACCTCGCCCACCACGTTCAGGCTCGGACTGCCATCGAGCAAAGGAGCGGTGTCCAGAAAGATCAGAGTATCCGGGTTGCGAATAAGCACGGCCAAGGTCAGGCCGTCTTCGGCAAACTCAAGTCCCCGGGTTTCGCTGCCCAACATATCGTGGAAAAGATCTTCGGTCCTCAAAACGCTTGACGCGCCCTGGCCCCACTCGAAATAGTGAATGGGATTTGAAGAAAGTCCTGGGTAGCGACTGCCGACAAAGACCCGATCAGAAACCGGTGAGTAAGCCAAGTCGCCGCCACCGGCCACATCGTCTCCCAGTTCCAGTTCAAAAAGTTTCTCCGGCAGGTCTGCGTCACCGGCCAGCGGAAGCTGCCACACCGAGATGAACTCGGATCGCAGAAAAGAAATGGTGGCCTTGCGCGCCACCAGGCTTCCGCCACTCCTTACTTCGGACAAGAGGACATCATAGGGATCATCTTGAGCCAGCTTGACCAAGTGCATGGCACCGTCGCATTTCGGGAAGGCACCCTCCGGTCTTCTTCCGTCCGGCCAACAATCCAATCGGATGCCATCTTCGTCTTCATAGACGTCGATGAGGACCAGGCGATTGCTCGACCGATCCGCGACCACCGCCAGCTTGCCATCCGCACTCAAACGAATCGTGCCGGCGAAATCATCCAAACCAATGGAACGATCATCCAGAACAAAACGCGACCATGAAGGGTCTGCGGGATCCGGTGTGCTGAGATCGCTCAAGCGCAAACCGTTCAAGTCCACAATCCGCAGGGAACCCGACTCGAAGGCCAGATCGAAGTTGGATGAGGTAACCAGGGCATAACCCGCCGGGTGCACGGCCACCCCGGCGGGAAACTGAAATTCGCCTTCGGGCAAGGGTGAACCGGCACGCCTTTCTTCACAAGCGGTCAGCGATGCAAGCAGCATCGCGACGCCAACAACATAACCAATGAGTCGCATGAGACCTCTTATCTTCTTCTCTTCGTTATTTTCCTTTTAGCCACTTTCTTCTTAGCTACCTTCTTAGCCTTCTTGGTTACTTTGCGAGTCGTCGTCTTCGCTCTCTTCGTCTTCTTAGGAGACGGTTTCTTCTTAGCTACCTTCTTGGCCTTCTTGGTTACTCTGCGAGTCGTCGTCTTCGCTCTCTTCGTCTTCTTAGGAGACGGCTTCTTCTTTGCGACCTTCTTCTTTGCGACCTTCTTCTTTGCGACCTTCTTCTTTGCGACCTTCTTCTTTGCGACCTTCTTCTTTGCGACCTTCTTGGCCTTCTTGGTTACTCTGCG
>JAFCZJ010000303.1 GCA_019314375.1 Deltaproteobacteria bacterium | reverse complement strand
ATCTCGGCCTGGCCCTGCTGCGAGCCCAGCCGCAGGCGCGCGTCCTGGCCGCCGACTACGTGGAGGCGATGTGCCACCGCGCCCGCGACAAGGGCCTGGCCGACTGCGTCCTGGCCGACGCCCTCGCCCTTCCCTTCTTGTTTTGTGGAAAGCGGCACGCCGCAGCGAGGTCTGCGCGAAGAGGGCTTTGCCTGGATGACGGAGGCCTTTGAGGCGGATTGGCATCCCATTGATGAGTTTCATCGAGACTTCGCTCCCCCTTGCGACGCCTGCTCCTGGCGCCGTCGTTGCCGGGGTGTTTATCGAAGCTATTTGGCGCGGCGTGGGCATGCTGAACTCAAGCCCCGGATCGAGGCTGTGTCCAATTCCTTCAATCTTACGCCCGCGGCGGAGCCTGAAGTTTTTGACCTGAGACGCTGCCCCATCCGACAGGGCCTGCAACCCACCGTCGATCCGGTCAGGGAGCTTCTGACGCCGGTCCAGCGAGGATTGGCCCAGCGCCATCGGGTGGTGGGAGAGGATTTTTCAGACCACAGTCTGAGCCAAGCTCGCGAGACGGGGCGTTTGATGTTGGACCTAAGCGGCGGTGGGTTCTTGGAGGACCTGGCCCAGGAAGTTCGCCCCTTGCTTCAAGCCAAGACCTGTCGGCGATGTTCCTTGGCTCCATTGTGCGGAGGGCTGTGGAAACCCGGTCCGCGGGATGGTTTTGGCAGGGCCAAATCCTTATTGGCTGAAAGATTGGCGGGTCTAAGGGGCCGGGTGCTCGACGTGGGTTGTGGCGGCCTGCCCTACTTGGAGGCCATCAGACCAGGGCTTGAGGCCGGAGAGCTATCTTGGCTGGGCTTGGAACCCGCTCAGGTCACCGCCGTCAATTTGCCGAACTTGCGCCTTGTGGCAAGCTCGCTGGAGGACTTTGAGCCCGATCCGGCCGACCTTCCCTTCGACGCCATTTGCTTGCTGCGATCGATCAACCACCTGGCCGAGCCCGACCTTGGCCTGGCTCGTCTGTTTGCTTGGCTAAGACCCGGCGGTCGACTGCTTCTGGCCGATGATGCTTGTTTTGGGGTCTTGCGCACAGCGGCCGGCATGACTGCGCTCAAAGAACGCAAAGCACCGGCCTACGAGCACCACCACTGCCTGGAATTGGATGAGGCACGGCGCTTGGCCTTGGCGGTCGGACTGGCTGAGCGAGAGGCGGTAGATCACCGAGAGACCGCCAGCAGCATGTGGATATTGGATCTGCTTAGACCCGACTGAAAAATTTACCAGGAACCGTGCGAACCGTGCGAACCGTGGGAACCATGGGAACCGTGCGAACCATGGGAACCGTGCGAACCGTGTGAACCATGGGAACCGTGCGATCCGTGGGAGCCATGGGAACCGTGTGAACCATGGGAACCGTGCGAACCATGAGAACCATGCGAGCAGTGGGTTAGTTCTTTGCGAGGCGGCAATTTGCGGGGCGGTAACTGGCCGGCTGCCTTGTCCCCACGGGAGGCATCGACCGCGGACGGTTTGTCATTTTCATGCTGGGGTTTGGCCTGGGCCTTGCCCAGCCCAACCACCGCAGTCAAAAGGATGGCACTGGAACCGGTCAAGACCTGTCGGCGCGTGACCTGGCGCTCTTCGGCGGTCAAATAGGCCGTCGGATCGCGCTCCAATTCCGGAAAATCATCCTTGGGCATTTTCGCCTCCATAGACCTACGACCAGCACCGCTCCACAAAGGGTAAGTTTAGCTATTGGGCTTAGAGACTGTCAAGCCGCCTTGGCGCTGATAAACCGAAGATCGATCTCGCTCCAGGGTCCATCGACTCAGCAGGTCGAGGGTCTTTTTGTCTTCCAAGGCCAAAAACAGCATATCCAAGATGCCCATCTGGATCTTGCAACGATCGTTGGAAGGACTGCGCGCCACCAGGTCGCCCTCGGTGGCGTAATTATAGACGGGGCACACCCCGCAGTATGGTGCATAGGCACAGTCGCTACAGCCCGGCAAGCATTCGAGGCAGGAGGCGACGCAGGCTGAACGGACCGCGTTGTGGCGTATCAACTGAGCGTAGTCGTGTTCGTGTACGTTGCCCATGCAAAACATGTCATCGCCCATGGTGCCGAGCATGCGGCCTTCGTCGCAGGTGTAGACCCGCCCATCAAAATGGTAGGCCATCTGCCCGATGCCGGCACCGCAGGGTGAACGCAGGTCCATGTAATTGGGATCTCGATCAGTGAGGATGCGGGTCAAGAACAAGGAGGCTGTCTTTTCCATGATCTCGACGCCCTGTCGATTGAGCGTCAGCAGATGCGTAAAGGCTCGATGATAGAAATCCAAAAAGGCTTCCGCATCGTAGCCGTGTTGTGCGAAAACCTTGGCCCCCATGCCGAATGGGTTGAGAGGCCTGAGGTGCAGGACCTTGTGGCCCAGGTCCACATACTGATCGATGATGGCCTCAGGCTTGGCCAAAGAGGCGCGCGACACCGTCACCAATGCGTTGATGGTGGCAAGTTCAGGGTCCAATCCGCGAGTTTGATAGGCAGCCTCGAAGGCCTTCATTTTGGCGAGGGTGGCTGCGTGTGAAGATCCCATTTTCCAAGGGCGATTGGCATCATGGAGGTCGGCGGGTCCATCCAAAGAAGTGCAGACCAAGACCCCCGCCTCCACCAAGAAGTCCATCTGGTCTTGGCTGAGTTGGCCAAGGTTGCTGACCAGGCTGAAGCGCACCTTGCGTTGTTGTTGGTCTGCTCGACGATAGGCTTCCTCTACCACATGGCGCAGCAAATCAAAGTGCAGGCTGGGCTCACCCCCCTGAAATTCGATGGTGAGATCCGGTGACGGGCTTTGGAAGATTACGTCCAAGGCCCGATTGGCGGTGGCCTTGCTCATGTCCACGCCTCGGGCCTTGTCGGAGCGTCGGCTGGCGTGGCAGTAAACGCAAGCCTGGTCACACCGCAAGGTCAGGATGAGGATATGCAGGCTTGGGCCATGCCAGAGATGAGCTGAGCGTTGGCGCAGCTTGTTCATGATGGCCGATTCGCAGCCTCGGCTTTCGATGAGATGGGCCTTTTGCAAAGAAATAAGCGCTGGATCATCGGCCGA
>JAFCZJ010000302.1 GCA_019314375.1 Deltaproteobacteria bacterium | reverse complement strand
CCCAGCCCCGCAAGGCCCCGAAATTGCGTCATCCACGAAAGAAACCACAGGCAGATCAAACTCAAACGCACGTGCGAAAACGAACGCCGTGCAAATGCGAACCCCAAGCCATCAATCGCAGCCTCGATCACCCTGAGAGATCGCCTGAGATCAGTCCGATATCCATGAGGCAATGTAGCTTGATCGCTCGGGTAGTTCGATGTTCGCCGCGGACGAAGGCTCGTCCACAAATTGCCCCGACACCCCGTTTTCAAACATGCCCAGGGCGAAGTGGGCCATAGCGATGCCCATGTCAACGCGCTGCAAATCCACCGAGGAAAAGCGTTCGTAGCCGGCGTTGCGCTGCACAAAAAAGTGAAAGCGCTTGCGGTCCCCTTCAGCCACCACCCGCCAAGGCTGCTTATTGGAAGCAGAAGGCCCAAGGCGCAACATCTCAAGCGCTTGCACCCAAGCCACCCCAGCCCCACTCTTCAAATCCAGATCCTTCGAAAAGTCCTCGGAAAAAAAGAGCAGCCCCGAATCCTTGCGCTTCTTGGATCCCACAAAAAAACGCATGGCCCGATCCGTCAAACGCCGATCAACCGCCCGCCCCAGCGGACTGACAGCCGGCACCACCAAATCCCGCGAAAGGTCGGCGGCCGAAGCAAAAGCCCCACGTTTCAAAGTACCCCCCAGCCAACAGCTTCCCAAACCCAACTCAGTGGCCTTAAGCAAGGCCATCTCAAAAACAAAACCAAAATCCTCCATGTCATGTTCCGCCGGCGCCACGGCACCCACCAGGAAGTTCACGGCCCCCCGAATCATTCCATAGGTCCCCAACTTCGCATCTTTTGCCGAAGCGTCGAAACGCTCCAAGAGGTGCAAACTCACGGCATTGCCAAAAGGCGCAGCCGGCGGCCCATTCATCCAATCCACCAAAACTTCCCGGGCCTCGGAATCAATGGCCTTTCTGTCAAAGGTTCGAAAAGAAGCCCGTCTGGCCACCAGGTCGGAAGGGTTGCCATCAAAATGGTCAATTGGGTTCATGAAAACAAGGTGGGTCCGATGTACATCCAGGTCAACAACGTAGGGGCGAAAAATCTTTCGCCCCTACTCCAAATGCCGATCCTTGGGGATTTTGTAGGTTTCGAATAGTTGCTTTTGGCTGGCCTCGGCCTGTTTGCGATCGAGGACCAGTTCGATGCCGGATTTGCTGGCGAAGATTACGTAGGGGCCTTTGACGGCTTCTACCGCGGTGATTAGTTCTCTGAGATTTTTGACTTTGTTGCCGTTGACCGACGAGAGCTGCCAATCCATGGTCCCATGATAGCCTTGGTTAACCTCGACCGGCAGGACCCGGGACAAAAAGACGACTTCCTCTCCCTGCTTGGAGCAAATGTTGAAATCGAGTTTGGCCACGAGGGACTTTGTTGCTGTCTCTTGCCACTTGGCCCCCCAGGCCTTCATGTAGTCCACCGACAAGGGACAGAAGACCAGGCCTCCGTAGATGAAGTATTCGGGCATGCGGTCGTAGCGCTCGTGGGGCACGAGGAGCTCCGACGCCCAGCCATGCTTGAGGAGGATGTGAATGTTTTTCTCCTTGCCGTCGCGCAGCAGACCGAGCCTCACAAACTCGCCGATTTGCTGTTGCTGATATGCGTAGGGGAAAGCGGTCCGCTCTCCTTTGCGAAATTCGATGGTCGCATCATCGGCGATGGGGTAGCCGCCCACGCTCATGAGCACATCGCCTTTCAAAAGATGGTCGGCACCCCAGTCCTCCTCCATGACGACAGAGACCAGCACGCCGGTCTTTCCTTCGGACAGGCCATGCATCCTCTTTCCGGCCGAATTTTCCATCTTCTGCATCCAAACAGTACCCAGACTGGGGATGCCGTCGAATCGACCGTCGGAGACGTCTTTTAGGAAATGCGCGATCACCGGTGCGGGCACCAGGTAGCCGATGCTTTGGGCGCTTTGTATTCCCTGCATGACCACGCCGATGATGCGCGAGCCTGCGATCACCGGCCCGCCGCTGTTGCCGGGGTTGATCGCCGCGTCGATTTGCGCGGCCAAAAGAGCCCGGCCGCTGTGGACATAAGCCTGGTGTTCGACCCGGGACACGACGCCCTTGGTCGTGGAGAGGGTGTCGCCGCCCATGGGGAAACCGTAGACCAGGACTTCTTGCTGGACTTCCGGCAGGCCGCCGATTTTCAAGGGCTTGATCCCCTTAAAGAAGGACTTTTCTTCGACGGTCAAAAGGGCCAAATCGGCGTCGTGTGAGACGAAGAGCACACGGGCCTTGTACCGCTTGGGATCGCCGTAGCGTCGCACCGTGATGAAGGTTTGATCGCTGACCACATGGGCGTTGGTGAGGATGCGGCGGCCTTCGATGACGCAGCCCGAGCCCGTTTTGGAGGCGGGGCCCTGCATGGCCCAGGGCAGGTAGTAGTTGGGCTTGTTGCTGACCGTGTAGATTTTGACGATGGCCTTGCGGATGCTTTGGTTGTTACGCCCGCGGGCCGAGACCTCGCCCGGCAAAACAATCAAAAACGCCGCGATGGAAAACAAGAGGCAAGCGGCCTTTTGCGCATTCGAGATGTTCTTCATGATCGGCTCTCCCCGTGTGTGAGATGCAAGCAAACCCCAAGCGCAAGCAGAGTTCAAGACGATTTTGCACCCTGACCCTGACAGGCAAGGCCAGTTTGGGCGAAAAATCTTTCGCCCAAACCCAGCTTAAGTTGACTTTCCAGAAGTTAACTTGTTCCTGTTCTCCATCGTGATTGATAAGGGGTAGGACACAATGCTCAATGAAGACGGGCGACATCATCGGCGGTCCATTCGCCTGAAGGGTTACGATTACGGTCAGGCAGGGGCGTATTTCGTCACCATTTGTGCCTGGGACCGCGCATGCTTGTTTGGTGACGTTGTCGAAGACAGGATGCGCCTGAATGATGCAGGCCGGATCGCCGAGGCCTGCTGGCTGGCGATCCCGGAACATTTTCCACTTGTGGAACTGGACGCCTTCGTTGTCATGCCGAACCATGTTCACGGAATTATCGTGATTGCCGATACCGGGGAAAAGACGGTG
Source organism: Deltaproteobacteria bacterium (assembly GCA_019314375.1). Taxonomy (GTDB): domain Bacteria; phylum Myxococcota; class B64-G9; order B64-G9; family B64-G9; genus JAFCZJ01. The sequence goes on along the minus strand of JAFCZJ010000302.1, from coordinate 34 downwards.
GTTGATGCGTCGATGACGATAGTTGGGGCGAAAA
>JAFCZJ010000188.1 GCA_019314375.1 Deltaproteobacteria bacterium | reverse complement strand
CAACTCAGGAGTTGCTGCTCGCTCAAGTCCCTGTCCGAGGGTTCGGACAGGCGCCAATTCATCAAAAGTTCGATGTTTGCGATGGTGGCAAAGGCCCAGCAGGACCCACAGTCTGCCTGGTCCCGAATGCCCGAATCCCAGTGGTAGCCCAAGTGATCACGCCAATCGATGGCACCGAGAAGTCGGTCTCTGGCAACGACATCGCCCTTGGGTCTGTAGGCTGTCTCTCGATCCACCCAAGCTGTCTCTCGATCCACCCAAGGAGGAAGCCTTCCTTCGGGCAACACCAACCGCCGCCGCTCGGCATCGCTCAGACGGGTGATGGGGTTTTCCGCCGCCCGCCATGAGAGGCCCGCCTCCTCAATGGCCGCGTTGATGCCGGCGATGTCATCGGCTTTGATGACCTGAGCGGACAAGAGCGCCGGCAGGGAAATAATAGAGATAATCCAAGCGAGCTTACTTCGCATGTCAGATAGTACCCCGCCTCCTGAGCAGCATCAGTCCGAATAACAAGACCAGCAGGCCGAAAGGCCCATCAACCGGCCCGCCGGAGCAGGAGCACCCGCCGCCGTCGGTGGTCAGGTATTTCTGTTCGGTGGTCAAGCCCCCGTCTTCCACCCCGCCAGCATCCTCCGTCCCTGCATCCCCTGCCGTCCCTGCATCCTCGCCGCCACCTGCATCCTGGGCAGGTTCCGGCTCGGGTTCGGGACGACTGCCCTCGGTCAGTACTTGTATGCTGGTCGGACCGCCCGAAGCCCCGGGAAAGTTAAAGGCGATGCTGCCGTTCAAGCCACCCACGGCCGTCGATGCCACCTTGATGCGATAGGTCCTGCCCACCGCCACCTCGTAGGCTCCCCAGGCAGGTTGACCTGAAATGTCTTCAACCCGAATCCAGTTGTCGCTCGGTGTGGCCTGCCACTCCAATGCCCCGCCGCCGCAGTTACGCAGCATGAACTCGACGACCGGATCGCCTTCGGAAACATCCAAGGTCACGCTGGCCGGCAAATCTCCGCAATAGACTGGCTGGGCATGGTCTTCACGAAATTCGTAGACGAAAGAAAACATGCCAAAAGAAGAACTACCGTAACGGATGCGGAAGTAGCCATCTTCTCCCCAGGCGGGCCCCCAGGAATTCTTGACGATCCAATAAGCCTCGGCGTCGTTGAATCCCACGATCTGCACCGCGTGCAGGCCTTCATCGGTCACGTTGGCTGATGGCTCATAAATGCCGGTATCATATGCATAAAAATCGCTGAAGACGCGAAAACTGGCCCCGACCGGGCGATCTTCCAAATAGCCCTTAACGATGTCTGAGGCTTCGACGCTCATGAAGTACTCGGGCGGGTCCAACCACTCCCAGATCGAGCCGGGCGAGGTTTCTTCTATCTCGATGAGGTCTTCCATCTTGACCACCGCCTGTTGACATTCAGGGCTTAGATTGCTCACCTCTACGCAATCCCCCTGCTCGCCAGTCGTGCCCGAAGTATATGGATAGCAGCTCTCGGTGGCGGCACCGGTGCCCGTCAAAAAGCTGCCCGTGGTCAGCCAGGTGATCCCGCCGGAATCGCAGCCCATGGAGGAATTGGAGCAGCTCAAGAGTTGCTGCTCGCTCAAGTCCCTGTCCGAGGGTTCGGACAGGCGCCAATTCATCAAAAGTTCGATGTTTGCGATGGTGGCAAAGGCCCAGCAGGACCCACAGTCTCCCTGGTCCCGAATGCCCGAATCCCAGTCGTAGCCCATGTGATCACGCCAGTCGATGGCACCGAGAAGCCTGTCCCTGAGAACAACCTCGCCCTTGGGACTGTATACATCCTCTCGATCCGCCCAAGGAGGAAGCTTTCCAGCAGGCAAAATCAGCCGCCACCGCTCGGCATCACTCAGGCGAGTGATGGGATTTTCCGCCGCCCGCCATGACAGGCCCGCTTCCTCAATGGCCGCGTTGATGCCGGCGATGTCATCGGCTTTGAGGCCCTGAGCGGACAGGCTGGCCGGCAGGAAAAGGACTGAAAGTATCCAAAAAAGCTTGCTGCGCATGGTCGACAAGGCCTCCGTTCCCCCTGTTGCCGGACTTTACATTAGCACGGGGGGTCGATATGGACAATGGACAGAAGACCTAACCCAGGATAAGGAGCCTCCGATGGACTTCGTCGACATACCGCTAAACAAAGCAACTCGATTGCTCAACCATGGCCCTCTGGTTTTGGTTTCTACCACCGACGGCCAAACAGCCAACGCTTGCGCCGTGGCCTGGTGTGCTCCCGCCGGCCGGGATCCGGCCCGCTTCGTTATGATCCTGGGTCAAGGTCACAAGACATACCAGGATTTGAAGGCCACCGGCGATTGCGTGCTCAACCTGCCCACGGCCGATGCCCTGGAGCAGGTCATGGTCTGCGGCAAGAAGAGTGGTCATGATGGGGATAAATTGGGACCTGCGGGTATTGAGCTTCTGCCCAGCCAGAAAGTGCAGAGTCCCAGGTTGGCCTGCTGTTCGGCCTGGATCGAAACCCGACTCTGGGCCGAACCCAAATGGGATGAAGCAGGTCCTTCACTCCTGGTGGTCGAAGCCGTGGCTGCTTCCTGCCGACCGGGCCTGATGAGCGAAGAGCACTTCGTGGACCTGGCTCGCTTCCCGACCCTGCACCATCTGGGCTCGAATCGATTCGTCCTTCCGGGCGAGGAAATCCAGGCATAAGCGCACAGCAACAAGTGAAGCACTTGTTGAGCTTTAGTTCCTATCTTTTTATTCCGCAAGGTTTTTTACTTGATGCAGACAGCCCTGACCTGTTTCATGTCCGTGATCTTCTCAAAGACCTTGACCACACCGTCCTGCATCAGGGTGGTCATGCCATCGGCCTTGGCCTGATTGCGAAGATCCTCGACCCGACCTTCTTTCTGGATTATCCGCTTGATCTCATCCGTACCCAGCATCAACTCATGAATCGCCAAGCGACCTTTATAGCCCGTGCCAGCGCAATTTGGACAACCCATGGCCCGGAGCAAGGTCATGTCCGGTCCATACTTGATGCCGGTGGCCTCGAACTCTTCCATGCCGCCGTAGCCCTCCACCATGCCCATGAACTCTTCTTCCGAGGGGTGATACTCCTCGCCACATTTCTTGCAGACGCGACGGGCCAGTCGTTGGGCCAAGACGCCAAGGAGAGAGTCGGCGAAGTTGAAGGCCTCGATCCCCATATCCATCAAACGGGTGACTGTTTCCGGCGCCGAATTGGTGTGCAGGGTGGAGAAAACCAAGTGACCGGTCAAAGAAGCCTCAATACCGATTTCAGCCGTCTCCTGATCGCGCATCTCGCCCACCATGATCACGTCCGGGTCGGCACGAAGGAAGGCGCGCATGGCCCTGGCGAAGGTAAGCCCGATCTTTGGCTTCATCTGTACCTGGCGGAGACCGAATTGGGTGATTTCAACGGGGTCCTCGGCGGTCCAAATCTTGCGCTCGGGGGTATTGATATGACCCAAGGCCGAGTGCAAAGTGGTGGTCTTACCCGAACCGGTGGGACCCACGCAAAGCACGATGCCGTAAGGTTTTGAGATGATCTTCTGAAATTCGTTGAGGTTTCGACTTGAAAAACCCATTTTTTCCAATGGGATGGGCTTGGATGCGGCCAGAATACGCATGACCACGTCTTCTTCCCCGCCAGCCGTCGGCAAGGTAGCCACACGCAACTCGATCTTCTTTCTGCCCATGCGAAAACGAATCTTGCCGTCCTGTGGCAGGCGCTTTTCGGAGATATCCAGCTTGCTCATGATCTTCAGCCGGCTGACAAGCGCTGCCCGGTGACTGGATGGAATTTCCTGATAGATATGGCAAATGCCGTCGATCCGGAAGCGCACACGGCAGGGATGCTCTTTTCCATAGGGTTCCACATGGATATCGGAAGCCCCCCGTTCGAAGCCGTCGATGATGATCTGGTTGGCCAGCCTGACCACGGCCGAGTCGGTCTCCTCCACTTCATCGCTGGGATCCAGTTCGGCGCCCACCTCTTCCTCGATGCCCAACTCCCCCAAAATCTCGGCCATGTCGCCGCCACCATAGGTGCCAGCCACTTCGTAAGAGGCATCCAGATACTCGTGGATGTCTTTGCCCATGGCCACTAAGAACTCATACCTGGGGGCCAACTGCATGGTGCGCACGGCGTCCACCTTGGCCAGATCGGATGGATCCTCCATGATCACTTGCACAGCCCCATTCTCTCTGCCCAAGGGAGCCACGTTGATCTTGGACAGATACTCGTGCTTCAGTCGATCGCGAAAATCATCAGACATGCGCTGGGTGCCGTCATAGATGAAGTGCCCCGTGCTGTAGAAGGACCCCAAGCTCTTGAGGACCTCATCCTTGCTCAGGCGGTATTTCTCCACGAGCACATCAGGCACTGGCAGATTGTTCATGCGCGAGTAGCTGACCGCATCCTCGAAATTCTTTTCTGAAATCAGTCCCTTATCGATCAACTGGCCGAACTTGTTGGGCGATCGCTTGGGGGCCATGCGCCGGCGGTTGTAAAAAGCGATGCCCAAAGTCTTTGCCACTTCGCTCGCGGCCCTAACGTCGGCCTCGTCGAAGGCATCGCCTTCAGTCTTGTTGAGCATCTGCAGCACACCCATCAGGTACTTGTCGTGCATAATGGGGGTGGTCAGCATTTGTTTCGTGGTGAAACCGGATTTTTTGTCCCAACTGGAGTCGAAGCGAAGCTGGGGGTGGTAGGCCTTGATTTCGGCTTCGTCGTATACGTTCTTGATGCTCAAAGTTTGGCCGGTCAAGGCCACGAAACCCACCATGGAGTTGGCAGTGCGGGGCACCCGGATTTCTTTGACCGAGTCGCCATGCTTGAACAGGCTGTATACCTGATTGGTCTTGGCGTCCACGGCATAGATGGTCAAACGCTCGGCGTCCAGCATATCCAGAATGCGTGGCCTGATGTTGATCAGAATATCCCCCACGTCATCGGCCGCATGGATCAAATTGATAATCTCGGTGAGATGTTCTTTGTATTCCAATTCCCGCTCAAGGTTTTTATCGGCCATACGTCACTCCGGTCCTAATTTCTTCCGTAGGGGCGGGGTTTATCCCCGCCCGCGTGCGTTCCGGGCGGGCATAAAGCCCGCCCCTACAAACTGGGCCTGGGTAAATCTTTATCCCAATGCACGTCGCTCGCCTCACTGACCACGTTGGCGTAGCGCGCGGCGGCAAACAAAAAATCAGAGCCGCGATTTACGAAACGTCGCACCCTCTCATCCACTTCTTCTTGGTCTGCCAATTTCAGAATAGATCGCTCAGCCCTGCGACAAACGGTTCGAGCCACATGCAAAAAACCGGCCTCCCGGCAGCCCCCCGGCACCACGAAATCCTTCAAGGCCCCCGTCCGTTTTTCGAAGACATCGATGGCCTCTTCCATCCAAATCACGTCTTCGTCGGCGATGCCGGGGCCGGCAAATTCGCAGCCAGGCGGCGTGGCCAAGTTGGACGAGGCATTATAAAAGCGGTGCTGCACGAATTCCAAACAGCGCTCCAACAAGGGGTCCGAGACAAAGGCCCGGGCTGCGCCGATCCAACTATTGGCTTCATCGACCGTGCCGTAGGCTTCGACCCGAAATGAAGTTTTCGACACCCGGCTACCGTCGACCAGTGAAGTGCTGCCGTCGTCGCCGGTGCGAGTGTAAATGGCCGAGCTCATTTGGACGGGCTCATTTGGCCAGGGGCGTAACGATCTTGATCAGCTCCACATCGAAGACCAACATGCCGGCTGGCCGACCAGGCTTGCCCTTGTAGGCCATCTCTTCAGGGATCCACAGGCGTCGTTTTTCGCCTTCCACCATGAGCTGTAAGCCTTCGGTCCAGCCAGGGATAACTCGGTTCAAGGGGAAAACCGCGGGTTTGCCGCGCATCACCGAGCTGTCGAACATCTTGCCGTCGGTGGTCCAGCCCGAATAATGTACCTGCGCCCGGTCGGTGGCCACGGGTTTGCGACTGCCCGTGCCGGCCTTCAGGACCTTTGAGGCCAAGCCCGACTTCGTCTTTTGTGCATCGGCCGGGGCTGCCGCCACATCGGCGGGCACCTTGGGGGGCTCGGGGGCCTTGACAATGTCAAGCAGTTCCACATCGAAGACCAACATGCCGGCGGGACGACCCGGGCGACCCTTGTAGGCGAGCGCTTCAGGAATCCAAAGACGCCGTTTTTCGCCCTCGACCATCAGCGCCAGGCCCTCTGTCCAGCCTGGAATCACCCGGTTCAAAGGAAAGCTCGCGGGCTTGCCCCGCTTGATGGAGCTATCGAACATTTTGCCGTCGGTGGTCCAGCCGGTGTAATGCACGCTGACCGTGTCCGTGGTCTTGGGCTTTGCGCTTCCCGTGCCGGGCTTCAAAACCTTGCTGGCCAATCCCGATGCCGTCTTTTCAGCGTCGGCGGGTGCCGCCGCTACGTCGGCTGGGGCCGGAATGGCGTTTTTGGCTTGCGGCTTGTTGGCCTGATTCACCTTGGGCTTTTCGGCCTTGGCGGTGTCTGTCTTGGCTGTGTCTGTATTGGCTGGGGTTTCGTGTTTGACCTCGCTCTGTGCAGGGCAAGCGCAAAGGCACGTGCTCAAGAGACTGAAGCCGGCTACTGTCATCAGGATTTTGGTTGTTTTCATGGGTTGAACCATGCCCCAAAGCGTCACCTCATGCAAGCTCTTGTCAAGAGACAGGCTTAGGGCTAGCATGAGGCCTATAAAGGATTCAAAACGACGAAAAGAGGGTGCCATGAGCTGGACTTATGCCTGCCCCAAATGCAAGGCCTTGCTGAACCCCAATGAGGCGGTGGTGCTGGTAGCCCAGCGCGGAGACGACCGCATGCTCATCGGCTTTCATCCCGATCCTGGCAATTACGAAATTTTCGTTCCGCCCGGTGTGCCCATTGAAGAGGGTTCCCGCTGGGAATTCTCCTGTCCGGTTTGCCGAGCCGATCTGGCCATGGAAGACAGCCCCAACCTCTGTGCTTTGGAGATGCTGACCGGCTCAGAGACGGCTCTCATCATGTTCAGTCGCATCGCCGGTGAAAAAGCCACCTTCGTCCTGGCCCAGCGCTCGGTGCAGGCCCAATTCGGCAACGCCGCCGAGATCTATCTCAACAGCCTGATCAACAAAAAATACATCATGTAACTCAACCGCGGCCTTGTCAGGATGACCGACCGGGCGTAAATTGGAGACATGAGACGTCTTCTTAACTCCCTCCTCTTCTCCTCCGTCGTACTACTGGGCCTCAGCGCCACCAGTCTGGCCGTGCCCACACCGCCCTTTCCCATTGAGCTGAAGAACGAAGACGGTTCAAGCATCATGGGCCGCCTGATGGGTGACGAATGGTTGAGCTGGGCCCAGGATCTGGCTGGCTTCGCCCTCGCATGGGATGAGAAGGATGGAGCCTGGCATTATGCCAGCCTCGGCGATGGTGGCGCTTTGGTACCCACATCACATCGAGCAGGCCAGATGGACCCCCGCAAATCGGGATTGGAGCCCGGCCTGCAACCGAGCCCCGAATTAAAAAACCGGGTGCGTGGTTTTAAGCAAGCCGCCATGAAGGAAGTGAGACCGCCCCTTCGCGGTCAGTCCCATGTGCCCAACCTGGTCATCCTCGTGCGCTTCGCCAACCAGGAGTCCACCTTCAAAGCCATCGACTACGAAGATGTCTTCAACGCGTCCTCGGGCTCGGTGCGGGATTACTATTTACAGGTCTCGGGCGGCTTGTTGGACCTGCAAAGCTTCGTCACGGAATGGATCGACCTGCCGGAAAACGACATTTACTATGCCTACAACGAGCGGCGCTACGGCAACCCGGAGGACATGATCATCCATGCCACCCAGATTTTAGACGATCGCGGCTTCGACTTTACGCGCTTTGACGCCGACGGCGACGGGGTCATCGACGCGGTCGCCGTCATTCACTCGGGTCCTGGATACGAAACCACAGGCAACTCGGACTACATCCACTCGCATTTTTCCGATTTGCGATGGAGCCATAACGCTTTCACCACCTCCGACGGCATTCGGTTTGTGGCCTACCATACAGCGCCCGAGTTCCGCGCCAACGGCCGCGACATCACGCAGATAGGCGTCATCGTACACGAGACAGGGCATTTCTTCGGTCTGCCGGATCTCTACGATTACGGCTATGACTCCGCGGGAATCGGCATGTGGGGCCTGATGGCATCAGGTCCCTGGGGCGGGCCCAGGCATGACGGCACCGTGCCCACCCACTTTTGCGGCTGGTCCAAGATGAAGCTGGGCTTCATCGATCCCCTGCACATCACAAGCTCCACCCACGACCTGAAACTAAAGCCCGTCGAGCGCACAGGCCAGGCCATCGTGGTGGACGCGGGCATGCCGGGGGAAGAATACTTTCTGCTGGAGAACCGCCAAAAAACCGGCTACGACAGCTACATTCCAGGGCCGGGCTTGCTCATCTATCACGTCGATGACTCCCGCAGGAACAACGACGATCAAAACCACTATTGGGTGGACGTAGAGCAAGCCGACGGCAATCGGGATCTGAATCGCTCGCCCTATGACATGGGAGATGCCTCCGACGCTTTTCCCCTCGGCACGAACACGGCCTTTACCCCCGACTCCGTCCCCTCGTCTTTGCCCTATGATCGCTCCGAATCCATCATCTCGGTGCTCGACATCACTCGGCAAGGCGAAGACATCACCTTCGATCTCGCATTGGAGGGATTGACCGAGCAAAGCTTGAGCCTTTTGCCGGACAAGCTGCTCTTTTTGGCCGTCGAGGGCAAGCCGGGTCCCATGCCCAAGGCTTTCCGACTCTTGCATCAGGGCATCTTGGCCCAGCCATGGCAGGTGCAGATGGACGCCGATGCGCCCTGGTTGAGCCTGTCTTCAACCTCCGGCACCAGCCCCAGCGAGCTGATGGCTTCGGTGCAAATCGAGGGTTTGATCCCGGGCAGCTATGAGGCGCAGCTTTCCTTCACCTCGGGAGACGAACAAGTCATCTTGCAGGTCGAGTTGGACTTGAGCGAGCCTGCCCCCATCATCAGTCTCGCGCCGGGTCGCTTGGACTTCGAGGCCTACGTCGATCTGCCTCCGCCGGCCACCCGAATTCTGGATCTGAGCAACTTGGGTGGCGGTCAACTCCAGTGGTGGACCACGGCCCAGGCGGATTGGATCAAAGTCGAACCGGCAAGCGGTTTGGGCCCAAGCCAGTTATCCGTTCGTGTGGAATCTAGAGACTTGGAATTCGGCGTCTATGAAAGCGGCATTCTCTTTTTCGGCATCGGGGCCAGGGCCATGGAATTGCCGGTGGGCATGGTCGTAGCCCCGGAAAACTGGCCCCCCGAAGTACCCATTCCCCTCCGCCCCACCTACGGGCTGGTGGTACAAGACAAACGCCAGGAGATGGTCGCAAGCTTAGCTTCCGACCAGGACGGCACGGTCGATACCTACAACTTCGTTCTCTACCGGGGAATCGACGACTGGCCCTTTCTGACCTTAACCCGCATAGAGCCGAATTTCTCCGCTGGTGAAGTCCGAGCCAGGCCCAGCCTGGATCTACCCATGGGCAACACCTACCGCTGGCGGGTTCAAGCCGTGGACAACGAGGGGCTGGCCGGCGACTGGTCCGAAGAAGTGGCCTTCAATTTGCTCAAAGGAGATGAAGGCTGCGCTTGTTCAGCCACCTCCGGCGGAAGCGTTTTCGGCATGCTCTGGCTGGGATTGGGTCTGATGGCCCTGCGTCGGCGCAATAACCAAACAAAATAGACAAAATGCACAAAATGGGGGTCCAAAATGGGGGTCAGACACCGGCA
>JAFCZJ010000187.1 GCA_019314375.1 Deltaproteobacteria bacterium | reverse complement strand
CTGTGCAGCAGGACCTGTTCAATAAGCTGGACAAGTATGTGGGCAACCCGCCTCCAGGTGCCAAGGACGGCAAGGGTCCAGGCGTGAAGTCTCGCCTCCGGTTGGGTGAAGACAAGATCCGTGTGGAGATCATCGTGCATGTGCAGCAGAAAATGCTGCAAGACGATCTGGCAGCCATGGGCGTGATGCAATCCACGGAAGATCTGATGGACAGCGTGGGCATGCCCAGCCTGATGGCCGTACCCTCCAAGGCCAACAAGGGCAGCAAGCTTCGCGGCATCATGGAGAGCATCGTAAATGAGTACCTGTCCAACCAGGAATTTGAGATTTTGGACGCCAAGGGCGTGCAGGATTTGGGCAAGTTCACCGACGCCTTGGGTGAGGTATCTGGTGCCGAAGAAAACGAAGCAGCCCAGATCGCCATGGCCATCGGTGCCGACGTGTACTTCGTATACGAGGCCATCAAGAGCAAGAAAGGCGACACGGTCAACTACACCGTACGCGTCAAGGCCTATGAGACGACCACCGGCACAGTGGTGGGCGACACCAGCGCTACGGCACCAGCCCGTTATGACGACATTGCTGGGAAAGAAGCGGAAACCCTGATGGAGCCTATGAACGACGCCATGGGCAAGCTGGTTCCCTTGCTCATGAAGTTCTGGAAACGCACGGCCCCCAAGGGCCAGCGCTTCTATCTGGTGTTCAATGGTGGCCCGGAGGGCACGGATGAGAACATGGCCGAGGTGCTTGAGCGCAACTGCTCCAAGTACAAGCTGGTTTCCTCCGTCGAAGGCAAAGTTATCCTTCGCGCCCAGTGCAAGATGAACAATCTGGGGCTGGCAAAAGCCATTCGAAAAGGCATCAAATCCAAGATGGAAGGTGCTGCCTTCAAGTGGACGGCGAAGACTCGGACCAGCTTGATTCTACAATTTCAGTAGCATTTGTTGAACACAAGGCTCCTGGCTGGCTTGCCCGGAGCCTTTTTGACACCCGCCGACTCCCGAAGGAGGCATCCCCAATGTGGAAACGCATCGGTCTGCTGATAGTGACCGCCAGTCTGCTGGCAACCCCTGCCTTGGCGCGAGACAAGATCAAGGATTTGTCTGCTGACCAGACTCAACAAACTTACAAACGCAAATCCATGACCTATGTGGGCATCGGCAAGGTTGGTGGACTGACAATCACCGATGATGCATTTGCTCTTATCGAAAAGGCCATTCGTCCGGGCATCGAGTTGAAGCGTTTCGATTACAACTCAGTTGACATCCGCAGTTTTGGCTCTCTGGATGCCTTCGTTCAGGCCTTGCGGCAATACGTAGAAAAGCGTGCAAATGATCGGGCGGCGGCCGAAGCCGAATACGAAGATCGTTTTAAGTCGGCCCGGGTTTACGCGAAAGACGTCGACCGGATCATGAATTCGGCGTATTTTTATGACATCAAGGTCAAGGGTTATCAGTACAGGCCGGTGATTTGCTACATGCAGAAAAAGCAGGTCAAGACGAGCAATGGCAAGTACAAGACCGTGGAGGAGCTTAAGTGCCGGGGTGGTACGCCTTCTTCTCATAAGGACCGGGCCTACATGGAGGTCATGCTGGACTTGGCGGTTACTTTCTATCACGCCAATTTGTCCGACAAGACCAAGGCTCCCTATACGGTTTACGAGAGCTTGACCGGCCGCAACCAGGAGCGTTTCAGCTATGCTTCGCCCCCGGCGCGACCTCGTTTGGGCAAGAACGCATCCAGTCGTCAGCGTTCCCAGGCCAACGAGCGGCACCAACGGGCGATGGCCGATTACCGCGCCAGGTTGCCCGCGCTTCAACAAAAGGCAACCACGAATGGCACGGGCTCTTTGGCTCGCAGCATGACCGCCGTGATGTCCAAGCGCATGAAAGGGCTTTCCGAGTTTCAGTTAAAGACGCCCGTGACGGCTGCTTTGAGCGACGGCGTGGAGTTCATGTTGGGCAAGTCAGAGGGATTGGGCTTGGACGACACTTACGACGTGACCGAGTTTGACGCGGCGGGCACAAAGTCGCTCATCGGTTACGTGAAGGTGCGCGACATCGGTGACGCCACGGGGCAGGGGGGCGGTACGCCTTCTTACGCCGAGAAAGTCAAAGTGCACCGAAATTTCGTCGGTGGCGAGCAGCTTTTTGAGCATCCGATGATCGGCGCCAACATCGGCCTGCATCTGGTCACCGAGTTCACCATGAAAGATATCCTGCAGGGCGACAATACCGAAGACATCGGTTTGTATTTCGGCGCGGGTCTGTTCATGGATTGGAGTTTGGCAAGTTCCCTCAACATGTCTGAGTTTTACCTGACCCTGGTGGGTGACTTCCTGTACCTCGGTGACATCGGCGGCACCAGCGTCAGTTTGACCCACTGGATGCTGGGCGTGAAGAAAAAGTGGTACATCAACAGCTTAGTGGTGGTCGCGGGTGTTCGCGGCGGTGTCAGCTATTTCATCATCGACGCCGATGGGCAAGATGACCTGTTGGGCTTTGGTGGTGACGCCGTGTTGGGCTTTGAGTATTACATCATCCCCGAATTCTCGATTTATTTGGACCTGGTGGGCCGCTTCTTTACCAATCCGCTCCAGATGGTCACCGCCAACGCCAACTTCGAGATGGGTGCCCAGGCGAATCTGGGTGTGAGACTGGGATTCTAGTTAAGCTGAATAGCTGCCAGGGGCCCCACGTCCAAGCGGTGAAGTTTTCCGTGAATTTTTGGGTGCAGGGCCTTATCTGGAGGAGAAAGACATGACACACCGATTGGGCATGATCGTGACGTTTTTCGCGGCCTTCGCCATGATGTTCGGCGCTTGCGGCGACCCCCAAAAAGAGCAGGCTCAGCGAGACGCGGATCGGCGTAAGACGGAATCGATCCGAGCGCGCTCCGGTGACGCCTTTGCCGATCTGGAAGCGGCCGAGCGAGGCCTGCCTGCTCCCAAGCGGGACGTGGAGGACGCTAAGCCTGAGCCTCCGCCCGAGCCTGAGGTTAAGCCCTACATCGAGAAGCCCGTGACCGCGGTGCCGGTCAACCCGGCACGCGCCGCCCCGGACTGGACCAACAATCAGCCCAAGATGCCTGGTTATTACGTCGGCATCGGTGTGGCCACCAGTCGCGGTGATGAAGAGCAGGATTGGGCCCGGGCTCGAAACAGCGCTTATGTGGAGTTGGGCAGCACTTTGAAGGTGCACATCAACTCGGTCATCACGGACTACTTCAAAGAAAACAACATGAAGTTGTATGACAAGGACAACGTGACCAAGGACAGCAGTCGGCAGGACTCGTCCTACAAACAGGACACCCAGTTCTTTGTCGATACCACGCTCGAGGGTGTGGAGATCCACGATCGATGGAAGGACGAGGGACAGAAAAAGTACTGGATGCTGGTCCGTTTGAGCAAGGCCGAGATCGCGCGCAAAATTCGTGAGCGGCTGGAGAAGGCTCGCAAGAAGGCGGTGGACTACGTCAAGGCCGCCATCAAGGCCGAGGCGGATGGACGTGTGGGCGAGGCCTTCAAGGGCTACTTCGCCTCCTATTTGGCCCTGCGTGAGTATTTTGGCGGCGTGGTGGACTACGACGTGAATGGCGACGGCAAGCCCGAAGTGCTCAACCACGAAATCGAGCGGGCCGTGCATCGGCTGTCGGCCGACTTGAGTTGGAAGGTGGCGCAGCCTAATCACAAGGCGGTCATCGGCTCGGCGATCGCGGACCCCCTGGCTGTTGCGGTCACCTATAAGAATCAACCCGTGCGCAGCCTGCCGGTGGTTTTTGCCTTCCAACGAGGCGAGGGTTCGATCGAAGGCCATGTCTCCACTGGGGATGACGGCGGTGCCACGGCCCAGGTCGTGAAGATTTTCGGCGACAAAAAGGCCATCTTGGAGGCCCGTGTGGATGTGAGCGCTCTGGTGAGCGGCAGGAACCCAATCCGTATCGTCGAAGCCAAGTTCGCAAACGATCTGAGCCTCAACACCGGCAAGTTCTTCGTGGAACTGGAAGAGCTCTCGGCTTTCATCAACATCGAAGAAGAGCTTTTGGGCGAGGAAGTCCGGCCCGGTTCGGTGGCCGCCGACATCAAGGATCGCTTGCACAAGGCCCTGGGTATCGTATTCACCAAGGGGACCCGTGGCGCCGATATGGAGATCAGCGGCGTGGCCGTGGTCAGCCGATGCACGGATTTCTTTCAGCAGCGACAGTGCACGGCGGACGTAAACGTCACCGTGACCGACCGGACGCGCAGCCGGCAGTTGTTCGCCAAGAAGTACAAGGTCAAGGGCAACGGCGAAGACGATCAGGAAGCTGGTCGCAAGGCTTTGAGCAAAGCCGGTGGCCGCATCGCTCGAGAGATCATCAAGGGCATGAAGTAGTTTTTTGGTATTTCCATGACGCCCCTCGAAATGTGTCGGGGGGCGTCTTTTTGTTAAGGTGCCTGCGTTTTGGACGAAAAGAATGACATTCTCTCGCTGACTTTCGACGAGCTGCAGGACTATTTTGCCGACATTGGCGAGAAGCCTTTCCGCGGCAGGCAGGTCTTTCGCTGGCTGCACAATCGCTGCGTGGCTGATTTCGACGAAATGACCGATTTGGCCAAGGATTTGCGGCAGCGACTGCCTGACTTGGCCAGAATTACGCGTCTCGAGATCACCGAAGAGCAACTGGCGGAAGACGGCACCCGAAAGTATCGATTCGGCTTACACGATGGCTTGGAGATCGAAGGTGTCTTCATGCCGGAAGCGAAGCGGGCCACCTTGTGCATCTCGACCCAGGTGGGCTGCGCCATGGGTTGTGCCTTTTGTGCCACCGGCACCATGGGCCTGGTGCGGAATCTGAGCGCGGGTGAGATCGTGGGGCAGGTGGAGGCCGTGGTGAGCGCTTTGCGGGATGGAGCGCAGGACCGCCCTGTGTCCAATGTGGTGTTCATGGGTATGGGCGAACCTCTGGCGAACCTGGACGCGGTGGCGTCGGCGGTGGATATTCTATTGCATCCCATGGGGCTCAATTTAGGCCGCAGGCATTTGACGGTGTCCACTGTGGGTTTGCTGCCGGCCATGGAGCGTTTTGTCCGTGAAGTGCCGGTACGCTTGGCTGTGTCTTTGAACGCCACCACCGACGAGCAGCGATCGCGTCTCATGCCCATCAACCGAAAACACCCCATCGCCGAGTTGATGAAGACCTGCCGCAATCTGCCCTTGCAGCAGAACTACCGCATTACTTTTGAGTACGTGATGTTCAAGGGCATAAACGACCAGGACGAAGACATCGAACGTTTGGCCAGGTTGGTCAAGGACGTTCACGCCAAGGTTAACTTGATTCCGTATAATCCCTGTGAGGGATTGCCTTTTGAAGCGCCGGACGAGGCCCGTGTCAGGGTCTTTGCCGATCGCTTGTCCGACCTGCACGTCACGGCGATGGTGCGTCGCAGTCGTGGAGATAAGCTCAAGGCCGCCTGCGGCCAACTTGTCACCGGGCTTAAGTCCTTGTAGTTCATTTGGCCGGATAGGCTTGTCGGATTCGCTCCCAGGTGGGCATGTCCATGTGAGCGCCCAGGGTTTGGATGATCTCGGCGGCGATGATGGAACCGAAGCGTCCACAGGTTTCCAGGGAAGCTTTTTTTACGACGCCATATAGGAACCCAGTGGCGTAGAGGTCGCCTGCGCCGGTGGTGTCCACGGGCTTGACCGGCTGGATGGGGATGTGGACTCTTTCCGTGCCCCGTGCCACCAGGGAGCCCTGCTTGCCCAATTTGACCACCGCAATGCGGCATTCTTTGGCCAAGGCTTCCAATGCCATTTTTTCGTCCTTCTCGCCAGTGAAGGCCTGGGCTTCGTCTTCGTTGGCGAAGAGGATGTCGATGCCGGGGGCCACCAGATCCCGCAGGAAGTCCAAGTTTTCCGCCACCACGTTGTAAGATGCCAGATCCATGGAAATGCTCGCGCCGGCCTCGCGGGCCAGGTCCACAGCCTTGCGAATCAGGTCGTGGTTTTGCACCAGATATCCTTCGATGTGGAAATAGGCGGCATCGGCGAACATCTCTGGACTCAACTCGTCGGCATCCAGTTCGACCGCAGCCCCAAGAAATGTGGCAAAAGTTCGTTCGCCGTCCGGTGTGACCAAGGCGATGGCCGTGCCCGAGGGTGAGTCGGACTGGATCAGTCTGGACTCGACCCCGTGATCGATGAGGTTTTCCGCGAAATGGAACCCCATGTCATCGCGTCCCACTTTGCCGATGAAGGCCGTATGCAATCCCAGCCTGCCAAGGCCTGTGATGGTGTTGGAGGCGCAACCCCCTGCGCACATCTTGTCACAGTTAAGCTTGGCCACCAATTCCTTGGAGCGCTCTACATCGATGAGTTGCATGCTGCCTTTGGGTAAATCGAGTTCATCCAAGAGCTTGTCTGTGGCGTTGACGGTGATGTCTGTCAGGGCGTTGCCGATTCCGAGAACGAGCGGTTGGGACATGGGCATCTCCTTGGCAAAGAGAAACTTGATTGAGGCTTTGTATTCCGGGAGAGGCCTTTCGTCAAGGACATCCGAGGCGTTGACCGGGTATGGAGGCTTGGGTTAGAGTTTTTCATTCAAAATTGGGCACAGGAGGCTCCATGAACGGGCACAAGTTGGGCGTCATCGGCGGTTCGGGGCTCTATGACCTGGATGAGTTGGTGGACGTGGAGAGATGTCAGGTCGACACCCCTTTTGGTGAACCCTCCGGCAAGTATATCTGCGGGAATTTGGGCGAGCAGGAGTTGGTGTTTCTGCCCCGACATGGGGAGGGGCACACGCTTCTTCCTTCCGAGGTAAACTATCGGGCCAACATCCATGGCTTCCGTCAACTTGGGGTCCGGCACATCTTGAGCGTATCGGCTGTAGGCAGCCTCAGGGAAGATGTGCATCCGGGGGAGATGGTGGTTCCTGATCAGCTTTTTGATCGGACCCGCCTGCGTCCCAATACTTTTTTCGGCCAGGGGGTGGTGGCCCATGTGTCATTCGGAGACCCCTTTTGCCCCCAACTCCGCGCCACCTTGCTTGAGGTCCTCCGCGAATTGAATTTGAGCCATCATGACGGCGGAACATACGTTTGTATGGAGGGCCCCTGTTTTTCCACTCGTGCAGAATCTGAATTTTATCGATCCATGGGGGCATCCGTTATTGGTATGACCAATCTGCCAGAGGCCAAATTGGCACGCGAGGCGGAGATCTGTTACGCCACTTTGGCTCTGAGCACCGACTATGATTGTTGGCATCAATCGGAAGAAGCGGTGAGTGTCGAGGCCGTGCTGGCGGTTGTCCGGCAGAACAGTGCTGCTGCACGGCGAGTGGTGGCTGGCCTGGCGAGTCGATTCCGGCCCCAGGCCGGTTGCAAATGCCAAAGCGCTTTGGCGAACGCCATCATGACCGACTTGGGGCGCATTCCCATGGCCACTCGTCAGCGTTTGGCTTTGCTGCTGGAGTCTTATCTAGGTGATTCCTGAGGGAAATTTCTTGTCAAGCCAGCAATCCCTGTGCTAAAGGTTTTTCGAGTGAAATCAAGGCTCTGTTAGAGGTGCCTCCTTTTTATGGGGTCTCTTATGCTGCGATGTTTGGCGCATTGTTGCTGCTTTAGGTCTCAAGGTGAAGGTAGACCTTCGCTGAGGGGCCAAGCGTCAGACGGTGTGATGGAAGAAACTTCGGGTCCGGTTTTGACGGGACGATGGTGACTTGATGAAATTTCGATGCCAGGAATGCAGCGCCCAGTACCAGATTGCGGACGAGAAACTCGGTAAAAAGGGGGTTCGGGTTCGCTGCAAAAAGTGCGGGGAAGTAATCACGGTTCTGCCGGAGGAGTCGACCGAAGAGGAAAGTAAGCAGGACCCCTTTGCGGATAGATCGGATAGCACAACGCATGACCGCGATGAAGAACTAGAAAACCAGGAAGAAGGGCAGGAAGAAGAGCAGGAGGAAGAGCAGAAGGAAGAGCAGGAGGAAGGGCAGGAGGAAGGGCAGGAGGAAGAGCAGGAGGAAGGGCAGGAGGAAGGGCAGGAGGAAGAGCAGGAGGAAGAGCAGGAGCAGGAGGAAGAGCAGGAGGAAGAGCAGGAGGAAGATGCGTCAGAAGCCGGCGAGGTGTCCAGCGAGGAAGAGCAGGAACTGCGTAGCGCTTTGGATGACATTTTGGGTGATGACGCGGAAGAAGATGAAGTGGATCCTTTCGCCGATTCTTCTGAAGAAGACGTGGATCGGCAATCCACCCGTGTATTCAACATGGAAGAAATGCAGCAGGTCCAGTCTGAGCGGAAGAAGGCCGATGTAGAAGATGATGAAAATGATCCGGATTTCGACGGAGGATCTCGATCTGACGACGCCACCCAGGCGGGCGACGTGGACCGGGACAAGGTCGAGTGGTATGCAGCCGTTGACGAGAAGCAAGTCGGTCCCATGAGCTTAGCTGAGTTCGCTGAGCATTTTGAAGAGGGTCAGTATGACGGGGAGACCCTGGTTTGGAAGGCGGGGTTCGATGAGTGGCTACCTGCGTACGAGGTGGCTGAATTTCAGTTCCTGGTTGACGAGGAAGAAAATCGTGAATCGGATGAAAGCCCTGATGAGCCAAAAGAAGAAGAAGAAGCGCTGGAGTCCGACGACGAGTCGGCCTGGCGTTTCGACGGGGACGATGAGTCGGCATCCGGGGCTGAGGACTTTCCTTCCGATGAATCTGATTTTGGAGGCGACGAGACCCAGGCTGACGATGGGTATTTTGACGAGGAGGAAGAGTCTTCCAGTGCTTCGGATGCGGCATTTGCCGGTGCCGATGTGGATTGGAAACCCTCGGCACTGTCTTCCTTGAGTTCTTTGGCCGAAGAGGAACTCTCCAGTATGAAGCCCGTCGACCCCGAGCCCGAGGAAGATGAATTTCCTTTTCCTGAGGAAGATGCCGTGCCAGGGGATGGGGAGGACTCCATTCCCATGGAGGCGGAGGATAAAGATGAGCCCGAAGAAGAGGAAGGATCGCTCATCGGTCAGATCGCAGCAGAGGAGGAGGCCGCAGCGGAGGAGGCGGAGCGGGAACGGATAGAGCGGGAGCGGATCGAGGAGGAGGCTCGCAAGAAGGCGGAGGAAGACGCTTTGGCTGCGCAGCAGGCGGCCAGCCGCGAGCAA
This sequence comes from Deltaproteobacteria bacterium, assembly GCA_019314375.1. GTDB lineage: Bacteria > Myxococcota > B64-G9 > B64-G9 > B64-G9 > JAFCZJ01. The sequence continues at coordinate 438 of JAFCZJ010000187.1, read as the reverse complement.
TACGAGGAACGGCGTGAGCGTGCCGCTCCACCCGAGGAGCAATTCATTCCGGGGCGGGCGGGTGTGAACCGTCAGATGAAGATGATGGTTCTCGGTGGGGGCTTGGCTTTGTTTGTCATGTTTGCCACCACCATAGGGGTGGTGATTTGGGCCACCAGCAAAGATGATGTACCTGAGCCCAATCCCCAAGTGATGCAGCCGGTGGCGGGTCCAGGCACACAGCCTGGTGTGCAACCCGGCGTACAGCCCGGCATGCAACCCGGCATGCAGCCCGGTGTGCAGCCCGGCGTGCAGCCCGGTGTGCAACCCGGTGTGCAACCCGGCGTGCAGCCCGGTGTGCAGCCCGGTGTGCAGCCCGGTGTGCAGCCCGGTGTGCAGCCCGGTGTGCAGCCCGGTGTGCAGCCCGGTGTGCAGCCCGGTGTGCAGCCCGGTGTGCAG
>JAFCZJ010000301.1 GCA_019314375.1 Deltaproteobacteria bacterium | reverse complement strand
GTCGCTGTCCAGGTCCTCTTGTCCCGGATTGATGTCGTTGACGCAGTTGTCACAGACATCGCCGATGCCGTCGTTTTCCAAATCCTCTTGTCCCGCATTGACGTCGGTTACACAGTTGTCGCCCGCGTCGCAGATGCCGTCAGCATCGGTGTCCGTGCCGTCGTTTGCCGGATCGGGGCCCGCGCCTGCAGAGCAGTCATCGCAGCCGTCTGAGTCCGAGTCTTCGCAGGTCTGGGCGTCGAAAGGATCGGCGTCATCCCCATCGTCCACGCCGTCGCCATCCGAGTCCGGATCAAGATAACTGGGGATGCCGTCGTCGTCGAAGTCGTCGGCCACATCCGGGCCGCCTTGATCGTCATCCGTGTCCGGATCATTGGCGGCCTCTGTGCAGTCGTCGATGCCGTCGCCGTCGGTGTCTGCCAGACAATCCAGGTCGCCGGTGAGGGTTGCGGTGATGCTCGTCACGCCACCCCCGTCGCTGGCACCCACGTTGATGTCATCTCCCGTGGTCAACACGATGTCCATGTCAAGAGACGGCGGAAAGAAATTACCGAAATCCAGAAGAATCCGAAAGTCGTCTGTGTAGGGGGTGCTGTTCATGTCCGTGATCCAACTGACCGTTGTGCTGCCGTCGCCGTTGACCACCGTGATGGGTCCCTCGCCGGCTTCCATGCCTCGAGCGCTGGAGCCGTAGTCGATGCTGGTCGGCAGGCCCCAGGTGGCGTCCGTGGCATCGAGTTCGGCATCGGCCTCGACCGTGCCGATGACCGTCACCCCGGCGGGGAAGGTGATGCTGCCTTCGCTTTCCGGCGAGCGACTGCTGTCGATGACCGGGCCGGTGCGCACATAGATGGACTGAGAATAAAAACCATCATCCTGGATGGTGACGCCCAGGGAAACACCCGAGCCCGTCATGTCCGGCGCCGTGAGATCAAAATATTGCTCGCGCACGATGCTGACTTCGCCTTCCTGGGTTGGGCCGTCCAGGGCCGAGGCGGGATCGTTTCCGGCCGGGCTGGTGTAGATGTTGCTGTCGACGGTGGGGGTGGCTGCATTCTGGGCCAGGGCTGAAGTCGGTAGCGCCAAAATACAGAAAACCGCCAAAAGTGATCTCAGATGCGATTGCATGGTTTTTTCCCTAGGTACGGTTTGACTATTTGGATCTGAACTGGTCGGCTTTGTCGGCGAAGAGTACGTTGAAGGTGGTCAGGGTGCCGTAGCATTTGGATACGTAGCCTTGCAATTCCACCTTGTCCTGCTCGCTCAACTTGTCTTGGCCGTTCAGCTTGGCCTCCAAGACCCGCAATCGATCCCTGAGCATGACGATCTTGTGGAAGAAGCTCTCGATGGACACTTCCTTGGGCTGGTTGGCCGGATCGGCAGGCTTCATCACCAGCGTACCTTCCTGCCAGCGGGATGCCATCTCCGGATAGCCATAAAGGGTCTCTTCTTCCAATAGTTCGCGCAGCACTTGCTTCAATCCGTCTCTGTCCATGTCCAAGTCTCCCAATGTGCCGGAGCTGTCACCAAGGGTGGGGTTTTTCATCGTGGGCCGCGCCGGTCGGCTGGGGCGCTCGGGGGCTGATTGTCGGCTCATGCCCCGGCGGCTCTTGGGCGGTCCCTCGCTGATCCTGACTTTCCCTTGGCGAGAAACCCGCAGCCTCAGCATGCCGCAGGCGGTCAGGGTGCCCGAGATCATACCCATCTCCGGCCGAAGCTTGCAGGGCCCGCGTCCGCGTACGGCCTCGTCGTCTGTTTGTTTGATGAAGGCGATGCAGTCGCCGCAAGTGGCTTCGGGCAGGGAATCGCTCATGGCTTGGAGACTAGCGTATAAGGCGGCCCATGGGAAACATACCTTTCGTGGGTCGCCAGCCTCAGGGGCCTAAGAGTGAGGAAAGATTTCGAGCGGTCCAGATGAACACGACGGTGCAGAGGCCGCCGGCCAGGAGGGGCTCGAAAATCCTGTCATAAAGCAGGCGGGCCTTGCGGGCGGCCCTGGTCATTTTTCTTCGTCTTGCGGACAAGACCCGGTGGGCCCTTTGTTGCAGCCGGGCCCGTCGCATGGGGTCCAGATCCTCCGTGGCCAATTGGCCGGGCAGCAGGGAATTCATGACAGCACCTCCTGGGGGGTGAGGGAGGTCGCAGATCCCTTGTCCAGCCTTTGTTTCAGCATGGCGCGGGCACGGGAAAGCCGCTGGCGAAATGCATCCGCTTTGATGCCGCAGATTTCTGCTGCTTCCAGGGGGGTGAAGCCCTCGGCGCCTGCCAACAGCAGGGCCTCGCGGTATTTGGCCGGCAGGCGCGCCAGAATACCCTCAACCCGTGCTTGCAGTTCGTTGACGGCCAGGGCTTCGAAAGGGCCGACACCGGCCTCAAAGCCCAGGCGACCCAGCTCGCCGACCCGTTCTTGATCCAAAAAACAGCGACGGTGATAACTCATGGCCAGGTTGCGAGCTACGGTATAGAGCCAGGCTGAAAGATGGCTGTCTTCGCGGAGGCGGTCGCCGTGGGAGGCCAATCGCAAAAAGGTTTCTTGAAGCAGGTCCTCGGCCACGTCCTGTCGCAAGGTCATGCGCAGCAAGAAGCTGAACAAACGCGCCCGGAAGTGATCGTAAACCTGGTCGAAGGTCGCCTCATCTCCAGTCCGCAGGCCTTCGACCCATTGTTTCTGTGCTTGCATGTCCATATTCATCTTCATATTCCTAGAAACGCGCCACTTGCCCTTATGTGACAAGTTTTTTTTCTGTCACGCAAGGGCCCCCCCGACGTTTTAATGGGCAAAGGAGGATGATGAAATGCTTACGTTCTTTAGAGAAGGCGGTTTTTCCATGGTTTTGGTCTCACTGTTTGGGCTGACCTGTCTGGCCTTGGCCGTCGCCCTGGCCATCAAACCCAGCGAGCGAAAATTGGCCTTGCTTCGGCCCATGTCTCTGGCCACCATTTTCATGGTGCTCTCGGGTTTGGCGTCCAACCTGGCCGCCGTTGGAAAGAACTGCGCCATGACCCCCGGCATCTCCGATCAGCCGGATCTGCACAAATTCGTCTTGCTGGGCATTGGTGAGTCCATGGCCCCGGCCATTCTCGGCTTTTCGCTGCTGGCTCTGAGTTGGATGCTGTCGAC
>JAFCZJ010000014.1 GCA_019314375.1 Deltaproteobacteria bacterium | reverse complement strand
CGGCACCGGGTAGACTCGGCACTTGAACAGGTCGTGGCCCATGTATTCGAGAAGGCCCGGGTCCTCCATGCGGCGAACGATGCCCTCGTAGATGTTGCGCGCCCGGTTGCGTTCTAATATTTCGCCCTTGGTGCGCTGGCCGTTGACGTAGAGGTAAAAGTCATCGACCGTGGCACCCTTGGGGAGCGGAAAGATGTAGGTGGCTTCCAGATTCCGATTCGTGGAATTGACGAAAACCTGGTCGATATGAGTCACGGCCACCCGATCCTTGATGGTCACCGTGGCCCGGTGGTACTTGATGGCCAAGGGTGGGATGCTTTTATCGGTGGGGATAAGCAGGCCCGTGGCAAAAACAGGACCGGCTGTCAGCATCAAGCCGATTAAGGCCAAAACGGTCGATTTCACGAGATATTTCATGGATATCTTCCCTTGCTGGGTATGGGTCATGGGCATACTGACGGATCACAGGCACCCGGGATCTAGTTAGGTGCATGTATTTTGGGCAGGAAACGAGCATGATGGCAAGCTTGGCGGTTGATTTGTAGACTTGCTTGAAATACGGTGGGTGGGGCGAAGAATAATCCAACCATTCAGGAGATGCAGATGACACGTACGCGTTCGCAGAAAACTTGGCTGGCCCTTGGATTGGTTGCGGTCCTGATGATGACCGGCAGTGTGGTTTGGGCTGGTGATGCGGTCAAACTGCGTTTCAAGTTTAAGCCCGGCGATAAACAGGTTTATCGAATGACCATGGGTCAGAAGATGGAGGTCGAGACGGACATGGCCCCCGGCATGACCCAAAAAGTGAACATCACCATCAACACCGATATGTACCAAAAGGTGCTCAAGCAGGATGGCACCGGAGCCGTGTTGGAGGTGGGCTACACCCGCATGGACGCCAACATGAGCGTCAGCGGACAACCCATGCCCATCCCTGGTGCCGATGAGCTGACGAAGGTGCGCATGACCATGAAGATGAGCGAGTTGGGCGAGCTGGGTGAAGCCAAGGTGGTCAGTGAGAAGGGCTTGGGTAATAAAGCGCTCAAGATGGCTGATGAGATGAAGAAGTCCATCGCTCAGGGGGCCATGATTTTTCCCGAGAAGGCCCTCAAGCCCGGCGACAGCTGGAGCCACAAGCAAAAGGTGCCGACCAAATTGGCGGGCACCAAGGACATGAACATGGACGTGGTAAGCGTTTACACCTTCGTGGGCATGGACAAGTTCAAGGGCAAGCCGGCGGCCAAGGTGACGGCAAAGGTGAAGATTTTGCTGACGGGAAAGGCCGTGCAGAACAATATCCCCATGGATACCAACTTGAGCGGTCGGGGCAGCAGCGTGAGTTTTTTCTCCGTGGAAGATGGCAGGACACTCAAAACGAAGACCAATATGGATATCCAGGGTACGGTGATCGCCAGTGCCCAGGGCAAGAAGTTCAACACCAAGCTCAAGATCAAAACCAAGGTGGAGATGACCTTGAAGTGATGCCTCCCCGTATTCTTTTTCAAGTCCTGGCTTGCTGCTTGGTCCTCGGTGCCGTTTCCGCCGAGCCTTCGGGAAACAAACTGCGCTACACTCGCGGTGGAGATTACCGGATTGAAGTCAGCCGGGAGATCTTGAGTAGCATACCCGACACGCCCTCCATGCCCGGAAAGCACCGCGACCAAATAAAGATGCGCTTGAGCGAATCCGTGGAGAAAGACCACCTTTGCATGCGGGTCCGCCGCTTGGAGTTGGACGCCCAAAAGGATGGTCTGTCGGTGGACACGCCCGGCCAGTCGGAAGCCGCGGAGCTTAAGTTCGACTACGCTTTCGATGTATTGGGGCTTTTGGGGCCAGGTGTTGCCAACAGCAACGATTTTGACGGTGCGGCCTGGAGTCGGCTGGCTCCCCTGGCTGACCTGATTCTGGGCTTGGGCGTTTTTGGCTTGCCTCGTCTGCCCAAAGCCGAGGTGGTGGTTGGGGATGTCTGGGTGGGTGAGCGAAAGATGAATTTGTCGGTGCCGGGAGCCCCGGGCCTGGTGATGAAGTTGATCAGCCGGTATAAGGTGGCCGGCCGTGCCGCATGTTCAGCGAAGCGCTGCCTTCGCATAGAAGAAGAATTGGATCTTTTGGGTTCTGAGCAGCGGGCTTGGCGCTTAATGAATGTGCAATTGGATGTGGACGGAAAGGGGCGGGCCGAACACGTTTTTGATGTTTCCGGTGGCAGATTGGTGTCCAGTCATGTTCATTGGAAAGCCAAGATCGAGCTTCGGCAGATTTTTTCCACAACCCCTTTGCCTTTGCATACAGTTAGCCAGATAGAGCTCGAGTACAGTAAGATGTAGGGGCGGGCTTCATGCCCGCCCGTGTAAAAAGAGTTCTTATTGTCGGCGTTGCACGAGAATAAAAGCCGATCCGGTTCCCGTTTTGTATTCTTCGATTTCCAGCAATGTGTGCTGTAGTCCAGCCTGCTCCATCGCGGAGAAAAAGCCTTCGAGTTTGTTTTTATCCAGACGCAGCTCGAGTTCGAGCGCGTCACCGATGGGACTGTCCGGTGCCAAGGGCTTGTCTGTGACTCGCACTTCGGCGTCGGCTGCCCAGGCCAGCCGCGCGATGCGTTCCAGGTCAGCGGCATCGTCGACCTGCATGCGGGTGGGGGGCTGCTCCTGTATGAGTACCTCGATTTGTTGTTGCAACATGAGTACGACGACCAGCATGGCCCCCACGGCGGCCATCAATACCGCCATGGTCACGATGGAGGTGAAGGGTGTGCTGATGCGCCAAAGGTGCGTCCGTCGACGTCTGGCTAAAATACCCGACTTGCGGGCGCGCAAGCTCACGCGGTTGGTGAATCCGGAGGGGGCTTGGACTCGCGGCATGCCCTGGATCAAGGGCATGGTGCGCTTGAGTAGGGCAAGCTCCTCGCGACAGGTGGTGCAGCTTTCCAGATGAGCCTTGACCGACTGGCGTTCCGCCTCGGAGAGACTGTCCTCCATGTAATCCGATAACAGACCCTGGGCCTGTTCATGTGCCAAAGAACTGCTCACGTTTCCTCCAGATATGGCGACAGGCGCTGGGCCAAGTCCACCCGGGCTCGGTGCAACCGGCTCTTGATGGTACCCAAGGCAAGCCCGGTGATGGTTTGTATTTCTTCGTAGCTCATTTGTTCCAGATCGCGCAGCACGATGAGCTCTTTGTGATCTTCGCTGAGTTCGTTGATCTGTTCCTGAATCAGAAGCTCAAGTTGTTTGCCTTCGGCCAGCCGATCAGGGCGCACTGATCCGGAGCCGACGGGGCGGTGAAGTTGCTGACCAGAAAGATCCGCCTGGCGAGTCACGTCTAAGCTTTGCTTGCGTTGATGGGCCCTGCGTTTGAGAAACTTGATGCGATTGAGGCAATGATTGCGGGTGATGCGGTAGATCCAAGTGGATAGACGGCTCTCTCCTCGGAATTTCCCGATGGCCCGATAGACGGTGAGAAAGACATCCTGAGCCAGATCCTCTGCTTCTTCCGGGTTGCCCATCAATCGCAAACACAGGCCGTAAACTTTATTCTGGTTGTGCCGTACCAGGGCTTCGAATGCCCGCTCATCGCCGCGCTTGAGTCCTGCGACGAGCAGGCCTTCGTCCTGGGCGCCAGAGGCGTTTACCATGATGGCAGAATATTTGGCTCGTTCGATCACGTCAATCACCGATGGACCTTTGACGCAAGAAAGTGATGAGAGTTCCCCTCCATTGACTTTTCTTCGCAAGGACCATAACATGCTGGCCGGTGTTTTGTGTGATTTTTCTTTGCATCTCAAGGAGATAGAATTGATGTCTCGATTTGAACGAACCACGATTCCCTCATGGATTTCCATCTGCCTGCTGTCTCTTTTTTGCCTGCTTACGCCTCGTGTGCTTGAGGCCAGCAGCGACAAATACGAACTGTCGCGGATGGAGGCTTTCAGTTGGGTGCTATTGCAGCTAAAGCAAGACTACGTGGACCCCTCCCGGGTGGATCCGGTCACCATGTTGGAAAAGACACTTGAGTACATCGAACGCAGGGTGCCGGATGTGGAGATCCAGCTCAAGGATGGAGAAGTCCGTTTGCAGGTAGGCGGCAAGCACTCCAAGTTCCGGGTGGGGAAGCCAGCCACCGTTTGGGAGATGAACTATAATTTGCAACCGATTTTTAAGTTCATTTCCGAAAACCTGGAGTCCGGCTCCGAGCCGGAGAGAGTAGAATTCGCGGCCATCAACGGCATGCTTTCCACCCTGGACCCTCATTCAAACCTGCTGCCCCCCGAGCTTTACCGTGAGATGCAGCTGAAGACCACGGGTGAATTCGGAGGCCTGGGCATCCGCATTTCCGTTCGCAGGGGCATGCTGACCATCATTTCTCCCTTGCCGGACACCCCCGCGGCCCGACTGGGCCTGAAGGCCATGGATCAGATTGTGCGCATCGATGATCAGAGCACGGTCAACATGCCCTTGGACGAGGCGGTCAATTTGTTGCGTGGCAAAGCCGGTAGCAAGGTGGTTGTGTGGATTATGCGCAAGGGATGGGCGGAGCCGCAAAAATACGTAATCACCCGCCAGACCATTCGGGTCCGGTCCATCGAGTCCAAGCTTCTGGATGGCAAAGTGGCCTATATCGCGATCCAGGATTTCTCGCGCCACACCGGGGGCGATCTCCTGCGCCACCTATCCAAGCTCAAGCGGGAGAGCAAGGGCCTGCGCGGGCTCGTGCTCGATTTGCGCAACAATGCAGGCGGCTTGATGAAGTCGGCTGTGCAGGCGGCCGATTTGTTTCTGGATCGGGGCATCATTGTGGCCACTGTTGCCTATAGCGAAGACTCAACGCCCAAAGAACGAGTGCAAAAGGCCCGAGAAGAGAAACGGGCTGACGAGGAAGGCGCGGATCTGGATCTGCCCATCGTGGTATTGGTGAACTCCGGTTCTGCCTCGGCTTCAGAGATTTTGGCAGGCGCTTTGAAAAATCTGGACAGGGCGGTGGTGATGGGGGAGCAGACCTTCGGTAAGGGCACGGTGCAGATCCTCAACGATCGGGTGCCTGAGTCGGTGGAGGGGGCTTGCTTGAAGTTGACGATGGCCGAGTACTTGATCCCGGGGGACGTGTCCATTCAGGAAGTGGGTATCACCCCCGACATCAAACTGAAGCCCATGCTTTTAGATCCCGAAGATCTGCAGGTCTTTGCCAAGCCGGAGCGATTTCGAGAAGCGGACATCGAAGCTCACCTGAAGAAGCATCGCAAGCTGGAGTTAAAGCCGGCGGAGACGGTGCGCTATGTTTTCGATATGCCAGAGAAAAAGGAAGAAAAAGACGACGAGCTTCCGCTGCCTGATGAGGGTTTCAAGGAGGATTTTGAAATTCGCTTGGCGCGAGATTATTTGTTGGCCGTCAAGACGCCGCGCGGATCGGCGATGATGGACGAAGGCGCGGATTTTTTGCACAAGGTGCAGCAGGCCGAGTTGGCGAAGATGGCCGAGAAGTTCAAGAAGCTGAAAGTGGATTGGTCGTTGGCTGCGGGAAACGGTGCCCTGGGCAAGGCTGAGTTCGCGCTGGTTGGCGAGGGTGTGGGCAGCAAGGGGCAGGCCAAAGCCGACAGCAAGGTGACGATGAAGTTGACTGTCCAGAATTCCGGCAAGGCACCCTTTTTCCGTTTGCGGGCCGAGAGCCGTTGTGAACACAGGCTTTACGACAACCGCGAGTTTCTTTTCGGTCGCGTGGATCCAGGACAGAGCAGGACCTGGGAGGTGCCCGTCAAGGTGCCCCGGGGGGCATGGGGTCGGACCGACGATCTTCGGTTTGAGTTTTTCGCTGAAGGCAGCAAGGCACCCGGAAATCTGGAAACCCGTATCACCACGGAGGGTTTGCCCCGTCCGGCCTTTGCTTTCTCCTGGTGGGTGGCCGACGACAAGGGAAACGGCGATGGCCTGATCCAGCCAGGAGAGCAGGTGGAACTCAGGGTTCGGGTGACCAACCGGGGCGAGGGCAAGGCCATGGACGCCAAGGGCCTCTTGCAAAACAAAGCGGGCAAGGATTTGTTCCTGGTTTCCGGCGGTGGCCGTCTCAAGCTGGAAGAGATTGAGCCTGGTGCCTCAAAGACAGACAGTTTTCGATTTCGGGTTCCAGCTGAAAGCAAGCGTAAAATTTTGCCTGTCGAGATAACGCTTTGGGATTCAGCCTTCGGGGTCACTCAGGTGGCCAAGCTGGATTTGCCTTTGGATCTGGGCAAGAGCCGCAAAATTCTCAAGGTCAAGCTGGTTCATCAAGTCAAGCGATCCCGGGCTGAGGTGCGAGGGGGCGCGGACCTCGCTGCGCCTCTGGTGGGTTTTGCGCCCAAGAATCTCAAAGTACGACTCGATAGGCAGCTTGGCCCTTGGTTTCGAATTGTGGGCCGGGATGGTCCGGCGGGATGGATACATACCGAAAACCTGTCGAAGGCCAAGGGAAAAGCCGCGCCCATCCAGGCTACGGATTTGGTTGCCTTTGAGCAATACAGCCCGCCGCGTATCGAGTTGGAACCAATCCCCGCATACTTAGAGAAGGGCGGCAAGATTCGACTTCGCGGGCGGGTTTTGGATGATGACGCGGATTTGCGGGACGTGGCGGTTTGGGTCGGTTCCAATAAGATTTATATGGTTTCCGGCAGCGACACCCAGAACCCACGCAATGTGCCCTTTGATGTGGAGTTGGACCTTGAGCCCGGCGCCAACTTTGTGACCGTCATGGCACGAGAGGGGGAACGCTACGCGGTGCAACAAGCGAAGGTGATCACCTTGCCTGGCGGACTGGATCACAAGAAGGACAAAGACGAATCGGGCGAAGCCCCGCCCATCGGCAGGTAATTAATTGCCCGCTTCCCTCATGGCCGCGGCAAATCCCTCGAAAGATTCTTCAATTTCTTTTTTTCTGACGCAGAAGGCCAGGCGAATGTGACCCGGTCGACCAAAGCCCGAGCCGGGCACGGCCAAGATGCGTTGTTTCTGTAAGAGGCTGACGAAGGCCACATCGTCGTCGATGGGCGTCTTGGGGAAGAGATAAAACGCACCTTGAGGCTTGACGAAACTGTAGCCGGCTTCGGTCAGACCTTTGCAGAAAATGTCTCGTAGTTCCTGATAAATAGCGATGGGTACGCTTTCAGCCTGGGCTTCCGCCGCCAGGTGCTGGAAGATGCTGGGTGCATTCACGAAACCCAGGGTGCGGTTGGTGAAGGTGATGGCGTTTTGCAGGGCCTCTCGGTCTACGTGGCGCGGGCTGATGGCCGCGTAGCCGATTCGTTCTCCGGCCAACCCTAAGTCCTTGGAGTGGGAGGTGATGAGAATGCTGTTGGCGTGTGCGGCCAAGACATTCGGCACTGTCAGTCCGTCGTATACGATTTTTTTGTAGGGCTCGTCCGACAAAATGGTGATGGCGTGGCCGTGGGCTTTTTCTTTTTGGGCCAGTAGGGTGCCCAGTTTGGTCAGTTGCTCGGTCGTGTACATTCGGCCGGTGGGGTTGTTGGGGGAGTTGAGAATCAATGCCTTGGTCTTCGGGCCGATGGCTTTGTCCAAATCGCTTAGATCCAGATCGAAATCCGCGGTTGATTCCGCGACGATCATTTCTCCGCCATGGTTGTCCACATAGAAGCGGTATTCGGGGAAGAAGGGGGCCACCACCACCACTTCGTCGCCAGGATCCAGCAGGCTTTTTAGGGCTGTATTCAAAGCCCCGGCTGCGCCCACGGTCATCACAATGTCGGCGACCGTGATGTCCAGATCCATTTGTGAATTCAGGTAGGCGGCGATTTTTTCACGGGCGGCCGGGTGGCCGGCATTGGGCATGTAGCGATGGAGGCCCGCGGGCTGCTCTTTGACCAGGCGCTGCAAGGTCGCGATGACTTTCTCCGGTGGCTCCAGAATCGGGTTGCCCAGGCTGAAGTCGTATACATTTTCGGCACCGAACTCCTGTTTCATTCGTCGGCCTTCTTCAAACATGCGCCGGATGAAAGAGGCTTTGGTCATGAGGGCTTCGACTTTTTTCGATATGGGCATGGTTCTGTTCTCCTGAGCGTTTCTTACTTAGCTACTTATCGAGCCCGCTCCTCATTGTCCATAGCCGAAGACGATGCCGGTGAGCTCATCGGAAAAGCTCATGGGTACGGGGCGCAGGACGTCCAAGGGATCTACGTGCCGGCCTGCTTGCAGTACGCCGAAGTGGAGATGGGGGCCGGTGGAGCGCCCGGACTGGCCGAGGAGCCCGATGACGTCGCCCGCGCCTACGTGTTGACCGGGTTTGACCATGATCATGGCCAAGTGGGCGTAGAGGGTGACCGTGCCATCCGGATGATGGATGCGCACCAGGCGCCCGGCCTTGCCTGCCCAGCCCGCCTTGGTCACCGTGCCGCGGGCCGCGGCCAGGATGGGCTCATGAGGTGGTGCCGCCAAATCGATGCCATTGTGGAACCGCACCTTGTCATGCTGTATGGGATCTCGTCGGTAGCCAAACCCCGAGGTGATGACCCCGTGACCCACGGGCCACATCAGGCCGAATTCGTCCCCGCGTCCTGGCCGGTGCCGGGTGGCCGTGGTGGCCACGGTGCGCACCGCGCGCGCGCGGGAGTCGATGCGAGCCAAGAGGTGGCGAACCAAATGGTCGAGTTCCGGTGGGCATCCTTCGGTTCGCCTTTTTTCGGCGTCCAGTTCGAATTCGGCGGCCACTCTGGCCCGAATAAGTGGTGACAGGCTGAGCCGCTCGGGCGCCTGGTCTAAGTAGGTCTCCAATATTTCCAGGAAGGGCGGCCAGGCGGAATCCAGGGCCGGGCCACTTCCCCTTCGTTGTAACTGGAAACGGCGAATGGCTCGTTCCACCTCATCAAGGGTGGGCGAAGAGAGGTTTTCTTGAATTCGCTCGATCAGCTCTGGCTGCTCTGGCAAGGACTTCAGGTTTTTTGGCCACCCCATCAGGTTTTTCGTGAAGTGGTGGTGGGAGCGGTTAAGTTTGGGCATGGGGCTGTTGTCCACGCGCAAGCGAGGTGTACAGGCCGTCAGAATGAAGACCGGGGTGAGCCACAAAAAAACACGCCAGTTCATGGGTCTTATGATAACCCCAGCCAAGGGCGGCGGCAAGTTGTCGACATGGGGCTGTCGGTGGTGCCTGCTTGAAAAAACAGACATGTGCGTGATAGAACAAGAGGAATGCCTGAGGGGGTAAGGAGCCGATTATGAGGAACAAGTCTTTCCTGATCATCATGGTGCTTGCGGCCATGCCTTGTGTACTCAACTGCGAATGCGGTGATACTCGAGTCGGCGTGGATGAGGCCCTGGTTGGGCGGTTCTTTTTGGGCAACGGGCCGGAGCTGCAATCCCTGGATATGTATGGGGAAGTGAATGAAGGAGCGGCAGGCGAAGGGCTGGTTTCCATTGAATTCGGTCGTGTGGACTTGGCGGTGCAAGCCAACAAGTACTTATTCCTGCGCAATGTTGGGACCTCGCCGCTAAACATCGTGGGCGTGGACTGGCAGGATGGGGCGGATCCCGCATTCTCGTTGGCATGTCAGGTAAGCGGCTCTTTTGCGCCATGTACCTTTTCCGATGCGGACTACATGGCGGTGGCACCCGGGGCGGACCTGCTGATCGAGGTGTCCTTTTTACCGCAGGAAGAGCGCGCCTACACCAGCGACTTCGTGGTGCGCTCCAACGCCGGTGATTTTTCCACGGTGCATGTGGCCCTGAGTGGCCAGGGCGTGACCCCGGAAGTGCAGGTTTGCATCACCGATTGCCTTGGTGGCGAAGAGGGCACGACATGCCAGGCCGGGTCCGAACTATGCAACGACACGGTGACGCCGAATAACCTGCTTGTTGAGTTCGGCGATCTGGAGGCCGGCCTGAGCTTGAGTCGCATCGTGGTGGTGAACAACATCGGCGAACAGGATCTTCAGGTCAGCACCATCCAGGTACAAACAGGCGATGCCAGCCAGTTCGCTTGGGCCATGGAGAACGGTACGCTTCCTGGCAACCTGGCCCCTGGGGCCAGCGCCACGATCGCTGTGACTTACACGCCGTCTTTGGGCGGTGAGCATGCCTCCACATTGCAGATTATCTCCAACGATGTGAACGAAAACGAAATCCATGTTGAGTTGACGGGTCGCTCCTTGGCTCCTCGGGTCTGCGTAGACCCCTTCGAACTGAGTTACGGCTACGTCGCCGTAGGCGATCCGGTGACCCAGAGCTTTGAGCTGGCCAATTGCGGCTTGATGGACCTGGAAATAGAGAACATCGCCATGGGCACGGACGTCAGCTACAGCCAGGATTTTGACCTGCTCAACCTGCCCGGGATGTCCGTGGTCATCGAGCCGGGGAACTCCATTCAAGTGGAAGTTCAGTTTGATCCCACGGTCGTCGGCCCGGCTCAGAATCGGGTGGAGATCTTCTCCAATGATCCCGTGTCCAACCCCGAGACGCACCTGACGGGTTCGGTGGCGGTCTCGGCGGCCGGTTTCGAGCGGGTTTGCCAGATCCAGGTCAGTCCGCCGGCGGTGAACTTTGGCGGCGTGGTGCAGAACGCTGCGGATCCGGATCAGGACAAGCTGGTGGTGCGCCTCATCAACGCGGGCAATGACGACTGCACTTTTGATTCGGCGGAGATCACGGTCAATACGGTGGATAACGAGTTCAGCGTGTTGCTCCAGCCCGGGCAAACCACCTTCGCCCCAGGGGACGTCATCGAACTCGAACTCATGTACGCCCCGGTCAATTTGGGCCTGGATACCGGCACCTTGACCATTCATTCCAACGACAACGACGAGCCGGCCAAGGACGTGGCCTTGAACGGCGAAGGCGTGTCCGAGGCAGCCTGTGTCATGGAGGTCAACCCCACCTGGCTGCACTTTGGCACCACCAAGCTCAATACCACCCGTCCGCTTTACATCACCTTGCAAAACCTGGGCAATGCCGACTGCACGGTGTTCAGTTACGATTTGGAGCACAGCATTTTGTTCCCCAGCGATTTCGAGATCACGGCGGCTCCGCCGGCGCCCATCAATCTGCGCCGCGCTGGGCGACCGGGCGACCGGCAAGAAATCGAGATCACCTTCGCGCCATCCAGCACGGACTTCCACAAAGCGACCTTCCGATTGGAAACTTCGGATCCAACATTTAATATTCCTGGCTTCTGTTTTCCCCCGCCCGAGGACGGAGATGCCTGTATCTCCGTCAGTGGTATGGCCGCCGAGAGCGACATTGAGGTCGTGCCCTCAGAGATGGACTTCGGCGTGGTGACGGTGGGTTGCAATTCACCCGAAATGCGCGTGACCGTTTACAACCTGGGTGGCTACGACTTAGACGTGTCCAGTATCTACCTTGAGAACATGGCCGATCCGAACTTTTCCATTCTTCAGGCACCGGCCACGCCATTCACCCTGACCGGCGGTAGCAGCTTCCAGGTGGTGATGCGGTACCATCCACAGGACTACAACCCGCACCGCAACGCCCTGTATATTGAATCCGATGCCAGCAATGAGGATCTGCTGGTCGTGCCCCTGTTCGGATTGGGTACGGATACCTCCACCCAGACCGATGTTTTCCATCAACCGGAGCAGGTGCGCTCGGACGTACTTTTCGTCGTGGATAACTCAGGTTCCATGGGTTGGGCCCAAAATGAGTTGGCTGATAACTTCGGCCAGTTCATTAGCTGGGCTTTGTCAAGAGACGTGGACTATCACATCGGGGTCCTGTCCACCGAGGTCAACGAGCCGGAGACGGACCAGGGCAACCCACCTCGGGATATCCTTCCCGGCGTGCTGGTGCATGCGCCGAGCCGGCCGCCCTACATCACCAACCAGACGCCCGATTTTGACCAGGCCTTCAATGAGAACGTGCATATCGGCACCTGTTGCTCGGACGAGCAAGAGGCGGGTCTTGAGGCGGCCTGGATGGCCCTGAGCGAGCCTTTGATCAGCGATCCCACGGCCAACGCGGGTTTCCTTCGTGAGGATGCCAAGCTCTACATCATTTGTGTCAGCGATGAGCAAGATCAAAGTCGCGGCAATCCGGATTTCTATGTTGATTTCTTTTCCCACATCAAGGGAGTGCGCAACAGGGACATGATGAAGGTCAGCGCCATTGTGGGCGACGCCCCGGACGGTTGTGGCGGTGAGGCGGCGGTCTCGGGCAGCCGTTACATCGAAGTGGCCAACCGCACCGGTGGCTTGTTCCAGTCGATTTGCACCAGCAACTGGGCCATGGCCCTGGAGAGCCTGGGTATTGATGCCTTTGCTTTCATTCGTGAGTTTCCGCTCACCCGGCCCGCGGAGGTGGGCACCATCGTGGTCATGGTGGATGGCATCCCCGTGCCAGAGGCCGCTAGCTCGGAGGGGCCCGAGGGCTGGAGTTACATGGCCGACAGCAACTCGGTTTACTTTGGCGATGACGTGGTGCCGGAAAAAGGCTCTCGGATTGAAGTGAGTTACACGGCTGCTTGTTTGGTACGGAGATAATTCGAATGACTTCACCACGATCTACTGTGCTTTTTTCTTTGGTTCTTGTTTACCTCGCTTCGATTAATTGTGAGTGCGATGGGGGTGGGGGCTTGCAGCAATCCGCCCCGAGTTTGGAGCTTTATTTTATTGGTACGGACCCGGTTCCGCCCGATGCGAGTTCCTTTGAGAGCATGCCTGACTCGGCGGAGTTGTCCATCGCCTATGAGACCACGGATGTGGACACCATCAATCGTCGCTATTTGATGTTGCGCAATACGGGGCTTGGCGAGTTGAAAGTCTCCGATGTGTCGTTGACCCCCGAATCCAGTCCGGACTTTTCGGTCAACTGTGGTCAGGACGGCATCTTTTCGGCATGTAACTACAGCACCGATGCTGTGCGCACCATCATACCCGGCCAGGACTTGATCCTGGAAGTGGCGTATGTGCCCCGGGATGTGGGCGCCGATACCGGCACCCTGACCGTGTCTTCGGATGCCAGGGATCACAAGACGGTGACGGTGAATCTAACCGGTGATGGCGTCACGCCGGAGATTCAGGTTTGTTTCACCGACTGCGTGGGGGACCAGAGCAACGCTGAATGCTCGGGAGGCAGTGAACTCTGCAATGAAGCGGTGACCGGTGAGATGCAGTTGCTTTTTGGCGAAGTGGACATGGACATGCGTCGAGAGCGGGTTGTGACCGTGCGCAATTTGGGCGACCGGCCCCTGCAAATCACGACCCTGGGCTTCATCAGCGGTGATTACAGTCAGTTTGCCCTGGATATGGGTGGCGCGGACCTCCCGGGCATTCTGGATGTGGGGGCCACGGCTGACTTGACCGTTGCCTATGATCCGGGCACGGGCGGCAACCACAGCGCCGTGCTCCGGGTTGCCTCCAATGACGTGAACGAGCGAGAAATCGATATCATGGTCAACGGTCAGGGCATGGCGCCGCGAGTTTGTCCGGACCCCTTGCGTGTGGATTTTGGCAACGTGCCCACCGGCGAGATGGCCGTCGAGGAACTTAATATTTTCAATTGCGGCCTGATGGACCTGGATTTGATGAACGTGGAGTTGACGGCCGATTCTTCCGGAGATTTCTCTTTGGTGAACACGCCGAGTCTTCCGGCCAACGTGCGACCCGGCGAATCCGTGGCGATCCCCATTCAGTATTATCCGCAGAGCCAGGGCACGGATGCGGGTGGTCTGGCCATCTATTCCGACGATCCCACCTCCAGCCCCTCGACTCATCTGACCGGTGTCATTGGTATCGAAGGGGCCAGCTTCCCGAGGGCCTGTGACATCGCGGCCGTGCCCTTCGCGGTCACCTTCGGTTCGGTGGTCGTGGGTACACCCACGACCGTCACGGTGGGCGTGGTCAACCAGGGTTCGGACACCTGCACCTTGAATAGTTCGGAGATCAGCACGAACTCGGCCGACAATGAGTTCAGCATTGTCTCCGCCCCCAGCGCGGATACGGAATTCGCGCCAGGTGATACCTTGCAGATTGTATTGCAATACCATCCCAGCAACTTAGGGCAAGATACCGGGACTTTGAGCCTCTTCGGCACGGACAAAGACGGCAACGAAGTCCGCGTGGACTTGAATGGGCAGGGCGTTGATGAAGCGGTCTGCGATCTCATCATCACCCCGGACATCCACAATTTCGGCATGCAGCGGGTCAACCACACCGAAGTCCTCCATGTGAACATCACCAACTTAGGCCAAGAGCCCTGCAGCGTGACCGGTGCCGAAATCCGTCAGAGCATGATGACCCCCGGCGATTTTTCGCTGGAAGGTCTGAATCTGCCCATGGTCATCAACCCGGGTGCCACCGACAGCCTGGAGGTGGTCTTCGCTCCGGATCACCCGGGCAGCCACGCTGCCTATCTGGTCATCGCCACGAGCGACCCGGATCTTTCCATGTCGCACTTCCGTTGTCAGTTTGCCATGATCCAGCCCCTACCAGGACAGGCCTGCATCCCCTTGACGGGCAGCTCGGAAGAGGCGGCCATCGCCGTGGTGCCGGATGAGTTGGATTTTTCCATCGTGGAGGTGGGTTGCAACTCGCCCGAGATGGCGGTCACGGTCTACAATTTGGGTACCATCGCCCTGAATATATCCAGCATCTATTTGCAGACCAGCCCGGATCCCAATTTTAGCTTGACCTCGGCACCCACGACTCCACATGTCCTGGCCGGCGGTGGTAGCGTGGTCATCCGAATGAAGTACCATCCGCAGGACGTTTCCAACCACTTCAACGTCCTGCGTATCGAGTCGGACGCCTCCAACTACCCGGTTCTGGAGGTGCCTCTTTTCGGCTCGGGCACTACGGATTCTTCACAGGAAGATGTCTTTCATCAACCCGACGAGGTCATGAGTGACGTGCTCTTCGTGGTGGATAATTCGGGCTCCATGGGTGAAGAGCAAGCGGCCTTGGCGAACAACTTCGATACTTTCATCCAATATGCGCTCAGCCTCGCCGTGGACTTTCACATCGGCGTGGTGACCACCGAGGTCAACGATTCTGAAACGAACATGGGCGATCCCGGCCGCGACATCTTCCCGGGCGTATTGGTGCATCCCTCCAACCTGCCGCGTTTCATCACCAACACCACGCCGGATATTTCCAATGCCTTCCGCGACATCGTGCAGGTGGGTACCTGCTGTTCAGACGAACAGGAAGCAGGCTTAGAGGCTGCTTACATGGCATTGAGCGCGCCCATCATCGATGATCCCACCAAGAACGGTGGTTTCTTGCGAGAGGATGCCAAGCTTTACGTGATCATCGTCAGCGACGAGCCGGATCAGTCCAATGGCGATACGGATTTCTATGTGGATTTCTTTTCCTCCATCAAGGGCTATCGCAATCCTGAGCGCATGGCGGTCAGTGCCATCGTGGGCGATACGCCCGATGGCTGCCAGGGCCCCGGTGGCAATGCCGCCGCCGGCCCGCGGTACATCGACGTCACCAACCGCACCGGCGGGGCTTTCGAGTCCATCTGCACGAACAACTGGGCCCAGGCCTTGAGTTCCTTAGGGCTAGACGCCTTCGCCGCCATCCGTGAGTTCCCGCTTTCGCGTCCCGCAGATGCATCCACCTTGACCGTGACGGTCAACGGTTCCACCGTGTCTCAAGCCAGCAGCACGGGTGGTGCCGACGGCTGGACCTACTACCCGGACACCAACACCATCTTTTTTGGTGACAACGTGGTACCTGGACAGGGCGACACCATCGTGGTGAGCTACGAAGCTGTCTGTTATTTATGATCATGCGGCGTTCCAGATCCATACTGCCTGCCATCGTCTTGATCTTTCTGTCAGGCGGCCTGGTGGCGGCCAGCTGTAACGACAAGCCCGAGGGGAAGACCCACATGGTCAAGACCCAAGAGGTCGTCAAGATGAAGCCCACGACCAAGGTTTCGACTGGCCCGGCTTTTTCTTCCCAGGTTGCCGGGCGGTTCTATCCTGGCGAGCCCCAGGAGCTACGGCGTGAGCTGGGCAAGTACCTGGCTGCGTCAGAGAAGCTTCCCGGTGATCTGCTCGGTATTTTCGTGCCCCATGCCGGGACCCCCTACTCGGGGCCCGTGGCCGGTCCTGCTTTTGCCCAACTGCGAGATCGCGGTTTTACAAGGGTTGTTGTCTTGGGTCCTGCCCATCGAAGGGCCTTTGCCAAACCGGCGATTTTGACCGCCTCCAGTTACCGAACCCCCCTGGGCGATATTTCCATCGATGCAAGGGGGGTCCAGCAATTGCTTGCCATGGGAGCAGTGGTTGCGGATGAGGAGAAATTTCGCGGCGAGCATGCGCTGGAGGTGGAGCTGCCGTTTTTGCAGGTTGTGTTGGGCCTGGACTTCCAGTTGGTGCCCATCATGATTTCAGGTGCCGATGCGGCCTCTGCCCGAAAATTGGCCAAGGCCCTGAAGGAGACTTTCCCTGGCCGGGATACGGTTTTTGTGGCCTCGACGGACATGTCTCATGATTTTCCCTACGACGTGGCTACGGCCATGGATGAGCAAGCGGTTCGCCTGGTCGGCTCACTGGACACCGAGGCACTGGCTCAGGCTTATGCTCGTTTTCGTCTGGCAGGGAAAAAGATTGCTTTGGACGAGAAGGGCAAGCTGCAACCCGACTGCGCCCAGTTGTGCGGCATGGGCCCCGTGTTGACCCTCATGGAGTTGGCCAAGTTGCAGTCCGGGGCCAAGGTGGAAGTGCTGGACCGGCGCAACTCAGGCGACATCGTCGGAAACAAGAAATCGCGCATTGTGGGGTATTTTTCAGCAGCGGTGTTGCTGGCCGAGGCGCGGCCCAAGGTGGCTTCGGTAGCGAATGACGGAGACTTTCTCAAGGCCGAAGAGAAAAACGAGTTGCTTCAGATCGCGAGAAAGACCCTGGAAATCCATCTGCGCGATGGAAGCAAACCCGAGTTTCAGCCCGAACACAAAAAACTGCTGGAGCCCGGAGCGGCATTCGTGACTCTGAAGAATCACGGTCGGCTTCGCGGTTGCATCGGCTACATGGAGCCCATCGAGCCCCTCTGGGAGATGATTCGCAATCGGGTAATGGACGCGGCCACCCACGACAGACGATTCAAGTCCGTGAAAACCGAGGAGCTCAAAGAGATCCATATCGAGATTTCTGTATTAAGTCCCCGGGTGAAGGTTTCAGACCCCTTGCGCGAGATCAAGATAGGCCGTGACGGGGTCTGGATCCAGGTGGGCCGACGCCGCGGGGTCTTCTTGCCCCAGGTGCCGGTGGAACAGAACTGGACCACCGTGGAAGAATATTTGACCAACCTGTGCCGAAAGGCCCATGTGCCGGATCGAAACTGCTGGCGTAGCGATGAGGCTGAACTACAAAGATTTACTGCCTTGGTGTTCTCAGAGAAAGAATAGTCTGCTTGTCTAGATTTTCGCGCTGAAGCTCAATGACAGGATGTGGGTTTGGGTGCGGTAGGTGCCGTTGGCGGCGCCTTCGGGGTTGAGATCATCGCCCACGCCCACCAGGTTGTCCTTGGTGTCTTGCCACAGGGCGAGCATGTAGCCGACGTCCACTTTCCACCAACTGCCGCGGTAGCCCGCACCGAAGCTGACCATATGCCGCTGGCCATCGGGGAGAGCCGGATCATAGGTCTCAGCGGGCACGGGGGAGCCGACCGTACCGTAGCCTAAGCGCAGTGGAAGCACGTCGAAGAGCACATATTCGGCACCCAGAGAAACCTGCCAGCTTGTATGCCAGTTTTTCTCCACCGGCTCAGCTGCATCGGCAAGGCCCGGACAAGTGCCTTCGGCCGTGCAAAGGAAGTTCAGGCCCAGCTCGTCGTAGGAGGCGAAGAAGGCCATGTAAAGGTCCAGCGCAAGGGTCAGGTTCTCGATGCCTCGGTAAGCAATGCCCGTGTTGAAATGCAGGGGCAGGTTCATGGTGACTTTGGCGTCGCTCTCATCGGGAAAGACAAGCATGCCCGCGAGTAAGTCTCGAGCCGCCTCGCCTGCTTCGTTGAAGCGGAAGGTCGCGGCCCCGGAAAAAGGCATGCGGATGGATGCGTTGTCGGCGAATCCGCCTCGCAGGGAAAATCCCAAACTCAGCATGTTCGGCGACTCGGCGTAAAGGGCCAGGTTCCAGCCGTGACCCGTGGCCGAGCCGTCCATGACCATGTCGCCAGATGGATTTTGGATGGCGCCCCGACTGAGAAGTTCGGCCGCTCGAAGATCGATGTGCTTGGCCAGATGGGCCGTGCCGTAAACGAAGGTGTAGCCCGCGGCCAAGCTCAGCTTGAACTGATCCTTGAAGCCCGCAAGCTTGGCGATATCCACGGCGATGACCGGGTTGGAAAAAAAGGTTTGGATCTCGGTCTCGGTGCCGATGAATCGGCCATCCCAGTCTCCGGGCCAGTAAGAGCCCAGGCCGAAGGGGTTGGTCAGGGAGAACCCCAGGCTGATGCCCTGGGCGGGCAGATTGTAGCTGGCGTAAAGATGGATGGGCGTAAAGCCTTTGAGCTTGGCGTCGACGTCGTTTTCGCCGTCGTTGACCAGGGCCTCCCCCACGACGCCCTCGGGCGTACAAGTGGTGTAGGTACGACCCGAGGGGCCGGCCGCCTCGTAGGAGACCATGGGCAAGATACCCGTGGAACCCAATTGAAACTGCAGGCCCTCTAGTTCGGTGATGGCCGCTGGGCTGAAATACAGTGCGCTGGGATCGTCGTCCAAGGCACTGCGGGCCCCGGCCATGCCTGTGGCCGTGGCGTTGTGTTCGTAAATCAGAAAGCCGCCAGCCCGAACCGACAGGGGCAGGCAGGCGAGTATCAGGATGCAGATCGTGACATTTGATTTTGAAATCATGGACAGAGCATAGACCAGCTAAGGACTCAGGACAAAAAAAACCCGCCCCCTTGCGCGGGGACGGGCATAAAAAATATGCAGGCGGCCTGAGCCGTCTGGGATTTCTAGATCGCCGCGGTGAAGGTGAGGCCCAATAAATGGGTGACCGTGGTGTACGTGCCGTTGGCCATGCCTTCGGGGGTGCTCGCATCGCCTGCTCCCACCAGATTGTCCTTGGTGCCTTTCCACATGGCGAGCATGTAACCCAGGTCCAACTTCCACCAGTCTGCGTGATAGCCGGTGCCAGCCGTGAAAAGATGCCGGAAGGAGCCGTTGCCGGCATCGGGCAGGGACGGATCGTAGGTGTCATTAGGCACGGGCGAAGAGACCATGCCGTAGCCCACGCGGAGGGGGATGCCTTCGACGACCATGTACTCGGCACCCAGCGATACTTGCCAACTTGAGCTCCAGTTTTTCTCCACCACGGTATTCAAATTGTCCGAGCAGGTGCCCTCTTCCACGCAGTTGAAGGACAGGTCCAACTGACCATAGCTTTCGAAGAAAGCGAGGAAGAAGTCGGCTGCGATTTTTAGATCCTTGATGCCCAAAAAGGCCAAGCCCACGTTTAAGTTCATGGGCAGATCGATGGTCACGTTGCCTGTGGTCTCGCCCTCGCTCATGTTGTCAACGGTGGGGGCAGTCGGGAAAGTAACGCCGAGGTTTGCCGAGAGGAAGTCGCGAGCCAGTATGTTGTTGTCGCCGATGAAGACGAACTTGGCCGTGCCCTCGAAGGGCAAGCTGACCTGAGAGCGAAGCGAAAATCCGAAGGAGACCAGCTCAGGTAGCTCGGCGTAAAGGGCAACGTTCCAGCCATGACCGATCGCGGAACCGAGCATGCGCATTTCGCCCCAGGGATCTTCAAATTGGCCCTGGCTGAGGGCCTCCACCACCCTGAGGTCGATGCGTTTGGCCAGACGTGCCGAGCCGTAGACGAAGGTGTAGCCGGCAGCCAAGCTCAACTTGAGGCTGTCTTTGAAACCGGCCAGTTTGGCGATGTCCACGGCCACCACCGCGTTATTGAAAAAGGTGTGGATCTCGGTCTCGGTGCCGATGAAGCGACCATCCCAATCTCCGGGCCAGTAAGTCCCCAAACCGAAGGGGTTGTTCAGGCCGTAACCGAGGGTCACGCCCCAGTCCGGCAGGTTGTAGGTGGCGTAGAGATGGATGGGATTGAATCCCTTGAGCTTGGCGCTGGTGGCGTTTTGTCCGTCATTGACAATCTTGGTCACCAGATTGCCGTTTTGGTCAAGGTACTCGAAAGAGCGAGCCGTTTGGTCGGTGGCCGGTTCGTAGCTCACGTACGGCAGGATGCCGGTCGCGCCGATCTGCAGTTGCAGGCCTTCCAGTTCGGAGATGGCCGCGGGGTTGTAGAACATGGAGCTGGGATCGTCCGAGATGGCGGTCCGGGCTCCAGCCATGCCCGTGGCTGAAGAATTGTGTTCGTAGAGCAAAAAACCGCCGGCATAAGCATTCGTAACGGTCAGCATCAGCGCCATGGCGATGGCGATACAGAAGGTCCGCTTCATGGAGGATCTCCTTAAAGACAAAGAGTTAAAAAAAGGCGTGGAACCATTCAGTTCCACGCCTCGGGGTCATTTGCCTATTCAGCTTGCATGCTCACCATGTAAGCGTGACCGGCAACGGCCGCTGCCTTGTACAGATCGGTGGCGAAGGTGTGGCCGGTGGCCTCGGCGGTCAGGGTCACCAGAGCCAAGGGCGCCGGGATCATGTAGATGCCGGTGGCCGAGGTGGCCGTGCCGGTGAAGTCCGAGAAATCAGCGTTGGGGTAGATGACGGTGCCGTCAACCGGGTTGCCGTCGCCTTGCATCACGGTGGCGCCTTCGATGGGCGCGCCGGCGGCGCTCACGATGAAGCCGATGACGATGCCGTCAGCGGTCGTGATCAAGGGATGGGCGTCCAGCGAGGAGACGAAAGCCGTGGGCAGGGCCCAAACCGGCGGGGTGCTTTCGATACAGACCTTGTCGGCATCATCGCTGTAAGCTGCCACACCGGTCAAGGTGGGGAAGAAATCGCTGCCGGCCTCGCCGGTCAAGAGCACCAGGCCCAAGGCTGCGCCGGAGACGTCGAAGCAGTCGATGGTGAAGCTGCCGTCTGCCGCGGACGTGGTGGTGCCCAAAGGAGTGGGCGCGCCGGTCATGACATGGAACGCGCTCAAGGCGGTCACGGCCACGGCGGCCGGGGTCTGGGTCAAATCGGTCACGGTGCCGGAGACTTCGATCATGCCTTCGACGTCGTCACAGCATCCGCCGGCCGCGGCTTCGCAGACGTTGCTGGCGTTGCAGACGAGGTCGCCGTCACAGGCGCTGTCAGCGGCGCATTCGCAGTTCAGGGTGCCCGCGGTGCATTCAGGATCATCATCATCACCGCCACAGTTGATGGCCACCACGGCCAGGCTCATGCTCAAGACGATAGCCAATACGATGCTCATTTTTTTCTTCATGTTGATTCTCCTTTCGAGATCATAAATTTATTGCGTTTTTTGATGAAGTTTGCGATCCGACCAGCATCGCAGACCCCCTTGTTTCTCGCGATGTGCCACACTAGGCTTTGTCGATATTTCTGTCAACGAAAAATCAAATATCGCAACGCGTCAAAGGTTTGCATGATCCGTTGGATTTTCAGAGTCAATTAATGCCGGCAGATAAATGCGAAAGATGGTGCCTTGGCCGGGCTCGGTTTCCACCTGTACCAGGCCCCCCACTCCTTTTACGATGCCCTTCACCGTGGACAGGCCCAGGCCGGTGCCGCCTTCCTCTTCGCGGGTTGTGAAGAAGGGTTCGAAGATGCGTTGTTTGGTGACTCCGTCCATGCCGGAACCCGTGTCGGAGACTTCCAGGCGGATCCATTTGTCCGGTCCGCTTTCTAGTTCAACCGGTCTGTCCGCGTTGTCTGTGCGAATCTTCAGCACGCCGCCATCGGGCATGGCGTCTCGGGCATTGATGGAGAGGTTGACGAGCACTTGCTCTACTTGCTCCTTGTGACTCAGGATGGGATGCAGCTCGGTGGCGAGCTCGGTGCGTAGTTGCACCGGCGATCCCAGGAGTCGACGCAACATCTCTTCGATATCCCGAATTAATGCGTTCAGATCAACAGCCTCGGGCACGGGCTCACGCCGACGACTGAAGGCCAAGAGTCGGCGCGTCAGGGCGCTGCCGCGCTCACAGACTCGCTTGATCTCCTCAATGTTGTTTCGTCCCGGGTGATCCTCGCCCACTCGGCGTTTCAGGATATCGGCGAAACCGTCGACGGCGGTAAGCAAATTGTTGAAGTCGTGGGCCACGCCACCCGCCAACTCGCCGACGGCAGCCAGGCGTTCTTGCTGTTGCAACTGAAGTCGTACTTCCCGCTCGCGGGTGACGTCTCTCAAGACCAGTACGCAACCACCGTGTTCGGCCAGGGGCACCGGGTAGCCCGTCGCTTCGATACGCCGGTCACCGCCGGATAGTTCAATGGGCCCTATGGGCTTTCCGACCTTCCAGTGAGTCGGCTCAAGATGGAGTTCGCCCAGGTGTTCCAAGATTTGGCCTTCGGTTACGCCCTCTGGGGAGAGGGGGTCTTCGGCGGTCAGCAAAGGCAGTAGCCGCCGCGCCATGGGGTTGGCCATCAGGATGCGGCGTTCCACGTCCAGCAAGATCAAGCCCTCGGGGAGGTGCTCCACCAGGCCATGCAGGCGCTCTCGTTCCTGGCGCAAGTCGCCAAGCAGGCGCGCTTGGCGCAGACCCACGGCAAGCTGAGAACCTATCTCGGCGGCGGCTTTTTCTTGCTGAGCATCGAAGGCGTGTGGGCGGCGGCTGGCCAGGTTGAGTTCACCGATGAGCTCCGTGTCGAAGCGGATGGGTACGCTAAGCACCGAACGGAGACCCTGAGCCAATAAGCGGGTGTGCACTTTTCGCGGATTGCTCAATCCTTGGATGTCTCTGATGATGCGAATTGATGATTTTTCGATCTGCTCCATGCTGCTCAGGTCGTCCAAGGGCAAGCAGGCGCCTTCCACCGGTTCGAAGCGAGGGGCGGGGTCCTCGTCTACCGCTGCCACGGTGGCCATGTCATGCTTTCGATCAAAGAGCAGCAAGGTGGCTCGGTCACAGGGGATGAGCCGACGGATGCGCTTGACCACGGCTTGCACGATCGCCTCACTGGAGTTGGCGGCCAGGATGGCTCGCTCGACTTCCTGCATGACTTGCAGGCGCTGGGTGTAGAGTTGCAGGGCCTGCTCGGCGCGTTTGCGATGCGTCACGTCTTCGACCGCGCCCTCATAGGCGAGCACGTCACCATGTTCATCGAATATGGCCTGGGCGTATTCGCGCACATAGATCAGGCTGTTGTCTTGCCGAATCCAGGCCGATTCCAGACCACGCACCGCCCCATGCTGGTCCATGTGGCGCTTGAATTCGCTCTTGGGGTGTGTGGGCTCGAAATCCTCACGTTTCAGATCGGGCCCGGCCTCGTCAGCACCCAGCATGCGCCGGAGCGCCGGGTTGGCCATGAGAAGTGTACCCTCGGGTGTCGCGCGGTAGATGCCGATGGGGGCTTGTTCGAAGAGTGAACGAAGGCTGGCTTCGCTCTTGCGGAGCCGTTGCTCGGTATTTTTGCGATCGGCGATGTCGACCATGTTGACTAAGACGGCGGCTTGATCCTCGTAGACGATGGGGGTGGCACGCACCTCCACCCAGATTTCCACGCCATCCTTACGCAGCATGCGAGTTTCGTAGACATTCCGTGAGCGCTGCCCGTCGATGCGCTCGCGACCCAGGTTGCGGACTGCTTCTCGTTCATCCGGGTGAACATGGGCCCAGGGGTCCATCGTCTGCAGCTCGGCCGAATCATAGCCAAGCATCTCTTCGAAGGTGCGGTTGGCAAATCGAATGCGCTCCGCGGTGACGATGAAGATCCCCGTAAGCGATTGGTCAAGCAAGGCGCGCAGGTTTTCCCCTGTGGCCTCGAAGATGAAGCGTT
The DNA here is from genome assembly GCA_019314375.1 of Deltaproteobacteria bacterium. Taxonomy (GTDB): domain Bacteria; phylum Myxococcota; class B64-G9; order B64-G9; family B64-G9; genus JAFCZJ01. Next base: position 55,377 of record JAFCZJ010000014.1, on the reverse strand, counting down.
CGCTCATGTCACTAGCCTACCGGCAGCGGATGCAAACTTGCAAGCCTTAGGCTTCGGTGACATAGTTTTGACATCGAACCACCGCCTAAAAGGGGGTCGAAATGTTTCTGCAACGGTTTGCCATGGGCATGGCCCTGATGGGTTTGGCCTTCATAATAAGCGCCTGCCCCAGACGGGAGCAACCGCCGAAGAGTTCTTATGATTCCGATCTGATGGCCACGGCCGCCGAACTGGCGAAGGACCAGAGCCAGCCGACCGAGTTGCCGGCCGACCCTCCCGAGGAGGAGGTCAAAGGCGAGTGCGATCGGCTTACCGGTGGTTGCGCCGAAGGATTCCTCTGCTGGGACTCTTGGTACTGCAAGAACGCGGAAGACACTTGTTCCGGTATGGGGGACAAGAAATGTCACAAGCTTTGCAACAACCACAGCGAATGCCCCAAGGCCATGCCCCGCTGTGTGGAAAAACCCATTTTTAGAGGCTCCGATAGGGGCAAGTTGGAGAAATTCTGTGTCGCAGGTCAGTGACGCGGAACAGACCGTTCGGCCACCACGACAGTTGCATGAATTGTTTGGATTTCGTCAGGCCTGTGCCTGTGGACGGGTGCATCAGGTGGATTTGCAGGGTGCCGTCGTCGGCCCGGGTGCGATCGAGCAGGTGGTGGACTGGGTCGCAAGCCTTGGACGTGGGCTGTCGCTGGCCATGGTGGTGGATGCTCGTACCTGGCAGGTGGCCGGGCAGCGAGTACAAGCCCTGCTTGAGGCGGACGGCCATAGCGCGCGAATTTGCACTTTGGCCGACGGGGCCGGGGGCCGCCCCCACGCCGATGAGAAAACACTTGGGGTGGTGCGTCAGGCTCTGACCGGCTGCGATTTGGCCCTGGCCGTGGGCTCGGGCACCATCAACGATCTGACCAAGCTTGCCAGTTTTCAGCTTCAACTTCCCTATCTGGCTGTGGCCACCGCGCCTTCGATGAACGGCTACACTTCCGCCATTGCGGCGATCATGCGCGATGGCATCAAGCGGACCGTGTCATGTCACCAGCCACTGGCCGTCATCGCCGATATGGACCTGCTTGTTAAAGCCCCTCGGCACTTGATCGCCTCGGGTTTGGCTGACCTGGAGTCCAAACCGACCTCCACCGCCGATTTTCGTCTGGCCGGCTTGCTACGGGGTGACTACTACTGCCCTGCGCCCGAGGAGGTGGTGTTGAGCGCCGAGGCTCGCGTGGCCGAGGCTGCATCGGCCATCGGCAGGGCGGATCCCGAGGCTATCGCCTTGCTCACCGAGGCGTTGTTGTTGTCGGGCATCTCCATGCGGCTGGCCGGGACTTCCAGCCCAGCTTCGGGCGGTGAACATCTCATCAGCCACCACTGGGACATGCTCGCGCCCTATGAGGGCAGAGTCGAAGGCTGGCATGGTCACCAGGTCGGCGTGGCCACCATCGTCACCTCAAGTTTGTATGAATCCTTGCGAGAACTGGACCCATCCTCTATCGATCCCGACGCCATCATCGCCGGGCGCAAACCCAAAGAGCAGCTGCGACGAGAACTGCGGTTGCGCCATGGGCCCCTGGCTGATCTGGTCGAGCCTGAGTTTTTCGCCAAGCATCTGGATGACGAGGCCTTGCGCGCCGAGCTTGAACAGATTCGGGATGGCTGGGATGCCCTGTGGCAGAAGCTGGATACCGTCTTGCGCCCCGCGGCTCGGGTGCGTGAAATTCTGAAGGCCGTCGGGGCCCCCACGCGCATGAGCGAACTGCAGCTCTCCGACGAGCACCTGCGTCGCTCATTTCTCGAAGCCCGGGAAATTCGTGGTCGTTTTACGGTGTTGGATTTGGCCGCGGATTTGGGCTTGCTGGAGCGCTTGGCCCCGGAAGTGCTCGCCCGTGCGGCGTGTATGTCCGAGGGTGCATAGTGTCATGGAGGAGGCGGGCTTCATTCAGCAAATTTTGGACTTTGTGGCCGCTCATCATGGTGGCTGGGGTCCGGTGGTCATCGTGGCCAGTTCTCTCATCGAGTATGTGTTTCCGCCCTTCCCTGGTGATGTGATTACGCTGTTCGGGACTTTTCTTGTGGTGCGCGGACTTTGGTCTTTTCCCTTCGCGCTGGCTCTGACCACGGGTGGATCCTTGCTTGGGGCGACCCTGGGCTACTATTTGGGCGTTTGGCTTGGGCGGCGGCTGGATCGGCTGCCCTCGGAGACCGAGATCACGCGCTGGACGCCTTTGACTCGGGAAAAGTACGAACTGGTCCTGGAGCGTTTCCGGCGTCACGGTGTGGCCTACATCGCCATCAACCGATTTTTGCCTGGCATTCGTGCTTTTTTCTTCGTGGTAGCCGGGGCTTCACGCATGAGTCTGGGGCAGGTTTTGTTGTTTGCCACCCTCTCGGCTTTGGTTTGGAACGCATTGATCCTGGGCTTGGGTCTGAGCATCGGTGCCAACTGGGAGCGCTTGCGTTTCGTGTTTTCATCCTATACGACAGGGGTGTGGATCTTGCTGGCGATTTTGTTTCTGGTCATGGTGGGTTTGTGGTTTTTCCGCCGCCGCCGAGCAAGGCCGAATAAGGGGTGATGGAGGGATGGCATGACACAAGACAAACCGGAGGCGATGCTGGAAGTTGAACGCCGGCGCGCCGAGTTCATCGCTGGCGTGAGTCACGATTTGAAGACTCCACTAAACGGCATCATTGGTTTTACTTCAGTGATTTTGGCGGATCATGCCGGGCGGGATACCGACCTGGAACAAAAACTCGGCATGGTCTATGAGAGCGCTCGGGTTATGCTGAATCGCATCAACGCCCTGGTCGATTTTCATCGATTGGAGGCGGGCATCAAGAAGCCTGAGCCCGACTGGATTGCCCCGATTGACCTGCTCAAAGAGTCCACTGAATTGCATCGAGTCGCAGCCGAAAAAGAAGGCCTTGAGCTGCTGCTGGAACAGGCCGGACCAACACGCATCCACACGGATATGCGCCTGCTGTCCGTCGCATTGAACGAGGTTCTGAGCAACGCGGTGCGCTTTGGGCGGCGGGGGCAGATCCGGGTCTGGATGGAAAGCAAAGAGCAAGTGGAGAGGACACAGCTGTGTTTTTGCGTCGCGGATGAGGGCATCGGTTTCAAACCGGAGGCCTTGGCCAAACTTCGCCGGGGCTTACGGCCGGTTGACGATGGGGATCACTTCGAGGGTTTGGGCTTGGGTCTCGCCCTGGCTCGCCTGTCCTTGGAGAGACTAGGCGGCTTGCTTGAGGTGGAGTCCCAGCCGGGTGCCGGAGCCACTTTCCGTCTTTGTCTGGATTTGCCTTCGGAGGGAATTGAAGCCTGAAGTCGCCCAAGTGCCTATCTGCAGTCAGGGCACTTGTCGAAGTGTGTCTTTTCTACCTTGATCTTTTTGGCGAACTGCATCAGCTGGAAAGTGGGCGCGAAAGGTTGCCCACAGGCGCTGCATTTTTGCATCGGCAGATCCCGATGCCAGCGCACGATGCTGCGCGTGGTGTCGGTTTCCTTGATGCCGATGCAGTCCGTGGGGCAAATCCAAACGCAGGCACCGCAACCGATGCAGTCCTCGGCCACTTCGTCGTAAGGACTTTCCATGCGCTTGTGCAGGCCGCGGCCCGCGAAGCTGATGGCGTGCGCACCGACCACTTCATCGCAAACCCGGTTGCACAGGCCGCAGAGGATGCAGGCATTGTCCTTGTCTTCTTCTTCCACTTCCAGGCGATCGGTTTTGGCTCCGTACTGCTCCGCCAAACGACGAACCGCTTCGGCCTTTGGTGCCTTGGCCACCAGAAGCTCCAGCACGATTTTTCGGTTGCGTTGCACCTTCTCGGTGTCCAAGAAAACTTCGATGCCTTCTTGTACCGGGTAGTTGCAAGAGGTCGTGAGTTTTTGGCGCCGACCCTTTTTGACTTCGACGAGGCAAAGCCTGCATGCCCCGTAAGGACTGACCGCCTCGTGGTAGCAAAGCGAGGGCACTTCGTAGCCGTGTTTGCGAATCGCGCCCAGCAAACTCTCGCCACGCTCGCCCTCGTAGGTGTTGCCTTCGATTTGGAACGTGACCTTCTTGGTCTTGGTCTCTTCCGACATGACGCGTTCCTCCTACTCTACGTCCACGGCGTCGAACTTGCAGACTTCGAGGCAGACGCCGCATTTGATGCAGTTGGATTGGTCAATGGTGTGTATCTTTTTCTTCTCCCCGCTGATGCAATCTTGCGGGCATTTGCGGGCGCAAACCATGCAGCCGGTGCACTTGTCGTTGATGCTGAAGGTGATCAGATCCTTGCAGACTTTGGCGCGGCATTTTTTTTGTTCAATGTGTTCAATGTACTCATCCCGGAAATACTTGATGGTCGACAAGAGCGGGTTGGGGGCGGTTTGACCCAGTGCACACAAGGAACCTTCCTTCACGGTCTGGCTGACTTCTTCCAGCAGATCCAGGTCGCCTTCCCGACCCTTGCCGGCTTTGATTCGGTCGATGATGTCGCATAGTTGTTTCAGGCCCTCGCGGCAGGTGACGCATTTGCCGCAGGATTCGTCGGCCAGAAAGTGCAAGAAGTAGCCGGCCAAATCCACCATGCAGGTCGACTCGTCCATGACGATCATGCCGCCGGAGCCCATCATGGAGCCCGCTTCGGTCAGCTTGTCGAAGTCGACTTCCAGGTCCAATCGCGCCTCGGGCAGGCAGCCGCCGGAGGGTCCCCCGGTTTGGACGGCCTTGAATTTTTTGCCGTCGATGATGCCGCCGCCGATGTCATAAATGATGTGGCGAAGGCTGGTGCCCATGGGCACTTCCACCAGGCCTGTGTTGTTGACCTTGCCCACCAGGGCGAAAATCTTGGTGCCCTTGGAGCCGCCCCATGGATTCTCGCTCACGTCGCCGGTGCCGATGCTGGTGAACCACTCTACGCCTCGGTCCAGAATCAAAGGCACGTTGGCCCAGGTCTCCACGTTGTTCAAGTTGGTCGGCTTGTCCCAGAGGCCGGCCTCGACGGTGTGGATATGCTTGGCCCGCGGTTCGCCGACTTCTCCCTCGATGCTGGCCATCAAGGCCGTGGATTCGCCGCAAACGAAGGCACCGCCACCCTTGTTGATCTTGATGTCGAAGTTCAGGCCGCTGCCCAGGATGTTCTCGCCCAGCAAGCCCAGTTCGCGGGCTTGCTTCAAGGCGTCATCGAGGCGTTGAACCGCCATGGGGTATTCGTTTCGGATGTAGACGTAGCCCTCGGGTTGGCCCGGGTGGCCGATGGCGAAGGCACCGATGATCATGCCTTCGATGACCAGGTGGGGATTTCCTTCCATCACGGAGCGGTCCATGAAGGCACCCGGATCCCCTTCGTCGGCGTTGCAGATGATGTAGCGCACACCGTCTTCGCTGGGGGCTGCTCGACAACTTTCCCATTTGACGCCTGCCGGGAAGCCGCCGCCGCCACGGCCTCTGAGGCCGCTCTTGCGGATGGCTTCGCAGACCTGCTCGGGCTTCATTTCTTTCAGGACCTTGGCCAAGGCTCGATAGCCGCCGACCGCCAAGTAGTCCTCGATGCTGGTGGGGTCCAGCAAGCCGTTGTACTCCAAGAGGAGGCGGTGTTGGTTTTTGTAGAAGGGCACTTCTTTTTCGAGTTCGTATTTTTTGCCTTCCACGTCCTTGAACAGCAAGTGTTCCAGCACTTCGTCTTTTTGCATGGTTTTGTCGATGACGTCTGCTACGTCATCAACCTTGACACGCTGGTAGAAGGTTTTCTTTGGGTGCGCGACCACCAGGGGGCCTTGCTCACAAAAGCCGTGGCAACCTGTGCGGCGGACCGTGATGCTGTCACCGAGTTTTCGCTCTTCGACGGCGGACTCAAAGGTTTCGGCCAGATTGACCGCGCCATAGGCGCAACAGCCCGTGCCCGCGCAAACCGCGATAACTTTGCTTTCGGGATCGCGACTTTGCTCGATGGATTTTTGGGTAGACAGCAACTCCTCGATGTTCGTCATTCGCTTGACCATGGCGTCAGTCCTGTTTTTTCTTGAGGGGTTTCATCACCTTGTCCAGTTTGGTGGAGGTGATGTTGCCGTGGTATTCGCCATCCAGGATGACCAAGGGGCCGAGCGCGCAAGCGCCGACGCAATTGACCGTTTCCAAGGTGAGGTTCATGTCCTTGGTGGTCTCCCCGGGCGCGATGCCGAAGTCACGCTCGAGTTTTTCGACCAGCTTGGGCGCGCCGCGCACGTGGCAGGCCGTACCCATGCAGACGGTGCAGATGTGCTTGCCGCGAGGTTCCAGGGAAAAGGCAGAAAAGAACGTTGCCTGGGTGTAGATTTTCGACAGGGGCACATCCAGTAGTTTGGCGACCTTCTTCAGATCGTCTTTGGGGAGATAGTTTTCTTCATTTTGGATGTCCATCAGGATGGCCAACAAGGCGGCCGGATCCTGCTGGTGTTTGTCCAAAATTCCGTTGAGCTTTGCGTCGTTCATGACTGCAGGCTCCTTGCCTAAAGGACCAAGCCTTCGCGGCGTTCGAGTTTGCGGTATTCTTCTTCCACGCGCTTCTCGATTTTGGCGATGGTGGCGTCGTCTAAGTGGCGGAATCGGCCCTGCGGTTTAAAATAGTCTTTCAGGGGTGACAACTCCGGGGTGGGAACCGTGATTTTCAACTTGCCGTTTTCAATCTCATAAAGAGGGAAAGCGCCGCTCTTTACCGCCTTTCGGCCGATGGAGATGGCCAGTTCGGGGGCCATGCGCCATCCGGTCGGGCAGGCGGAAAAAATCTGCAGGTAGGCAGGCCCGCGTACCGCAGCGGCCTTGCGTACCTTGTCGGCCAGATCGAAGGGATAGCTTGGGCAGGCCGTGGCCACGTACGGGATGTCGTGGGCCGCGATGATCATGGGGATGTTTTTCTTCCAGGTTTGCTGCCCAGTGCTGAGCGTGCCCGCCGGTGAGGTGGTGGTCGCCGCGCCGAAAGGGGTCGAGGAAGATCGCTGGATGCCCGTGTTCATGTAGGCTTCGTTGTCGTAGCAGACATAGATCATGTCGTGGCCGCGTTCCACGGCACCGCTCAGGGCCTGCAGGCCGATGTCGGCCGTGGCACCGTCACCACCCATGCCCACCACTTGGATGCGGCGCTTGGGGATGCGACCCTTTTTCATCAGGATATCCAAACCGGACTCGATGCCCGAAGCCACGGCCGCGGCATTTTCAAAAGCCACATGGAGCCACGGCAAGGTCCAGGCCGTGTCCGGGTAGGACGAACTGATGATCTCCATGCAGCCGGTGGCCGAGGCCACGATGGTGTTGCGACCCAGGATGCCATGCACCATGCGCACGGCCAGCGCCTCGGCGCAGCCTTGGCAGGCCCGGTGGCCGGAGGCGAATCGTTCCTCGGTGGGCCACAGTCGGGATGCGAATACGTTTAAGGATTCCATGGCTATTCCCTCAAGCCGATCATGGTGGGTTCGGGTACTTCGCCACCGTCACGTACGGCGAAGAGGGTGTCGAACATGCCGTCGAAATCGGAGATGGGCACATCGCGTCCGCCCAGGCCTGCGATGAATTCGACCACCTGGGGGCGCTGTTTCTCGTGATAGAGGGCGGCCTTGACCTCGGAGGCCACCGGACCGATGGGGCCGCCGAAGGACATGGCGCGGTCCATCACGCCCAGCACCGGCACCTTGCCCACTGCGGCTTTTAGATCCGCGAAGGGGAAGGGGCGCCATAGGCGCAGTCGCACCAGGCCTACTTTTTGGCCTCGCTTGCGTCGTTGGTCCACGGCCGTCATGGCGGTCTCGCTCAAGGCACCCATGGTCAAGAGCATCACTTCCGCGTCCTCGGTCTTGTAGGTCTCCACCGGCTTGTAGTAGCGGCCGAAGGCCTCCCCGAAAGCGTCCAGGGTCTCGACGATGGGACCGTAGGCGTCGGTCAGTACCTGTTGCTGCACCTTGTGGGTCTCGGTGTAGATGTCGGGAATGCCCACCGGGCCCATGGTGATGGGCTTGTCGATGTCCAGGCGCTGAATGGGCTCGTAGGGGGGCAAGAAGGCTTGCACCGCTTCAGGATCAGGCATCACGACCGGTTCGATGGTGTGGGACAAAATGAAGCCGTCGAAGTTGACGATGGTGGGCAAGGAGACCCGCTTGTCCTCGGCCAGGCGGAAGGACCAGATGGTCAAATCCAGCGCCTCCTGGGCGTTTTCTGCAAAGATTTGCACCCAGCCGATATCGCGCTCGGCCATGGCGTCCGAGTGGTCATTCCAGATGCTGATGGGGCCGGACAGAGAGCGGTTGGCCACCGACATAACGACAGGCAAGCGCAGGGCCGGCACGATGAAGAGAATTTCGTGCATTAAGGCGAGACCCTGGGATGCTGTTGCCGTGTAGGTGCGAGCCCCGACCGCCGAGGTGCCGCAGCAAACCGACATGGCCGAATGTTCGCTTTCCACGGGCACGAAATTGGCATGCAGCTTGCCATCGGCCACCAGCTCGGACAGGTGTTCGACGATATGGGTCTGGGGCGTGATGGGGTATGCGGAGATGATGTCCGCATCGCACATCCCCACGGCCTCGGCGATGGCGATGGAAGCCTCCATGCCGATTTTTTTGGCGGCCATCACTCCACCTCCTCGATCAGATTAATACAGCCGGTTGGGCATTCATGGCGGCAGATGCCGCAGCCCTTGCAGTAGTCAAGATCCGCACTGGGGTAACCGTCGGCGCGGAATTGGATACACCCTTCCGGGCAGAAAATAACGCAGACGCCGCATCGGACGCAGTGATCGTTGTTCCAGATTGGGCGAGAAGACCGCCAGTCGCCGGTTTTGTAATACCGGGAACTGCCAGGTACGGTGACGGCAGTACCAATGGCCAACTCGGTCCACTTCGGTTTCGCGCTTTGCTGTGCCACTCTTCCACCTCCTGGTCGCTCAGACTGCGTCCAACACGACCGTTTCCTTCAGAGCACGCTTAAATGCGTTGATGTTTTTACTTGCCAACCGGCCGAAACGACCCTCGTATTGTTTTTCAAGTCGCTCTGGCGCCACCAAGGAAACCGCGGCCAACAAGGCCCCAAGCATGGTGGTGTTGGTGATGACCCGACCGATTTCTTCCCGGGCGATGTGGTTGGCGTCCACCACGGCCAGCTTGACCTTGATGCCCGTCTCTTTGCGAATTTGCTCCGGGCTCTTGGAGCTGTTCAGGACCACCACGCCATCGGCCTGAATGCCTTGGGCCACATCCACCAGGGCCGGCAGGCTGGGGTCCAGCACGATCACGGCCGATGGGAATTGGATGACGGTGCGGTTCAGAATGGGCTCGTCGGCCACGCGGGCGAAGGCCATGACCGGTGCGCCGCGTCGTTCTGGGCCAAAGGAGGGGAAGGCTTGTGCCGCTTTGCCCTCATCGATGGCGGCCTGGGCCAGAAGTTCGGCCGAGGTTACGGCTCCCTGGCCGCCTCGTCCATGGAATCTGACTTCATGCATGGGATTGCCTCCGGTTAGCGTCAAACAGGTATCATAATTGCGATGACCACATACCGGGGCGGTATCGTCCTGTCAAGGAAAACAGAAGCAAGAAGGAGGGAGCCCCGACATGTTGAGAAGCTTTTCGAGAAATCCTTGACACCCCGAAGATTGGATTGTTATTGTCGGCACGCTGTTCGCCACGGGCGCGGTGTTTTTGTTGCAGCGTTTTGGGTAGTTTGCACTGTGGAACAGGCCAATCCGTTGGTGTTTCGAAGAGGCGGAGGCCTGGGCCGGGAGGGTTGAATGGTCAGTCCTCACATGGTGATGTACGATCAGGAGTTCGATCAGATCAGTACGATCTGTGAACGCCTGTACCGGGAAGCCAGCTCGAAGGTGGTTTTTCTGGTGGACAAGAATGGGCAGCTCATCGCTTCGGCGGGTGAGACCGATAATATCGACACCACTTCGCTGGCGTCTTTGACCGCGGGTAACATCGCGGCGACCGGTGGCTTGGCCAAGCTTATCGGGGAGAAAGAGTTTTCAATTCTATTTCACGAGGGAGAGCGGGATAACCTGCATATCTCCATCATCGCGGGTCGTGTGATTTTGGTGGTGATTTTCGACAACCGTTCTTCGTTGGGGCTTGTTCGATTAAGGGTCAAGAAGACCACGGTCGAGTTGACTCAGATCTTCGAAAGTTTGATGCGCAAGATTGAAGATCCGGCTGCCGGGTCTCCCTTTGCGGAGATTACGGACGAAGACATAGACAACTTGTTTAGCGACTAGGTCGAGGGCGAGGATCATGTCCTTCATTAATTATTCGTCCAGAGAAATCAACTGTAAGATCGTCTACTATGGACCCGGTCTTTGCGGGAAGACGACCAACTTGCAGTATATTTACGCCAAGACCAACCCGGACGCCAAGGGCAAGATGATTTCTTTGGCTACCGAGACGGAGCGGACACTGTTTTTCGACTTCTTGCCTTTGAGTTTGGGCGAGATTCGAGGATTCAAGACCCGCTTCCATCTGTATACGGTGCCCGGTCAGGTGTTTTACGATGCCAGCCGGAAGCTGATTCTCAAGGGCGTCGATGGCGTGGTTTTTGTGGCGGACAGCCAGATCGAGCGGATGGAAGCCAACCTGGAGAGCCTGGAGAACCTCAAGGTCAACTTGGCCGAGCAAGGTTACGATTTGAACCAGGTGCCTTGGGTGATGCAGTACAACAAACGCGATTTGCCCAACGCGGCTTCGATCGAGGAGTTGTCCAGGCTGCTGAACCCGGGCAAAGTGCCTGAGTTCCAGTCTATCGCAGCCACCGGCTGGGGCGTTTTCGACTCCCTGAAGGCCATCGCGAAGCTCGTCTTGCAAGAACTGAAGAAGGGTCGATAAGCCACCGCCGGTGAGTCTGAGCCGGCGCGGAATACCTGTACAAGAAAATGGGGATCTTCAGGGATTCGGAAGATGCCTGTTGGGAAGAATGGGGGGTACATGGCTGGATTTTGTGAGGTCTTCACATTGACATTTCGGGGGGTTTCGGGTTAACAACAGGAGCCGAGATTGTGAGCGGAGTTGCTTCGGCAAGAGCTTACCCGGACAAGTTGTCCCCGGGGGGAAGCTGGCGATGGTCGGGTTCCTGTTGCGGAGGAAACATGAAACAGATCGCGTGGATTTTGGCGCTGTGGATGTTGTGTGTCAGCCCAAGCTGGGCCGGGCAGGCTGATGACCCGCCTGCCCCGGGCGGCGACGTGGCCAGTCCGGAGAGCACAAACCCGGATAAGCCGGCAGTCGTGTCCGATCCCGCTGGGGGAAAAACACAAGCTCCTGCTCCGTCATCTTTGGCCAATACGGCCGATGATGCCTATGACCTCAAGCTCCGCGGCCTGGAGGAGCGGGTCAATGAATTGAAAGAAAAGATTTTCAGAACCAAGGCGCGCATTCTGCAGCTGCAAGAGACCATGTTGACGGGCTCCATCGGAGCCGGGGCCCGCGCCATCATTGTGCACCGCAATGAAATGGGCGGCGCGTTCAAGCTTATCAACGTGCAATATGCCTTGGATACGCAACCCATTTTCAAAAAAGTGGATGTGGACGGGGATTTAGACGACATTGAGGAGAAAGAAATTTTTTCAGGCAACATCGTGCCCGGCAATCACAACATCGCAGTTAAGATGGTTTTTCAGGGGCAGGGTTTTGGGTTTTTCTCTTACGTAAAGGGTTACAAGTTCAAAGTGACGTCGAGTTACACCTTCACCGCGGAGGAAGGCAAGATCCTGACTTTGAAGACCGTTGCCTTCGAGCGGGGCGGTATCACCGCCAAGCTCGAAGAGCGACCGGCCATTCGTTATGACATCAAGATCGAAAAACTGACATCGGAAAGAGCCAAAGCGCTGCAAGTCAAGGGTGAGGAGGCGAATTGATTCTGGCCCCTGCCAGCCACGGACCCTGCCTGCCTGGGCCGGGAAACCATTGCTTATGGCGGACGCCGCTTGATGCGCGGGGCATGGTGCGCGTGTTGTGCCTTTGTCTGGGCCTTTGTGGTGCGGTCCCGGCTTCGGCCGACATCGATGACGATCTGCGGCGGTCGATTAAGCAGATGGATTTGCTCGAACGCAAAGCGAACCTCATCGATGTCGAATACATCACCGCGGTCAATGGGGGTGGGCAGCGGGACGTGTTTGATCTGAGACTCAACGATGGTCAGTCTCTGATGCTGCTGAAGGACTACGTGCGTGCCGCCATCGTTTTTCATGAGTTGGTGGATGGGGGCAAGCACAAGCGCAATTCCAGATACGTAGACGCGGCTTTCAGTTTGGGCGAAGCACTGTTCTTCGGCAAAAACTACATCGACGCGCGTACGTATTTTCGCCTGGTGCTGGACCACGAACGAGGTGGTCCCTTTCGTCGTTTGGCCATGGTTCGTCTGATGCAGATCGCTTTGAATACTCGGGATTTTGCGGAGGTGGACCGTTATCATGATCGGCTCGGTCGGAGCACCGGCGGGCCGTCCCCCGAAGGCCAGTATCTCTGGGCAAAGACCCTGATTCTCAGGGGGCGTTTTGACGACGCCGCCAGCGCGTTTTCGACCCTGCAAGCCGGTCAGCCGTATTTTTTTCAGTCTCGATATTTCTTAGGTGTCGTGCATGTCCGAAAGAACGAATACGACAAGGCGCTGGCTGTTTTCGATAAGCTGGTGCGCTTGAAACCCAAGTGGGAAGCAGAGCGAGAAGTGGTGGAGTTGGGGCACCTGGCCCGTGGGCGTTTGTTGCACGACATGGGCCAGGAGGTTGAGGCCTTAGACGCTTTCCAGGCCATTGAGCACAGCTCTCTCCATTTTGACGACGCCTTGTTGGAAATCTGTTGGACCTATGTACAACTGGCGGAGAAGACGGAGCAGCCCGAGGATCGCAAGAAGTGGTTGTTGGAGGCTTTTCGAACCTTGGAAATTCTGGAGGTATCCACGCCGGACTCTACCTTGGTCCCGCGGGCGCACTTGATGCAGGGTCATGTGCTGGAGAAGATGATCGAATTTGACAAGGCTGCGGAGATGTTCGCCAAGGTGGCCGGCTCCTACGCCTCGGTCAAAGAAGAGCTGGATCGCTTGATGAAGGAACACGATGATCCTGTGCGCTATTTCAATGAAGTGGCAGGACGCAACTTGGAGTCTTTTGACTTGTCTAGCTATTTGCCGCCTTTGGCGGTCAAGTGGATGAGCCAGGGTGATCAGATGGCGGTGGCCCTGGGCGTGACCAAGGACATAGAAACCGGGCGTCAGTTTGTGAAGGAAGCCAGGGCGCTGCTGGATCAACTGGATGCCTTGTTGGTCAAAGAGGCTGACCGGATCAACCTTTTCCCCCTCTATCGAGAGGGTGCCAAGCGGACCATCGAGGTGCAGAACGCACGCGTGATTCTTGAGCGCAACATGGTGCGCCTGGAGGAACGGGTGGTCATGGAATATGTGTCGGCCTCGGAACGTCAGGCCATGGAGGCGGTGCGAAAAGAGCGAGAAAAATTGGAGGGCAAGCTTGATGGTCTGCCCACCACGCGTCAGGCCATGGAGGGGCGGGAGCAGCGCATCCGTAGGCGCATTGAAGATTTGGTGCAGGCCGTGTATCAGTCGGGTATTGCCCTCAAGGGCATGAAGGCTCAGCTTGGGGCCATGGAGGAGTGGCTACGGCAACACGATGCCGAGTTGAAAGGGCGTCAAGCAGCGGTCAAGGCCTTCCGTGAAGAGCTCCGCCGCGGTTGGCATATGGCTGAACAGCTTCAGAAGGATCTGGATTCTTTGCAGGGCCAGCTCAGCACGGAGAAGGCTCGGGCCGGCATGGATGCCGATTCGCAAAACCAAGAGGAGCGATTGCGCCAGCTTTATGCCGAAGCCGTGGCCAAAGAGCGCCTTTTGTCTGATCAGATCCACGACAGGCTGGGCTCTGAGGGGACGGCCCGGGTGGCCTCCATCAACCAGTTGCGATTGAGATCTGAGCGATTGCGCCGCAAGTTGAAGCAGGTACGAGAAAACCTGGACAAGCGAGTCGAGGCGGAGTCGGCAAAATTGCGAGCCAAGGCTCAAGCCGAGCGAAACAATATCGATGCCTATTCGCAGTCTTTGGATCAGCTTGACAAGGAAACGGAGAATTTGGCGGGAGAGGTGGCTTTCGCTACCTTGAAGAAAGTGCGGGATCGTTTCCACAAGCTGGTGCTGGAAGCCGAAGTGGGTATCTTGGATGTGGCATGGGGGCGAAAGCAATCGGCCACCGACAAAATATCTGAGCTGGGACGCAAGCTAGGTGCTGAGCGCAAACGTTTGCACAAGGAGTTTAAGAGTGTGCTTCAGCAGGTGGAATAGTCTGCCGATCGGGGTCTTTTGCCTCGTTTTGGCGATAGGGATGCCCGCCCGGGTTTATGCTCAGGGCGATGGTGCGGCGTCGGCCCCCAAGGCGAAAGAGGATGCGGGAATTGACTTGCCGGGGGGCCCGAGTCTGGACGAACAGCGCGAATTGGAAGAGATGCTTCGTATCGTCAATGACTTTCAAGAGCAGACCAAGGCCTATAAGAAAGAGATACAGCTCATCGTCGAGCGGAAGTATGACGAGAAGCGCCAGGCGGTGGTGGATTCGTTTGAGCGGGCTATCTCTGAGATTGAAATCGAAGAAAATCGCAGGCGCAAAGAGGCCATCGAAATTTTCGAGCGCTTCCTGTCCCGCTATCCCAATGATTCCAGATACACCCCTGATGCACTTTGGCGTTTGGCCGAACTGCACTACGAGAAGAGCAAGCTGGAATTGGCCGAGGCCGAAGAGAAGTACGAGAAAGCCCTTGATGCTTTCAACCGGGGCGAGCGAAAGAGTGACCCCCTGCCTCCGGTGGCCCATTTCGAGCGTGCGGTCAGTCTTTTGCAACGTTTGATATCGGGATTTCCGGGTTACGGACTGGCCGATGGAGCGCATTATTTGTTGGCCTATTGTCTGGCAGAGCAAGGAGAAGAAGACGAGTCCGAGCAGGTGTGGAGCCAATTTGTGGAGCGCTTCCCGTCGAGCAGGCTTTTGCCGGAGGTCTATACTCGACTTGGCGAGCTGTACTTCGACAACCCGGATAAACTGGAGCAAGCCATCGAGGCCTACAAGCGGGTCTTGGACTTCCCTGATAGCCCCATGTTTGACAAGGCCATGTATAAGTTGGCGTGGACTTACTACAAAATCGACCGATTCGATGAAGCCGTGGAGCAGTTCGACCGCTTGATTGCTTGGGCGGATACAGGAGAACAGGGCGAGGAGGACATGGCCCGGAGTGAGCTGCGCAAAGAGGCCATGCAGTACCTGGCCATTAGTTTTGCAGAAGATGAGTGGCCGCGGTCAGGCACGGAGAACGCCAAGCAATTCATCGCCGGGAAGGGTGGTCGAAAGTATGCGGGTGAGTTTTTCCGCAAGTTGGGCGAGGTTTTTCATCTCGACACCCACTATGATCGAGCGGTGGTGGCGTTGAGGGAAGCCATCAGGCGAGAGCCGACCCATCCGGACAACCCGAAGCTGATGATGACCATCATCGACAGCCACCAACGCATACGGCAGATGGATGAAGCCACGGCAGCCCAGGAAGAATTGGTGGATCGCTTTGGGGAAGGGTCCGATTGGTGGAAAGCCAATGGAGAGAACAACGAAGTGCTAAGCGAGGCAAGGCGCTTGACGGAAAACGCCTTGCATGCTTCAGCGGTTTTTCACCACACCATGGCACAGCGCCACAAGCAGCAGGAGCGTCCCGAAGAAGCCCGACGAGAGTATGCCCAGGCGGCTAAGGCTTATGAAGACTACCTGAAGCGTTTTCCTCGCTCCCGTGATGTTTATCGCCTTACCTATTATTTGGCAGAGTCCTACTACTACTCTTTGCAGTTCGAAAAGGCGGCTGTGGCTTACGCCACCGTTCGCGACAACAAGGCAGGCACAGAATTTTTATCGGATTCGGCCAACTCGGTGGTGATGGCCGTAGCCAACCTGATCAAGCAGGCAGAGGAGGCGGGTGCACTTCCTCCCATTAAGCTCATGACCAGTAAGGACCGCCCGGCAGACGCCAAAGTGGAGCCCAGGGAGCTGCCGCCTCTGCGCAAGAGAATGATTGATGCTCTTGATGCCTACGTTGATCGTCTCCCCCAAAGCCCCGAGCGAGATACCATGGCTTTTCGGGCAGCGCGGACGCTTTATGCCCACGACCATTTTGAAAAAGCCCGAGAGCGTTTTGCCTCCATCGTCGCTGAAACCCAGAAAGATGAGTTGTCCTCGAGTTCTATCAACTTGATCATCGAGAGCTATTTGATCACCAAGGATTGGGCCCAGGTTGAACTATGGAGCCGCAAGCTGGCAGGCCTGACCCGAGACCCGCAGCTCAAGAAGAGCCTGAAGGCCTTCGAGCTGGGGGCTCGATTCAAAAGGGCTTCCAATCTCATGGCGGCTGGTCAGGAGGCATCCAAGGCCGGCAAGCAGGATGAGGCCAATCGTTCGCTGGATGAGGCGGCGGCTGAGTTCGTCAGACTTGTGGACGACGACCCCAAGGGGGGCAATTCGGACAAAGCGCTCAACAATGCAGCCTATTGTTATACTTTGTCCAATCGACCGGTCTCTGCGGGTCGCCTCTATGAGCGAATCGTTCGTGAGTACTCGAGCAGCGAGTTTGCCGACAAATCCCTTTTTCTGATGGCCGGCAGTGCGGAAGCGGCTTACGATTTCCAGAAGGCCATCGACAACTATCTGGCCCTGGTGGACAAGTACAAAGACTCAAAGTTTCGTGGTGATGCCCTGTACAACGCCGCCGTGGCGTTGGAAGGTGATCAGCAATACAGGCGTGCTGCTGAGGCCTTCGAGCGTTATGCCAAGCTGTTCAAGGATCGGCCGGACTCGGCCGAGAACTATTTTCATGCGGGGGTGGTGCTGGGCAAGGCCAAGAGCCACAAGAGCGTCATCGCTTTGTTCGGTCGTTTCATTCGGACCTATGGGCGGGATGCAGCCGAACAAGAGCGACTGGTTCAAGCCCACATGAAAATGGCTGAGGCCCGGGTGGCCATGGGCCGAGAGAGGGACGCGCGCAAGGGCTACGGTACGGTTCTGAAACTCTTTGATCGCTACCAGCTGCCTGGTGGTGGTCGAGCGGCAGAGGCCGCGGCCAAGGCTCGTTTCGAATTGGCCGATCACCGGCTCAAGGTTTACGAAAAGATTACCTTTGAGGTTTCTCCGCGAAAGCTCAAGAAGGTTTTGAACAAGAAGGCGGTGGAGCTCAAGAAGATGGAAGCCCTTTATCGGAAGGTGTTTGCATACAAGCGTGTCGATTGGACTTTGGCGGCTTACTATCGTCTTGGATACCTCTATGAGAATTTCGCCGATGTGTTGATCAACTCACCCTGTCCCAAGGGTTTGAACCAGGAAGAATGTGATATGTACAAAGGCAAGCTGGAAGAGTTTGCCGAAGCCCCCATCAAGAAAGCAGTGAGTGCTTACGCGGAAACCATGGAGAAGAGCAAGTCCTTCAAGGTGGCCAACGACTGGACCCGGAGAACGCGGGAAAGCCTGAACCGATTCGAGCCCATCAAATACCCCCTGCAGAAACAACCCGAGGCGGCCTTGGTGCTGGATTGCCACGGGGCTCTGCCTTTGCTGCAGGCCGTGGTGCAGACCGGCGTCAAGCCGGAAGGAAAGTAGAGGATTCGGGTGAGGACCTTCTTCCGCAGCTTGTGCTTGGTGCTTTTTGGGGCCCTGCTTGGTTTGTTTGCATCTTGCGCGACCACCCCCGATCCCAAGCCGGATGAGGTCAAGGAGGTCGAGAGCGAAAAGGATGCGGTCGATGACGAGGCCGTGGCTCCTTTGAGTGAAGCGGATCGAAAGGCAGATGAGGACAAGGGGGAGGGGGGCGAGAAAGCAGAGAAGGCGGCTCCCGCGGACACCGGTCCGGATGAGTTTGAGTTGGGTCAAGAGGCTTCGGCCTTGCTTGCCTCTGCCGTGCAAAGAGCCGAAGGCGATCCCCTGGGGGCCTTGAAGCTGGCCGAGCAAGCGGCAGACAAGCACCCCCGTTGCGTACAGTGCCATTACAACAAAGCGGTTTTGCTGGAGCGACAGACGCGATTTGGTGATGCCGAGGCCGCTTACCGGAAGGCGATTGCCCTGAAGCCGGCCCATCTTGAGTCGATCGTCAATTTGAGTAATCTCATGCTTCGGGCAGGTCGTCTGCGGGAGGCCCAGCGCGTGGTGACGGCTGCTGTCAAGGCTGAGCCGCGGGCCTTGGGCCTGCGCAATCAATTGGTTTCGGTTCTGATCGCGCAAAAGAAACTGAATGACGCCGGAAAGCAGGCCAAGGGCGTTTTGCAGATGGATGAGCGGAACGTGGGGGCCATGATCCACTTGGCTCAGGTTTACTCCGCTCGCGGCAAGGTAGAATTGGCGGAACGCATCCTGCAAAAAGCTCGTGAGATCGACAAGTCCAATCCGATCATTCAGAATCGATTGGGTTTCGTGTATCTGGCCATGGAAAACACCCCCGCGGCCATTGCAGCATTTAAAAAGGCGGTGGAGCTCGACGACAATTTTGTGGAGGCCCACAACAACCTGGGTGTTTTGTATAACCGAGCCAATGACTTTGCTTCGGCGGCAGAACATTTCAGGAAGGCGGTGGCCGTGGCGCCGCGCTTTGTCGGTGCGTATTTGAATCTTGCCAACGCTCTGCGAGGAGACCTGCAATTTGCGGATGCCGAGGTCGCCTACAAGAAGGTCTTGGCCTTGCAACCTGATCACCGGGAAGTTTTGTACAATATGGGTTTGATGTATTTGGACGATGACGTGCCGGGTTATGAGAAGTCCAAGCGTTTTGCTTTGGCGGAAAAGAATTTTACCAGGTATAGTTCCGCTGGGGGGCGACACCCCAAGCTTGCCGAATACATCGAGATGGCAAAGAAGAAAAAAGACCGAGCCATTAAGTCGGAGGCGCGTAAGAAAAAACGCGAGGTGGAAAAAAAGCGCAAGGCGGAAGAGGATGCCAAGCGCAAAGTGGAAGAAGCCGCCAAGCTCAAGAAGGAAGAAGCAGCCAAGCTCAAGCAGGAAGAAGCGGCCAAGCGCAAGCAGGAACAGGAAGAAGCCGCCAAGCGTAAGCAGGAACAGGAAGAAGCCGCCAAGCGTAAGGCGGAACAGGAAGAAGCCGCCAAGCGTAAGGCGGAAGAAGCCGCTAAGCGTGCCGCCCCGCCGCCAGGTATTAAGCTGGGTGGGGCCAAGGACGGAGAGGAAAAGGCTCCTTCCGGCAAGCTGGGTGGAGGCAAGGACGGGGAGGAAGAAGACCCCCCTTCCGGCAAGTTGGGTGGCGATGAGAAGTAAAGCTCAGGGCGTTGCTTGACCCGGAGCATGGCTTTCTTTTATAAGGGTTAGGATCATGAAAGTCGGAACTTGGCGATGGATTTGTTTTTGGATCGGGCTGTTGCTATTGATAGCACCAGTCGTGGTCGCCAAGAAGAAGCGGGCTATCCGTCAAGTGGTCATTCAGGAAGTTACACGGGTGGAGGGAAAAATCCAGAAGCCAGAGGTGTGGTATCTTCTGCCCCGATCGAATTTGAATTTTGAAGGTTTGCGATTGAAAGAGAAATTGGTGCCCAAAATTGAAGAAGCCACTCGAACGGGTCCCTTTTAGGATAGGGGCTGGTGCGACACCGGAGGAACGACGATGACAACAAGGAAAAAGGTCTCCGTGGGGACCATTCTGGGCTTGATGCTCATCCTTCCCATAACGGCCCTGGCGGCTGAGAGCGGAGGCGAAGAAGGCGGGTTCATGACCTGGGTAGCGGAGTTCTTCGATGCGGGTGGTGCCTTTCTCTACATCAATTGCATCACCTTGGCTTGGGGTATGGCCATCATCATTGAGCGCATGTTCTTCATTTTCTTCCGTTACAATGTGAACGCAGAGGCCTTTATGGCTCAGGTTCAGAAGCTTGTCATGGCCAACAACATTGAACGGGCCATCAAGCTTTGCAATGCGGCACCGGCCGCGGCCTTGCCGCGTGTGATCAAGGCGGGGCTCACCCGGGCCAACCGGGGAGAGGTTGAAATCCGCAACGCAGTGGAAGAAGCGACCTTGGAGATCGTGCCCATTTTGCAGAAACGCACGAGCAACCTGGCACAGCTTGCCAACATCGCGACCCTCTTGGGTCTGTTGGGAACCATCACGGGTTTGGTTGCGGCTTTTACCGCAACCTCCGGTGTCAGTCCTGAGCTTAAGGCCCAGCTCTTGGCCAAGGGTGTTTCGGAAGCGCTTTACACCACAGGTTTTGGTTTGTCGATCGCCATTTTCTTGATGGTCTTCCAGTTGATTCTGCAAAACATCACCAAGAAGATCATCGATGAGCTGGATCAGTGGTCCGTTAAGCTGGAAAATCTTTTGATTTCCAGGGGTAAGGGTGGTTCCGGCCCTGGCGGTCGCGAGGCATAGTGGCCAGCGGGAACCAAGGCCTGTTTGGGTTGTCCCAAATGGGTCCAGTGCTTGACCTGTGAGTAGGAGATTGGGTACATGAGAGGCCGGAAGCCATCGCAAAGGTCCAAATCGTACCAGGAACCCATTGGGCTTAATATCACGCCCTACCTGGATATCGTCACCTCCATCATGCTTTTCATCATGGTGAGCACCACGGGTTTGGCCCAAATCGGCGTAATCAATGTCAACGCGCCGCGCTATGCCGATCCCCTGGATGCAGGCGGGGCCCAGCAAGATGACGACAAAGAGCCTGAAAAGAAGCTGAATCTTACGGTGGGTATCACCTACGAAGGCTTGTTCATCGCGGGTGTGGGCGGAGTGATGGGCAACGTGACGAGCGAGGGAGAAGAAGAGGCCAAGAAGCCCACCCTTCCCTTGCTTCTTCGCGATCCGACCTGTCGAGACGCTATGGCCAAGAATATCCCACCGCCAGCCCATTGTTACGATTACAAGCGCTTGACCAAAGAAATGTTGCGGATCAAGCAGGAGTTTCCCAAGGAGAGCAAGATCATCATCTATGCCCAGCCCGATGTTCCATATGAGATTCTGGTCAATGTGATGGATGCCACGCGTCAGAGTGGAACGAAGTCCTTGTTCTTCGATGTGATTCTTAGTCCGGAGATCTCATGAGACTTTCTCGTCGCAGAGCTTCCGGCAGGGGTGAAGATGCTGTCCCTGAGCTGGACATGATTCCCATCATGGGTCTTTTTACGGCTTTGATTCTGTACTTGCTTAAGAATTTTTCAGTCGATCCGATTGTGATCCAACCCACCCGGGATACGTCTTTGCCTCGCTCGGAAACTCGAATCATCCCCAAGGAGGCCGCCATTCAGGTCGCCATCACCAGCAAGGTGATTCTGGTGGAAAACAAAGTGGTTGCGCGCGTAAAGAATGGCCGGGTGGAGGCCTCTTATAAGAAGGGCAACAATCCTGCTTCCTTGCTGATCGTGCCCTTGAGGGATGCCCTGGTCAATCAGCGCGAAAAGAAGAAACTCATCGCGAAGTACAACAAGAACAAGAAGGAATTGCAGTTCAAGGGCCTGCTGACTCTCATCGCGGACAAACGCATTCCCTTTCGATTGTTGACCGAGGTTTTGTATTCGGCGGGGCAGGCCGAATATGCCTCGTATAAGTTTGCCGTATTGAAAAAAGAGACCGGTTGAGTTGTTGGCCAAGGTCTGACGCATGTCAGGCCCTAACGAAGGACGCTCAAAATGACGGAAGCCTCGAGACCTAAGATTCTCAGAATCGGCGTCATTCAGGGTGGCAAGATCATCGAGGAGAAACTCGTCCGGAAGCGCGGCAGCGTGACGGTGGGCTCCGGCGTGCGCAACACCATTGTGCTGCCGGCAGCCGATGTGCCCAAGACCTTTAGCCTTTTTGAAATGCGTGGCACGGATTACCATTTGGCCTTCACGGACAAGATGTCGGGTCGGGTCTCGGTGGCGGACCAGGCGGCTGATCTACAATCACTGAAGGCCCAGAATTTGGTGCGAAAATCAGGTGACACCTACCACTTGAAATTGAACGAGGGATCTCGCGGGCGTGTTTCCATGGGCGAGTGCATCATCCTGTTCCAATTCGTGAGCCCTCCTCCCGAGCCGGTCAAGCCCCAATTGCCGGCAGAGGTCAAGGGCTATTGGTCCCGGAATATCGACTGGCCCTACACATCCGTCTTCAGCTTTGTGTCCATCGCGATGTTGGTGATGATAATTTGGGCGAAACAGATTCCCATCGTGGAAAGAGAGGTGTCCCTTGAGGACATCCCTGATCGTTTCGCCAAGATGATTATGCCGGACAAGGAAAAGAGCGAAGACGAAGACGGAGATGGGGCCGGCGAAGCAGAGAAGGCACCCGAACCCAAGAAGAATAAGAAGGAAGAAGTAGAGGACACGGGCGATGATGGGGGCGATGAAGGGGATTCGGCGGCAGTCGCCAAGGCACGAACCGTGGCCATGGAAAAGAAAGTGACCGGCCGGGGATTGCTTAAGTTGCTGGGGGCCAAGGGGGACTCCGGCATGGCCATGGGCGGCGCGGTAGCCGATGTTTTTGCCGAGGGAACTGTCGGTGGCGATGGTGCCGGCGCATTCGATGGTATCGGTGGTGGTTTGGATGTGGCCACGGCTGCGGGGCAAAAGGGTTCCCGTGGTGTTGATGGTGCGGCCTCCGCGGCCAACATCAAGGATCTGGGCACCAAGGGTGTGGTTGGTGGGGCTGGACGCGGAGGCCCCAAAAAGGCCGAAGCACGAATCGTCGCCAAGGTGAGTTCAGCGGCCTTGGAGGAGTTTGATTCCGATTCCCGATCCCAGTCGGACATTAAAAAAGTGATACGCCGAAGGCTGGGTGGCATCAAGCATTGTTATGAAAAGCGTCTCAAGCGCAACCCAGAGCTCAAAGGCAAGGTCGTCATTCGTTTTGTGATCCACCCCGGAGGCAAGATCATCGAGGTGGAGATTGTGGAGAACACCACCGGCGATCCCGAATTGGCCTCTTGCATCAAAGCACGGGTTCGCGCCATCCGATTCCCTCCCGCCGACGGGGGAGAGACGGCGGTTGTCTATCCCTTCATCCTGGCCCCTGGGGGATGATCCAAACTCAACATGACTTGTTAGCTGACCGGGATGGGGATTTGGTTCCCGGTTTTTGAAGAGGAGATTGGCATGAAGGCCCTATGGCTGCGAGAAGTTCAGGCCTTCCTCGAACAGGATGATTTCAATGCTTGGTTTGTCGAGTTGGCTGATTACGAGGCTCGGTTGGTGCAGGCATTGGAGAGGCTTGAAGAAATGCTGGCCCAAGTGAGCTTGATGAAATATCGCTCAGAGCAGACCCAGAAGCAGGCCATAGACACACTCTACAGGGCCGGTGAACTCGAGGATATGGCGGCTCAATTGTTGGCGGAGGTCTCCGAGATCGAGAATCGTTCTTATGAAGCCGTAGCGAGTTTTGAAAACCAGCGAATCACCGTCAGCGACATATTCAATCGCATGGGTGCCTTAGAGCATCGCCTGTTGACCCAGCAGTCCGTGATCGATGAGTTAAGGAAGAAAGAGAAGCAGGGCGACAACAAAGAGAAGACCGTGGATCCCTTGCCGCAGATCAAGCGCCGGCAGAAGGATTTGGGCGATATGGATCGGGCGTTTCGGGAAGCTCAGTCCAACTACGAGCGGGAGAATGAGCGCAAGATGCGGCTTTGGGAAGAAGTGGAGCAGCTCTGGGCTCGATCCATGGCCTCCAATCTGTCTGTTGCTGAGCGCCGAGCGAAGAGCCGGCGAGCCAGAAGGCGGGCTGAGTATCTGTTTGAGCAGGCAGAAGAGCAGAAACAGGCATCGGCTGCAGTAAGCGGCGAAGCAGACGAGGCCAGATCCTTGTCGGAAGAACTCAAAGGGAAGATTAAGAAACATCGGCAGCAGGCAGCGGGTTTGTGTGGCTGCTTGGTGGGCGAGGAGTTTTTGTACTGGCCGCGAAGGGAAAGCAACAAAGAGGCCTACTGTATGTCCTTGGCCGATCACCCGGAAGGCTACAATATCGATCTCAAGGCCAAATTTTTGTACATGGTCAAGCGGCAGCGAGGAGTGGAGTTCATCGAACCCTTGCCGCCGGAGAGCCTTCGCTCGGACGAAGACGATCCTCGAATTGACGAGTTTTTCGTGGGATCCGGATCATGAAGGATTCCACAGTGAGAGGTGACGAGATGAACAAGACCGAAGTTCTCCAAACCTCCAGTTTGTTTGCGGGACTGCTTCCCGAGGAAGTCGAGATGCTCGCGGAACTGACCCAGTTTCGATCCTTTGATCCTGGCGAGATGGTTTTTGAGCAGGGGGATGTGGGCGACAGCCTTTTCCTCCTGCTGGCCGGTTCGGTGGAAGTCGTGCGCAGGCGCGAGGATGGGTCAGAGCACATCATTGCGGTATTGAAGGCCAAGGATTTTTTTGGTGAGATGGCTTTGATCGACAAGGAGTTTCGATCCGCTTCCATCAGGGTCAAAACCAAGGTCGACATGCTCTGCTTGACCAACGAGAACCTGCATTCTTTCGCAAGAGTCTACAAAAATGGTTTTACCCTGGTGGTGATCAACATCGCCCGCGTGTTGAGCATTCGTCTTCGTGAGACGAATGAGAAACTGACCGACAAGATGTGAGGGTGGGGTTTTTCCCAGGGGGGCGTCTACTTTAAACATTAAGTCCGTGAGACGAGGGACAGACAGTCATGCGCAGGGTCCTTTGGTTTATCTTTGCAAGTTGGATTTTGTTGGGCTTCTCTATTGAATCCATGGGGGCCACCCGTTTGCGTGGTTTTCCGGTACAGCTCGAGGGGACGGTTGATGTGGCCTCGCCCCTGGCTGTCGATTTGGATGGAGACGGTCGCCTGGAGTTGTTGCTGGCCAGCCGCAATCAGATCCACGGACTTGAGATCGACGGGAGCCCTGTCGCGGGCTATCCGGTGGATTTGGGCAAGGAGATCGTGGTTTCGACTCCTTTGACCCTGGGCCGGTTTGATGAGCAGGGTGATCTCCTGATTGCTTTCGGTTCCGAAGACGGCACCTTGTATGTGCTTGAGCTGAATGGTCGAGCATTGCCGCCCTTTCCCAAGGCGCTTTCCTGCAAGATCCTTGGGGCTCCAATTTTTGCCGAAGTGCATGCTGGGGGCAAAAGGGTGATTCTGGCTTCGTTGGCTTCTGGCGATATTATCGCGCTGGATGAACAGGGCCGGCGACTGCCTGGATGGTCGATGAAAATTGATGGGACACCGGCTACATCGATGACCTGGTCGAGATTGGCTCCAGGGGAGCCTCCTGTTTTGTTGCTGGGGGACGATCAGGGCCGCATGCATGCTTTGACTGCGGCGGGCAAGCCACTGGCAGGTTTTCCATACAAGGCCAAGTTTGCGATGGTGGGTCAGCCGATCCTGGGGGACTTGGACGATGATGGGCGTTTCGAGATCGTGGTCGGCTCCAAGGATTTCAAGATCCACGCAATCAAGGCAGATGGCTCAGCCTGTTCAGGTTTTCCTTTCGATACTATCTATTCGGCCTCCGCGCTGGCTGATTTTGATGGTGATGGCGTAGTGGAGATCGTCGCCTCCTCCGGCGACGGCAAGCTGTATGTGATCGACGGAAAGGGAAAACTTCGCAAGGGCTTTCCGGTGAAGTTGGACCGGCGTCTGCGTAGCGCTCCGGTCGTCGGCGATTTGGACTCAGACGGCAAGCTTGAGATCGCCGTGGGCACTGAACGCAAAGGCTTGGCTGTCGTGCGGGCCAATGGCCGAGCGTATCCTGGGTTCCCGGCCAGGTTTGCCGACAGGGTGGACGTGGCACCTCTGATGGCCGACCTGAGCGGGGATGGCTTGGGGGAGTTGGTGGCCGTGGGTCGGGACGGGCAAGTGTCGGTTTTCAGGATGCTGCGCAAGGGCAAGCGGAGTTTGGGTTTGGTTTGGCCGAGCCCGGGAGGCGGCGCAGCGCATGGGGGCCGCGTTTTTTCCAATCCGCCACGTTATGTGGACTTGAAGCTGGAGCCCGAGAACCCCAGCACCACGGATATCCTTCGCCTCGACTATCGGTTTTTCGATATGGATGGCGATTCTGAGCCCGAGACCATTATTCGTTGGTATCGGAATGGCAAGCAGGCCAAAGAGCACTTGGGGGCCAGGGAATTGCCGGCGGGGAAAACCCGCAAAGGAGAACGCTGGCGCTTTGGCTTGCTTCCCTCCCCGAACGGGCCGGAGTTCCGTAGTGGAGAGTTGCGGGTGCAAAACACCCCGCCGGTTGCGCCGACGATAAGCCTGGTGCCGAATCCAGTACGCACGCGAGATGATCTGAAAGTACGCATCCAGCAAGAATCAGCCGACCCCGATGGAGATCGCATTCGCTATCGATACGCGTGGCTGAAGGACAGGCGTATTCAGAAGGGTTTGCGCGGAGACAAGATTTCGGCCAAACGAACCCGCAAGGGTGAGCGCTGGACGGTTGTGGTGACGCCAAATGACGGCGAGGTTTCCGGTGCCGCGGCACGGGTGAGCACGACGATTTCCAACACCCCCCCCGATGCGGCGGCCGTCAGTCTTCGACCAAAACGGCCCAGGGTCACCGATCAGATCAAAGTGCAAGTGGATAGGCCGGGGAGAGACGCAGATGGAGACCGGGTCTCGTATCGATTTGATTGGCGCTTGGATGGAGTCCCCCTTGATGTGCCCCGCAGCGCTTCTTTTCTTCCGGCGTCGTTTGGAAAAAAGAATGGGAAAATCGAAGTCGATGTGGTGTCGATCGATGGCTCCGAAGAAGGAAAGTCGGTTCGCGGTGGCATCACCATAGTCAACACGCCTCCGACCGCACCGAAGATTCGCATCGTCCCTCTAAAGCCCACAACCAGGCAGGACCTGAGGGTACAAATACTCGATCCTGCCCGTGATCCGGACTCTGATGCGCTTCGTTATCAGGTCAGCTGGCGGAAAGACGGAAAGGAAATGAAGGGCGCGGGGTTTGCTGGCGAGAGAATGTCTTCGGCGAAGACCAGGAAAGGTCAACGATGGGAAGCTGTGGTTTTGGCCGCGGACGATGAGGCATCTGGTCCCGAGGCCCGGGCCGAGGTGAGCATCGTCAACAGCGCACCCGTCGCTCCCCGTCTCGAACACGTTCAAGCCAGGCCGGTCACGACCGAGCCCCTGGTCCTCAAGGTGCTAAAGGCCCCGGTGGACCCGGATGGGGACGCGACTTGGTGTAACGTGCGTTGGAGTCAGAAGGGGCGTCTTGTCGCTGAGGGAAAAAATTTGTTCGTTTTACCCGCCGCCAAAACGACCAAGCATGGGCTTTACGAAGTCCAGATCATCGCCACCGACGGACAGCTTTCGGCGCCGGCTTTGACCTTGTCTTTCCTGGTGCGAAACAGTCCGCCAGGGAAATGTCGTGTTTCTTTGGAGCCGGTCAAGCCCAAGACCGGACAATCGTTGCAGGTGAAGTTGGCAGAGGCGGTGCGGGACCCGGACGGTGACAAGTTGCGCATGCATTACATGTGGTTTTTGGATGGTGCCCCCAGGCCCAAGCTTTCCGATGGCCGATTGCATGGCAAACACGTGAAGCGTGGGCAAAGCTGGCAGGTGGTGGCCGAGGCCGACGATGGAGAGCTTCGGGGCCCGACCTGTAGCGCGCGGGTCCTCATCGGCAACCTGCCACCCACGTCGCCAAGCATTCGGATAGAGCCTGCCAAGCCCAAGGTTGGGGATAGACTCAGTCTGGTGATGGATGTCGTAAGCCGCGATCCGGACGGAGATCCTTTGACGCTTGATGTGAATTGGCTGGTCGACGGCCGGGGCTTGGCGTCCGGCACCGGGTTGAACCAACTTCCTGCTGGTCTTTTGCGCAAAGGGCAGCAATGGCAGGTCACGGTGATGGCTTCAGATGGTTCACAGTCTTCGGTGCCCGTCACGGCCAAGGCCGTCGTGGGCAATTCGCCTCCAGGGCGGGTTTCAGTCGGGATTTTCCCCAAGAAGCCCTTGTCTTCAGATGACTTGCATTGTCGGCTTTTGCAGTCAACACCGGATCCGGACGGGGATGTGTTGCGGCATTCTTTTTCCTGGTTCAAGGGTGAGGACAAGGGAAGGGCAGAGCATGTGGGGGCAACACTGCCTTCTTCCAGAACTCGGCGGGGACAGCTTTGGACCTGTGAGGTGCAGGCCAACGATGGGCAAGTCAACGGTCCTGTGACAACAAGCCAAATCAAGGTAGCCAACGCTAAGCCAGGCGCGCCCAAGGTGGATTTGGGTCCACCGAAGCCGGGGGATAATCAGGAACTGCGCTGTCAAATCATGAGGAAGGCTGAGGATCCTGATGGAGATTCGGTACGTTATCGATTTCGCTGGTTGAAGGACGGCGTGGTGCAATCTTTTGCTCCAGGTACGGACCGGGTGCCGGCCCGCTTGACGAAAGCAAACGATATCTGGCAGTGTATTGTGGTGGCGAGCGACGGCGAGCTGGAAGGGCCGATCGCCGAAAGTTCTGAGTTGCTAATCCGTAAGGAGATGTGACTGAGCTCACATCATCCAGCGCTCTTTGGGTTGACACTGAAGGGCCGGAATCAGTGACGGAGGTGTTCAATGTTGAGAATGAAGATGAAATGGGCAGTGGCGTTGATCGTGGTCTTGTTCTCCCTGGGGGCCATCGCCCAGATGCCGCAAGAAGACATCGCTTCCAAAAGCAAGATCCAGGTGGATTTCGATCGCGCCACCAAGATGTCCGATTCCGAGAAATTGAGCACCGCCTCGACCTATCTTGGCGAGATGCGGGGTGTGCTTTCGACGGTATTGGGGCTGCTTAAAGAGGCGCGAGCTGAAAAAGACGTCATCAAGATCAATTGCGTCAACGAAAAGCTGACGAACATTAAGGGCTTGATACGGATTTCGGAGCAAGCGGACATCACCTTGCAGGAAGCGGTGGCCAAAGGGGAGCGAGATACCGCGGCCCACGAGTTTCACAAAATGGCCATCTCACACCAGAAAATCAAAGTACTAAAAACCGAGGCAGAGCAGTGTGTGGGTGAACTTGCTTTCGCGGTGGGCAAAACCACGGTGGAGGTGGAGGTGGACGAGAGCAAGGTGCCGGAACTGGATCCCACGGTACAGCCTTTGCCTGAGACCCCCGTGTTTCGGCCACCGGCGGCAAGTCCTTATCAATAAAAATAAATTTGCGGTTGGGTGGATGATCTGGTAGAAATCTTCGAGCTTCATGGACGATTCTGACCGGGGGCGTAATCAGTAGGAACCGGTTAATAGGATTCGGTTTCAACATGGTGTGGACAACAAACAAAGCAACAATGGGTATCTCCTTTCTCCTCCTTTTTGCATGCTTCATCGGAGGGGCAGAGCAGGTCTACGCGCGAGGAAATGGCATCCAGGCGGGGCCTGGTCGCCTTCACCCCTCGATCGATTTGAGCCTGGTTTTTGATACCAATCCGAGTTACTCAAGCAACAATGCTTTCAGCGACCTGATCTTGCAGATGAGGCCTGGCCTGACCCTCGAATTCCCCTCCGACACCGTCTCCTTTGAATTGAACAGCAAGGTGGGATACGACTACTACTTCGGCGTAGAGAACAGCAATTCTACCAATTTGAGCACGATCGCAGGTGAAGCTGATCTGAAATTGGGATTTAATCCCAATGGGCAATTTAGTTTCTTTATCGAGGACGTATTTTCCAGGAGTGGTGATCCTCGATATTCCGCGGTTTCCGGTCGCTTCGATCGCACGAACAATGAAGCCAAGGCCCATTTCCAGTTCAAGCCCGGTGGCGGGGCCCTGATGTTCGATCTGGCTTATGGCTTTTTCATCGACTGGTTCGATGACAGCGGAGTAAATGCCCAAGCCCTGTCCAGCTACGGCCACCGCATCTATTTTTCCGGTAAGTGGAAGTTTTTGCCCAAAACCGCGGTGACAATTGATTTCGATTCCGACATTAGGCGTTACCCCAACGGCTACGATAACGGCACCAAGAACATCGACATCAACGCCATCCGGGCAACGGCGGGCATGATCGGTCAGATTTCGCCTTCTCTGTCCTTGGTGATCAAAGCAGGCTATGGCGATACTCTTTTGGATGCACCGACTGGCTATACGGGTTCGGATTTTCGTTCGGCCATCGGCCAGGCTGAGGTCAATTTCCAGGTGGGTACGATGCTCTTACAGGGTGGTTACCTGCGCAATTTTCAACCGGCCCCGCTCTACGCATATTTTGGTCAAGACCGATTTTACCTGCGCTATCGGCAACTTTTGGCTGGCCGCTTCACCCTTTCGGCCCATGTGGGTTTTGACCTTCTGGACTATGGAACGGGTGTGCAGGCCGATGCGGGGGAGCGGTTTGACTTCTTGCTGACCGGTGGGGCTTCTTTCGAGTACCACATTCTGGACTGGTTGGCTTTGGGCTTGGATTATCGTCTACAGGCCCTATTCTCCGACTACGCTCAGCCCTTGGCTGGAGCCGGTGGCGTGGAGTACAGCAAGCACGCCTTTGGTTTTCGCGTGAGTTTGGACTATTAGAGTTTCTAAAACAGGCAAGATCATGTCATCTAAACCAACTACTTCAACCCCATGCTACTCGGCAGAAACTCTTATGCCGTGTCGCAAAGCGACACGGTATTGATTCAGCATGAAAAAGATCATTCCCCTTCTGCTTCTGTTTTTTGTTCCCTCCGCCTGTTGGTGGGCGAAGACGCCCCAAACGCCCGAGGTCAAGCACCCCGTCCTCGTGCCCGCTTCCACCCTGGGCTCTGGTGATGTGTTTGAGGTTAAGGTCTATAACGAAAAAGAGCTCAGCGGCATTTATCGGGTTTCCTCGGCAGGGACAATCCTCTTTCCGCTCGTCGGCAAGTTGGAGGTGGACGGCTTAACCAGTTCCGACGCAGCAGAGGAAATCCAGCGCCGGCTTGGGGAGAAGTACTTACGAAACCCACAGGTCAGCATTTTGATCCGTGAGTACAACTCAAAGAAAGTGTCCATTTTTGGCCAGGTGAGCAAGCCCGGGACTTTCAAGTATGAGGACGGCCTGTCTGTCATTCAGGCAGTCAGCATGGCGGGAGGCTTCACCAAGCTGGCGGCAAAAAACGACACCAACGTCACGCGCTTGGTCGAAGGGGAAGAGAAAAAATACCCCATTCCCGTGGAGGCCATCGCCCAGGGCAAGGCCAAGAATTTCTTCCTGCGGCCGGGTGACATCGTTTATGTGCCCGAGAGCATCTGGTAATTCCCAAGAGTCTGAGTTGATTCGCCTGGCCATGCCTTCATTGGGCTTGGCCGAAGAAGAGGCATGTCTGCGCGTTTTGCGTTCCGGGCGCTTGGTTCAAGGGCCTGAAGGCGAGGCTTTTGAGCAAGCTTTTGCGCTCAGCGTGGGGTCCGCCTTCGCCATCGCCGTATCGTCGGGTACGGCCGCCTTGCAACTGGCCCTGATGGCCTTGTCCGTGGGGAAAGGCGACGAGGTGGTCTTGCCCGCTTGTACCTACATTGCAACAGCCAACGCCGTGGCGCTGAGTGGTGCCGAGGTAGTTTTGGCCGATGTGCAAAGCGAGAGTCTCAATTTGGATCCCGAGTCATTGGGGCGAGTCATGGAGCCTCAAACCCGGGTGATCATGCCCGTGCACCAGTACGGCCTGGCCGCGCCTGTTCAGGATTTGGCACGGAAAGCACCCCATGCTTACCTGATAGAGGATGCTGCTTGTGCCATGGGGGCGGGACTGGATGGCTGTGCGGTGGGACGGCCTCATGGCTTGTTGGCCTGCTTCAGCTTCCATCCACGAAAGGTGATGACCACGGGCGAGGGCGGCATGGTCACCACCGATGATGTGGGTTTGGCGCAGCGAGTGAGGGCCCTGCGGCAACACGGACAGGGCGACGGCGTGACCCTGGAGCCGGGCGGCAATTTTCGCATGAGCGAACTGGCGGCCGCCCTGGGCCGGGTTCAGTTGGAGCGCTTGCCCGAACTGCTCGCCCGCAGGCGGCAGGTGGCTGCTTGGTATTTTGAGAGAATGGCGGACTGGGACTGGTTGCAGTTGCCGCTGGATTCGGATTCGGGGCATATTTTTCAGTCTTTTGTTGTTTTGTTGAAAGATAGAGACCTGTCGCGGGATGCGGTGATTGAACACATGCGTGCCGGGCACATCGAATGTCAGGCAGGCGTGGTGCCGGTGCATTTTCATGGGCCTTATCGAGGTGTACGCCGGGACGCCCTGCCCAACAGCGAAAAGGTGGGGCGTCGAGGGATTTTTCTGCCCATGCATGTCGAACTGAACGAAGCCCAAGTAGAGCGCATCTGTGACAGGCTGCGCCATGCTGTTGGTGCTTGACCGAGGAGAGGGTTTGATGACCATGAGCCACCTGGACCGGGAAATTGCATCTCAGCCCAAGACCTTGGCGCGGCTGTTTGACAAAGAACGCAAGCCGGTTGAAAAGCTAGCGGTCGCCATTCGACAAACCGGCCTGAAGCATATTTTTCTTGTCGCTCGGGGCTCTTCCGACAATGCCGGGCTTTACGGCAAGTATTTGTTCGGTGCGCGGAATCGTTTCATCGTGTCTTTGGCCACGCCTTCTTTGTTCACGCTTTATGGGCGACCGCCCGACCTGCGGGATTCGCTGGTTTTGGCCATTTCTCAGTCCGGGGAGTCCGACGATCTTTGCCACGTGATGCAGGAAGCCAAGGCTCAAGGCGCTGCCAGTTTGGTTTTGTGCAATTACACAAAGAGCCCATTGGCCTCACTCGCGCGCTGGGTCTTTCCTTTGCACGCCGGCGTGGAACGATCGGTGGCCGCCACCAAGACCTATACGGCAGAGCTTCTGGCCTTGGCGATGCTGAGCGTGGCTTTGGATGGGACGGCCAAGGATTGGAAGGAACTGCGGCGAGTCCCCGCGTTGTTGGACGAGACATTGGAGATGAATCAGGCTGTGGCCGCCCAGGCCTCGCGCTATCGTTACGCGGATCGCATGGCCGTCATTGGGCGTGGTTTTAACTATGCCACCGCTTTTGAGTTGGCCTTGAAGCTGAAAGAGTTGGCCTACCTGGCAGCGGAACCGTCTTCTTCAGCTGACTTTCGGCATGGGCCGATCGCTGTGGTGGGTGAAGGCTTTCCTGTTTTGCTCATCGCCCCCAAGGGGAAGACTTTGGCGGACATGCGCGAATTGGCGGGCGAACTGAGAAAGCGGCGGGCCGAGATTCTGGCCATCTCCAATGACGCAGGTATTTTGCGCATGGCTCAATGCCCGATGCCAATTCCCGCAGACCTGCCGGAATGGTTGAGCCCCTTGGTCTGCGCGGTGCCCGGTCAGTTGCTGGCGCGGCATGTGGCGAATGTGCGCGACTGTCCCTTGGACAAGCCTCGTGGCTTGCGCAAGGTGACCCGTACTTTGTAGGGTTCAATCGTCGTCTTTTGGGGTTTCTTCTTTGGCGCGGGATTCCTGCAGCATCTTCCAGATGGCACCCACCAGCTCTTTGAGTCCGTCGTTGCTCACTGCCGAAAAAGAAAGAAGCTCAATGTCCATCTGCTTGAAGGCTTCGCGCAAGGGCTCGAGGAGTTCTCGGCTTTCCGGGAGATCCGTCTTGGCCAAGGCGACCAGTCTGGGTTTTTCTGCAAGACCTTCGTCGAAAAGTCGCATTTCGCGTTCGAGGGTTATGTAGCGCTGCAGTAGAGGTTCGTGGCCCTCCTCGTCACCAAGTTGCCAACTCAAGAGATGGACGAGCAGGCCGCAGCGCTCCACGTGTTTCAGGAAGCGATGGCCCAGGCCATGACCCTCGGCGGCGCCTTCAATCAACCCCGGCACATCGGCCATGACGAAGCTGTTCATGTCGCCGGCGGCGACTACGCCAAGGGAGGGCACCAGGGTGGTGAAAGGGTAATCGGCGACCTTGGGCTTGGCTTTGGAAAGGCGTGAAACAAGCGTGGATTTGCCGGCGTTGGGAAATCCCACCACGCCGACGTCGGCCAATAGTTTCAATTCCAGGCGCAGATTTCGGGCTTCTGAAGGCTCGCCAAGTTCGGCCTTTCGAGGTGCCTGGTGGGTTGAGGTCTTGAAGTGGATGTTACCGCGTCCTCCCTGGCCTCCACGTACGGCCACGAGCTTGGCTTCGTGTTCCGCAAGGTCCGCCAGAAGTTCGCCGCTATCCGTGTCGTAAATCAAGGTGCCGGTCGGAATTCGTACCACCAGATCTTCCGCCGACACACCATACTTGTCTTTGCCCAAGCCCGGCTGGCCATTTTTGGCCTTGTAGACTTTTCTGTATTGCAGATCCAGCAAGGTCCCCAGGGCGCTGTCCGCCTGGAGAATCACGCTGCCGCCTCGGCCTCCGTCGCCCCCGCTGGGACCACCTCTGGGCAGATATCGCTCGCGTCTGAAGGCGATGCAACCATCTCCGCCCTTGCCGGAGTAGACTTCGATCTTGGCTTCGTCGATGAAGTTCATGAAGAGAATCCGCTAAAAAAAAACCACGGTGCTCCGATGGCACCGTGGTCAGTTCAAATAGAGAAAACAGACCTCAATCAGCAGCAGGTTCCACCCAAGCTTGCTTGCGATCTCGGCCCAGGCGTCCGTATTTCACCACGCCGTCGATTTTGGCAAACAGGGTGTAGTCTCGACCCATGCCGACGTTTTGGCCCGGGTAGATCCTGGTGCCGAGCTGCCGAACCAGGATGTTGCCGGCGACAACTTTCTGACCCGCATAAATTTTCACGCCGCGTCGTTGTCCGTTGCTGTCGCGGCCGTTGCGAGTAGCGCCTTGTCCTTTTTTGTGTGCCATGACATCTCTCCTTTAGACCTGGATGTCCGTGATCTGGATCCGGGTAAAGGCTTGCCGGTGACCTTGTTTTTTGTGATGGTCCTTGCGCTTCAGGAACTTATAAACGATGACCTTACGCGCTCGGTCCTGCTCCAAGATCTTGGCTTTGACGCTGGCTCCGTCCACCTTGGGCTGGCCCACGACAACCTTGTCGCTACCACCCAACATGAGGACTTCTTC
Source organism: Deltaproteobacteria bacterium (assembly GCA_019314375.1). Classification (GTDB taxonomy): domain Bacteria; phylum Myxococcota; class B64-G9; order B64-G9; family B64-G9; genus JAFCZJ01. The sequence continues at coordinate 20,481 of JAFCZJ010000014.1, read as the reverse complement.
CAGTGTCACTTCATCACCCACCGCGCCCGGCAACTTCTCGACGCGGAGTTGATCGCCCATGGATACCCGATATTGCTTTCCACCTGTTTTCACCACTGCGTACATGGCTGATACTCCTCGTATTGCTTGGTATTGCTTGCAATCCCCTCCATTGGGGGCCCCATAAGCTAGGGAATAACGTTGGTGATGTCAAGCATTTTATAAGTGTTTGATATGTTAAGTTTTAAGCCTCGGACAGGGCCAGCAAGCCCTGAATCATGTCCGGTCCTTCGACCAGGCCTCGATCTGTGATGATGGCGCTGATGAGGCTGGCTGGGGTGACATCGAAGGCCGGATTGAAGACCTTGGTGCCCTTTGGCGCGAAGACCGCGCCTCGTGGATTTGTGATCTCTTTGGCGTCTCGTTGCTCGATGGGGATGGCGTCGCCATCCGACAAGCTCATGTCCACCGTCGACCAGGGCGCGGCCACGTAAAAAGGAATGCCGTGTCGCTTGGCCAAGACGGCCAATGAGTAAGTACCGATCTTGTTGGCCGCGTCGCCGTTGGCGGTGATGCGATCCGCGCCGACCACGCAGGCCTGTATGTGCCCGAGTCGCATGACGTAGCCCGCCATGTTGTCGCAAATCAGGGTCACGTCAATGTCATCTCGCATCAATTCCCAAACCGTCAGACGCGCTCCCTGCAACAAGGGCCGAGTTTCGTCCGCAAAGACCTGAATGTTTTTTCCGGCCTCCACCGCGGCGCGAATCACGCCCAGGGCCGTGCCGTAAGCGCCGGTGGCCAGGGCCCCCGCGTTGCAGTGCGTGATCACCCCGCCCTCATTGGGCATCAAGGGGGCGCCGAAACGGCCGATGGCTCGACAGGAGGCAATGTCTTCTTCGCGAATTTTCTGGGCCTCCGCAAGCAAGCCCGCTCGCAGCTCTTTCACCCCTGCTTGCGATGCAACCAGCGTTTCAAGGCGCTCCTTCATTTTTTCCAAAGCCCAAAAAAGATTTACAGCCGTGGGGCGCGTGCCCCCCAGTTCTTCAGCCGCCGCCAAAACCGCCGCCGCCAAGATCGCCGGATCCTCACTGTCCTCGACAAAAGCCGCCAGAGCACAACCCAAGGCCGCGGCGATGCCGATGGCCGGCGCCCCGCGCACGGCCAAAGAGCGAATGGCCTCAGCCACCTCCGCAACGCCGGTCAAGTCCATCCACTGCTCAATCTCAGGCAGCTTGGTTTGATCCAACAAATGCACACAACCCAGTTCATCGTTCCAAGAAATAGGTGACAGCATAAGCCAGCCTCCTCGCAGGCATGCTACGCGAGCCATCGTGTCCTGATCAAGCTTGGTGGTGATTCATGGGGGTGGGGGTTGACGAATCTTGGAGTATGACATAACATCATACTAGGAGGTGAGGCATGGCACGTCCCAAAATCGCAGTCACGCTGGATGAGCGTACGCTTCGTAAGCTAGACCGCCTCGTCCGGCGAGAGGTTTTCCCCAATCGCAGCCGAGCCATCCAGGCCGCCCTGGAAGAGAAGTTGGAGCGCATGGAGCGCAGCCGCCTGGCCCGCGAATGCGCCATGCTGGATCCGGTTTTCGAGAAGGCCTTGGCTGAAGAGGGCATGTCGGAGGATTTCTCACAATGGCCCGAATATTGAGGGGTGAAGTCCGCTGGGGGGATCTCAATCCTGTGCGCGGACACGAACAGGCCGGTTTGCGTCCAGTTCTCATCTTGAGCCAAGACGTTTTCAATGAGCGATCAGGTACGGTCATCGCTCTGGCCTTGACAAGCCGGAAACCCCGCGCCGGATTCCCATTGACCTTGGAGTTGAAAATGCGGGGACTTCCAAAACGCTCATGGGTCAAAATCAGTCAGATTCGAACACTATCCGTGGAGCGGATCGGCAAGCGCCTCGGCAGAGCGACGCCCGAAGATATCGCTCAAGTCATCGAAGGTTTGAACGAGATCCTTGGTGACTAGCTCGGGTCCATGATCCGCCCCATAAAGAGCATGGTGTCGGTTTTTCGATCCCTGATTAGGTAGATGAAGGGTCGGTCCAGCGTGATTATCTCGGCCTCGGGTTGCCCGCTCTGGTAAAAGGCCGAGGCCGTCGAGGCCGCCGCAGCTTCGGTGCCCACCTCGTTAACGGTCACGAAGGCCTTGTGGTGTACGTCCCCGAGGTAAAGAATATTTGTTCCGGTCATGCCGGAGAAGTCGGCTTGTTGTGGATCAAAGGCTGCGGGCATGCCCAGTCCGGACAGTAGGCTTTTGAGGGAGATGCTCGGGGACTTGAATGTCCAACGAGGCATGCTGATTCTCACATGGCCTTCCTCCAGGGACGTGACGATTTCCTTCAGGACTTCAGCTGCCAGGGATGCCTCGAATGCGTAGAACTCGCCCGGATCGGGAAGCAGGACCAGCATTGAGAGTTCTTCGCCGGCGTAGGGCAACTCCACGGCCTTGTAGCCCTCCCCTAATGAATAAGGAGTGAAATAGGGCTCGTACATGTGCTGGGGGGATCTCAACCCTGTGCGTGGACACGAGACCCGATCGGTCGGCCCCCTTTGGCGCTTTATTTCCGGAAGGTGAAACTCACCTTCGAGAGCTGCTTCAGGTGGCGGAAGTGCATGTCTTCGCCCTAAGCTTAGAACGCTTTTTGTCGTCTGATTCCATATGGCATTTTTTGTACTTTTTCCCGCTTCCGCACCAGCAGGGATCATTCCTTCCCAGGTTCGGAATGTGTTCCGGCTCGCCGACGCCGAGTAAATTCTTTAGAAATCCCAAGTTATGACCTCCTCTCCTCTGTGCCATTCTCCTATTTGACCTGACCCCCTTTTTCTAATTTTGGAACAATTTGGTGCCGATGCGCACGATGTTGGCACCTTCCTCGATGGCTATTTGATAGCTGTTGCTCATGCCCATCGAGAGGTATTTCATTTGGGCTCCCGGGATGTTTTCCGCCGCGAGTTGGTCGAACAGATTTTTCGTAAGGCTAAAATACGGCCGGGCGTCTTCTGGGTCGCCAAAGCGTGGTCCCATGGTCATCAGACCCTGCACTTCAAGATGACTCAACGCCGCAACCTGACGAACCAGCACAGGTACTTCGGCGGGAGGCGCCCCAGTTTTGTTGGATTCGCGACCGCTGTTGATCTCGATCAACACCGGCATGATTTTGCCGACGGCGGCGCATTGACGATTAACGGCCTCAGCCAGTCGCAGGGAATCGATGGTCTCGATTATATCGAACAATTCGACTGCTTTTTTCGCCTTGTTGCGTTGCAAGTGTCCGATCAAATGCCACTGCACCGGATGAGGCGCGGCAGTCGTTTCCCACTCGCGCAGTTGTTCCCGTTTCGCCTCGGCTTCTTGAATATAGTTGTAACCAATTGCGGTGATTCCCGCGTCGACAGCGACAGTCACCTCGTCTGCGTCACGCGTCTTGGCAGCGGCCACCAACAGCACGGTCGGAGGTAGAGAATCTTTGATCGCCCTTACACGGTGTTCGAGACTTTCTTTGTTCATAGAGGCCTTCTTTACAGGATGTCACCATGGTTTTTGACCGCTTGTTGTTCCGCCATGGCCAGTTCGTAGACGCCCAGTTTGGCGAGGATGGATTCCGCTTCGGGTGGCGGGCTGTCCGGCGTTAGGCCCACGAGTTCCCAGGACCATTCCGGCTCAACAGGTCGCCCCGTGGCCCGTCGGATGCTGTTGTTGCGTCGCTGCATCAAGGCGACGAGCTTGAGCTTGTCTTCGATGGGGAGATCCCTGAGCTTGCGCCGTAGCTGGGCTTTGTCGGCAAGCCTTCGGGCCCAGTGGTCTTCGTATTGTTTGTCATCCATAGAGCACCTTGAGCTTTGCCCAAGGGTCGAGCAAGCCGAAGCTGGCCAGGATGCTTTCAAAGGTCTGCATGTCGAAATCTTCAAGCTCTAAGAGCAAGGGCAATCTGGCCTTGTCCTTGGGTCGTCTGAGGCTGACCATGATGGCCGCCAAGTGCTCCTTCGTGAAAACCTTGGTGGGTTCCCCGTAAAAGCTTGTCTTCGCGGCCTTGTTCAGTGCGTCTTCCGTCAAGCCCTTCGTTGGCAGAAACTGAACCAAGGCGCCGTGGATGGAGAAATGCTCTCCTTCCATCGAGTGCCCCCTTTGCGTCAGGTGTTCTTTCAGGGGATCGAGGCTAAGCAACAGGGCATCGGACTCGGGGAAGTGTACGAAAATATCGATGTCCATGGTGGCTTGCGGCTCGGTGTAGAAAAACACCGCGATGGCTCCTCCGATGGCGTAGTCGCGCAGAAGGCCTTCTTTCAGCATGTTGTTTAGTACTTGAATCGTCTGCTTCATCGCCGCTCACTTCTCCCACGATTCAAAATGTTATCACCGAGAGGAAAACACATCAAATGTCCCGGCAGCAACGAGGTGGCAGCAACGATGTGGCTGGCGGTGTTGACCTGGGTTGGAGGGGCATTGTACCTTGGCGGCTCATTGGACACAGGAGGTTGGATCATGGCGAATTTCGAGAACATTTTGGTGGAGAAGCAGGCTCCGGTGGCCACGGTGACTTTGAATCGGCCGAAGGTGCTTAATGCGCTTAATCGGAAGACCATGGATGAGTTGGAATGTGCGTTTTTTGAATTGCGCGACGACGACAGCATCAAGGTTGTTTTGTTTACCGGCGCCGGCGAGAAGGCGTTTATTGCGGGCGCGGACATCAATGAATTGACGACCTATGGCCCCGCCGACGGCACACGATTCGCCCACAAGGGTCAAGCGGTGTTGGCGCTGATCGAGAATCTGGGCAAGCCCGTGATCGCCGTGATCAATGGCTTTGCCCTGGGTGGTGGTTGCGAGATCGCCATGGCTTGTCATCTTCGTTTGGCTTCAAGCAAGGCTCGCTTGGGTCAGCCCGAGATTAATCTGGGCGTTATCCCGGGCTTTGGCGGCACCCAGCGTTTGGCTCGCCTGGTGGGCGAGGCTCGAGCGATGGAGCTTTGCCTGACGGGTGATTTCATCACGGCGGACGAGGCTTTTGCCATGGGGCTGGTCAACAAGGTTTTCGCTCCTGAGGAGTTGATGGATGGCGCCAAGGCCATGGCCGACAAGATCGCATCCAAGGGCGCCTTGACCGTGCGTTATTGCATGGAGGCTGTCCATCGAGGTCTACAGGGCAGTCTGACGGAAGGACTCAACTTAGAGGCCAACCTTTTCGGCCTGTGTTGCGCCACCGAAGACAAAGTCGAGGGAACCCAGGCCTTCCTGGCCAAGCGTAAGCCTGAATTCAAAAACAAATAAAGGCACTCCGATAACTCTCCGAGGTCCCCGAACTCAAAGAGCGCTTCGTGATGCAACTGACCGAGGATTTCGTCGACGCGAATTTCGGTGGGGGCGTAATGTACCTCTACGAGGACGACGGCTTCTGGCAGAGTTAGGAGTTTTTGTCTCGCCTCCAAACGTCCAACCGGTTGGACGAGGTTTCGAGTTATAATTCACGAGCTTACATGTTTGTCCAGCGGGTTTTGCCTACATGGACCCACATGCTTGATCCATCGCAAAAAAGGGCCGCCCTCGGTAGCAAATTCGGGCCTTAATTCTGATTTTTCCATTTTTTTCTGTGCCTATTCTTTCCTTTCGACTCTGGAGTCGTATCTTGGATCCCTGCGTGGTTCTTTGGTCGCGCAGGGAAGGAGCATCCAGGTATGTCCAAGAAGAAGGGTAAGAGAAAACAAGCGCCTCAACGAAACCAGAAGCGGAAATCTTCCAAGAGCAGAGGAGGACAGGCTGGCTCCGCACAGGGTTTTGCGAAGAAGACTGGGGATATTTATCACATACGTTCGCAGGTTGGTCTGAGTTCACTTTTCGCTTCAGGTAGACCGACGCTTGTTGATTTTTGGGCACCCTGGTGCCAGCCCTGTCTCAGGATGGGACCGATATTTGAGCGGATCGCTGCACGTTATGGTGATCAAATTAATTTTGCCAAAGTCGATACCGAGGCCTTGCCCAAAGTGGGTGGCCGGTACGGGGTCAAAAGCATCCCAACCATCATTGCGTTTTCTGGAAGAAAAGAAGCAAGCAGATCAGTCGGGTTGCTGAATGAGCAAAGAATGAAACATTTGGCCGAGAGCTTGCTTCCGGATGAAGAAGAAGAGGATGAAGAAATTGTAGATACGCCGGATGCTGCCCCTGCTGAGAATGTGGATGCAGAGACTTCAGAAGAAGTTCAGGGGTCCCAGGAGTCCCCCATTAAATCCGGTGGATTTCTCAAGCGTCTATTTGGGGGCAAGAAAGGTTAGTGGCGCTCTGCGGGGTCTGCCTCAGCGGCCGCGGCGACGGATTTCTCGGTCCAGATCGTCGAAGGCTTCTTCGGCGTTGGCATGTACTTTTTCCACGGCCGTGAAGAGTCGCCCGAAGGTGTAGGGGCGTGGCGGCAAGCGATAGTACTTTTTGAAGCGTACAGGCTTGCGCTTTTTGGCGACGCGTGTTGTGGCGGTCGGTTTGTGGGTTGTGGTGGTTCGACTGGCGGCGGTTTCTTCGGGCTGACGATCCGGCTGGGTTGTGGTGGCTTGCGCGCTGTCTTTGGGATCGTCTTCTATGGTGATGCTTCCCTTGCCGTCAGGATCTTTTAATGTGGTCTTGCCTGTGTTCGCCGCTGGCACCTCGGCCGCCGGGGGATTGGTTTTGACCTGGTCCGGCACTCTGGCCGCCGGTGAATCTTTCACCGCGACATGGCGATCGGGGACATGGCGATCGGGCTGGATTGGGGTTTCGGTCGGCCGGGTGTCTTTGGGTCGGCTGGTGTCCGCGTGGGCCACCCGCACCGGCGCTTCGCCATCCAGGGGCTCAGTGCCATAAGCGACGATGACGTTGCGTTTGGCAAGCCAGGTCTTGACGACGTTGATCTTCACGGCGAAGTTGACGCCCGTGATGGCGACACCACCCTGGCCTTTTCTGGCGATGGCCGTGTTGACGCCCACCTGGTAGCCTCGCACGTCGAACAAGGGCCCGCCCGAGTTGCCGCGGTTTAAGCTGGTTTCCATCTGGAAGACGTGTTTGCCCGGTACGCCTTTGAAGTCTTCGAACTGGGTGCCGATGACGCCGGTGGTGATGGTCCAGAGTCCGCCGGACTCGGGGTGGCCGATGGCGATTGTTTCGTCGCCGGGGCCCAATTCATCCGGATCACCCAGGGTCTGCACGACAAGCTTGGCCGGCGGGGTCTTCATTTGGAGCAGGGCCAAATCCAGTGCCTCGTCGTAGCCCAGCACCTTGGCACCGTGATGGTGTTTCAGATCTTTGTTCATGTTGCCTGTGACCTTGGCGGGCTTTCGGAAAATGTGGATGACCGGGAAGGGTTTTTTTGTGGTTTTGTCCATGATCACGTGGCAGTTGGTGATCACCAGACCGTCGGCGCGAATGACCGAGCCCGTGCCGGCCGAGGCGGATGACGAGCCTTCCTTGGAGGCCACGATGAGCACGACGCCGTCGGCTTTGCTTTTGTAAATTTGCCGCGGTGACATGCGCGCTTCGGCCATGGAAGACAGGCTGAAGATCGCCAGAATGCAGAGCGTTGAAATTTGGAGACTTTTTCGCATGGTCCTGCCCTCCCGCTGCCTCGGTTGCCACGTTATACTGCGGCGTATTGCGCAGTGTTGGACGTTCCGATCGCTTAGGTATTCTTTTTACTGCGGAATTGGGTCCAATTGCAACCGATTGGAGGGTTGGACATATCGGCATGCCTCGGGTTAGGCTGCGGACCCAAGGTGGGAGGTGTTGACATGGCGGCGAAGACGGCCTGTGTCATCCTGGCGGCTGGCCAGGGAAAACGCATGCGTTCCGGTAAGGTCAAGGTTCTGCACCCGGTATGTGGAGAGCCCATGGTGGCTTATCCCGTGAGCCTGGCCATCTCCAAAGGCTATGCTCCCGTGGTGGTGGTGGTGGGGAGCCAGTCCGAAGCGGTGCGGGACTATCTCAAGGACCGTTTTGGGGACAAGGTGCGATTTGTCAAGCAAGAGCCACCTTTGGGGACGGGGCATGCGGTCATGCAGGCCCGGTCTGCGCTGAAGGGGCACAAGGGCAAAGTGGCCATTTTGTATGGTGATGTGCCCTTGCTGGGTCGTTCTGACTTGGCGGCCTTGGAGAAGGCCGGTCGAAAAGCCCCGGTGTCTTTTTTGACATGTCGAATGGAGAACCCGGCCGGCTACGGGCGGGTCCTGCGTGATGAGGATGGCCGTGTTGAGTCTATCGTGGAGCACCGGGACGCAAGCAAGGCAGAGCGTCGCATTGACGAGATCAACACCGGTATTTATTTGGTGGATGGTCCTTTCCTGTTTTCTGCCCTCGCCAAGTTGGGGAGGTCCAATGCCCAAGGTGAATTTTATTTGACCGATGTGGTGGCTCGTGCTCGACAGCAGGGCTTAGATGTTCTTGGGATCGAAGTGGACCGGCAGTCTGTTTTGGGCGTCAACGATCGCCTGGAATTGGCTCAGGTCGGTCGCATCATGAATCGACGTTTGGTCGACGCCCTGATGCGGGGAGGGGTCAGCGTTTTGGATCCGGATCATACCTACCTCGGGCCCTTTGTCCGAGTGGGCTCCGATAGCGAACTGGGGCCGGGCTGTATGTTGCGAGGAGATGTTCGCATCGGCAAGGGATGCGTCGTCGGACCCGGTGTCATGTTAAAGGATTGCACCATCGGTAAAGGTAGCCATGTCTTGGCCTATTCCATCATCGAGTCTTCCATCGTGGGCAAGCAATGTCAGGTCGGTCCTTTCGCGAGGCTTCGGCCTGGGACTCGACTTGGAAACCAGGTGAAGGTTGGTAATTTTGTCGAGACGAAGAAGACCACCCTGGGCGATGGAAGCAAGGCCAGCCACCTTAGTTACCTGGGGGATGCGGAGGTGGGCAAGGACGTTAACGTGGGTGCGGGCACCATCACCTGCAACTACGACGGTTTTAGCAAATTCACGACTCACATTGGTGACGGTGCTTTCATCGGTTCGGACAGCCAGCTGGTGGCACCTGTCTCGGTGGGCAAGAACGCCTACGTGGGGGCAGGCACCACCGTGACCATGGATGTCCCCGATGGTAGCCTGGCCATATCGAGAGCCAAGCAACGGCATATTCTGGGCTACGCCACTCGCATGAACAAGGTGGCCAAGAAATTCAGCGCGAAGAAGAAGACTTGAGCCTTACTTCAGTTCCACGACCAGATTGATTTTCTTGCCTGGTTTCATGTGGACCTGCCGGGTGGCCTTGAGCCCAAGTTTGGGGTTGACCAGTCGCACAGTGTGGGGACCTGCTTTCAGGCGAATGCCCACAAGTGGAGTGGGTTTGTGCATTTTTTTCCCGTCGATGTAGACATAGGCCCAGGGTATTGCGTTGACGTTGAGCACGCCGGTTCTGCGTCTGCGCCGGTGCTTGCGCCGTTTTTTCTTGGCCTTGGGTTTTGGCTTGTCGTCCTTCTTGGCTTCGAGTTGGGCGTCGATGGCCACCATATCCATGGGGCCGAAATCAACTTGCTTTCGCCAGGGTTCATGGCCTGCCAGATCCAGTTCGATGGCGTGCATTTGTTCCGGGTTCAGGCCGCGCAAGGTGGCGGGGGTTTGAAAACCTGTGTCCTCGCCGTTCAGAACGATTTTGGCACCGGCCGGTTTGGAGCCCAACTCCAAAGTGCCGAGCCGAACGGGCACGACTTGTGCTTCGCGCTCGGTGGGGGGGGGGGTATAGCTGAGCCAGGCCACCAAGCCAACGATTACGGCTACCAAGAGTATGCCGAGGGTGCCGATCAGGCCGATGGCCAGGGGGGGCATGCCTTCTTGCTTGGGCGGTGTGGATACCAGGGCCGGCAGGTCCGGTCGCGTGGTGGGGCGCAAGGCCTGAGGCGTGGGTGGACCCATGGGCGTGACGGGTGCCTGGTCTTCATTTGGCAATTGGCCGGGCAGAGGCGTGGTGGATTCGCTCTGAGCCCGCATTTCTTCTCGTTTGTACTCTTCCGGGTAAAGCGCTTGAACGAAGCCTCCCAAAACAGTTGAGTCGGATCGCTTGTTGGTGTGAAGGATTTGCTCGGCGATGGCATCGTACATTGCACCGGCGGATTGGAATCGCTGATCCGTGTCTAAGGCCAGCGCCTTGAGCACCAGGGCGTCCACCTCCGGGCTGATTTCTTTGTTGATGGCGGATGGCGGCTTGGCCACCTTGGCCTCACGAACCAGCTCGAGGGTTTCTAAGTCTGTAGCACCTTTGAACAAGCGCCTGCCCACAAGGCATTCGTAAAGCAGAATGCCGGCGGCGAAGATGTCCGAACGTTGGTCGATGGTGTTGCCTTTTACTTGTTCCGGCGAGAGGTAGCCATATTTTCCCTTCAGCGTACCGGTGACGGTTTTTTCGTCCCTCTGGGCGGCCTTGGCGATGCCGAAGTCGGCGACTTTTACCTCGCCCTCCCATGAAACCAAAATGTTGGACGGGCTGACGTCCCTGTGGATCAAACCCAGGGGTTTGCCGTCCACTTTGACCCTGTGCGCGAAGTCAAGGCCCTGGCAGACCGAGGCCAGGATGGACAAAGCAATGTGTACCGGCATGCGTCGCTTTTCCATGCGGCATCCGTTGATGAGTTCCAAAAGATCCTTGCCCCGAACCAACTCCATGGCGATGAAATAGTGTTCGCCGATACGCCCCAAATCGAAGACCTGCACAATGTTGGCGTGGTGCAAGTTGACGGCGATTTTGGCTTCGTGGATGAACATGCGGACGAAGGTGTCGTCGCTGGTCAATGTAGGCAGGATTCGCTTGATGCAGAGTTCTTTGGTGAAACCCTCTACGCCAAAAGCCGTGGCGCGAAAGATCTCGGCCATACCGCCGGCACCGATGCGCTCGGTGAGCAAGTACTTGCCGAAGGGTTGCTGTTTAAATGCGCTGGGTGCCATGGACTCAGATGGGTCGGGTCACGCTTTCGCGACAGCCGCCTCCCAGCGGTCCAGATGTTCTTGGACCTGCCGCGGATCGAGTTCGGGCCCAAAGGTTTTGTCCAGGGACCAGTGTTGGCGAATTTCTTCCGTGTTTTTCCAGACGCCGGCGCTCAATCCAGCCAAGAGCGCAGCGCCCAGTGCCGTCGTTTCAAGGATCTTGGGGCGGTGGATCTGTACCCCCAGGAGGTCGGCCTGGAATTGAAGCAAGAGGTCGTTGGCGGCGGCGCCGCCGTCCACGCGCATGATGTCCACCTGGCCATTCAAGTCGCGACGCATGGCCTCGACCACGTCCCGTACCTGGAATGCGATGCCCTCCAGGGCCGCTCGCGCCAGGTGTGCCTTGGTGGTGCCGCGGGTGATGCCCGTGATGATGCCCCGGGCATTCGGGTTCCAGCGCGGCGCGCCAAGACCCACCAGCGCGGGCACAAAGACTACACCTTCTGATGAGTCGACCGAGCGTGCCATCGGTTCGATTTCCGGAGAAGTCGACACCAGGTTGAGTCCATCTCGTAGCCACTGCACCGCGGCCCCGGCGATGAAGACGCTGCCTTCCAGGGCATAGACCACCTGGTCATTCATGCGCCACCCCACCGTGGTCAGCAGCCCTTGTTCACTGTGAAGGGCTTTCGACCCGGTGTTCATCAGCACGAATGCACCTGTGCCGTAGGTGCACTTCACTTGGCCTTCGTCAAAGCAGGTTTGACCGAAAAGGGCTGATTGCTGATCGCCGGCCATGCCGCAGATGGGGATGCCGTCAGGCAGCCCGGGAACGCCGCGGGTCTCGGCGTATTTTTCAGACGATGAGCGAATTTCGGGAAGCACCTGTCGGGGCACACCCAGAAGAGAGAGTAATTCATCGTGCCAGGCCAGGGATTCGAGATCCATCATTAAGGTGCGGGAGGCGTTTGAAACTTCGGTGACGTGGGCTTGTCCACCACTGAGCCGATGGACCAAGAAGGTGTCGATGGTGCCGAAGGCCAGCTGGCCGGATTCGGCGGCAGCTCTGGCACCGGAGACGTGGTCCAACAACCAGCGCAGCTTGGTCCCGGAAAAGTACGGATCCAGCACCAGGCCTGTACGCCTCCGGAACAGGGACTCGTGCCCTGCGTCTTTCAGTTCTTGGCAAAAGGGAGTCGTTCGTCTGCATTGCCAAACGATGGCGTTGTGAATTGGCTTTCCCGTTTTACGATCCCAGAGTCCGGTGGTCTCCCGTTGGTTGGTGATGCCGATTGCGGTCACGGCTTGACCATCCACGCCCGCTTGCTCCAAGGCTTTGGGGATACCTTGTGTGACCGAATCCCAAATTTCGTCCAAGTCGTGCTCCACCATGCCGGGTTTGGGAAAAATCTGTCGAAACTCGGTGGTGACCTTGGCCTTCATCTGGCAGTGGCTGTCGAATAAGGCCACGGTGGTGCCTGTGGTGCCCTGATCGATGGACAGAATCAAATCGGACATGCCGACGACTCCTTAGGGGTTTAGCGTTTTTAGCAAAGTTTTCAATTTGTTGGCTTGTTGCTCAAACATGTCGACAAGACGTGACCAGGCCGGCGCAGTGGGTATGGTTTCCCGCTTGTCCAGAAAGCTTTCCAGTAGATTTATCGTCCCCAGGACGACCTCGATGGCGGCTTTGTCCGGCCCTGATGCCTGCTGTGCGGGCGTTACTGGGGTAGCGGTTGGCAGGCTGCTCAGCCGTTCTCTCAGCAGGATGGTTTCTTGGCGCAGGTGGTTGACCTCAAGGGCCGACTTGATTCGGTCCAGCACCACCTCCATGTCCGAGAAGGGTTTGGTGAGATAGGAAAAGGCACCCATTTCCATGGCCCGAACCGCTGAGTCCAGCGAGGCATAGCCCGTGATCATGATGAATTCGGTATTGGGGTGACGTTGTTTTTGGGTGGCTATTAAGTCGAGGCCCGAAAGGTCGGGCAGGTTTTTGTCCACAAGCACCAGTGGCGGCTTGTGTTTGTCCAGCAATTCGACACCTTGTCGGCCCGTGTCGGCCAGGAGAACAGGAAAACCTTCATCGGTGAGCAAGCTATCAAATAGTAAGCGGACCACTTCCTCGTCGTCGATGACCAAAATTGTAGGAAGTTCGCCAGGCACGCAGCCTCCGAAGGGTGTCATTGAATTGCCACATGAAACCACAGGCGGCCACTTGGATCAAGCTGTAGTCAGGGCGCGACAACTGTGAGTAAGAGGGGGTCCGTCAGTGGGGCCTGGCGCAAGATACCAGAGATGTCCTCGACGCCTTCGACCCGGATTTGTAACTGGGCTTGACCTGGACTTCGTGCCGTGCCGACTATTCGTAAGATGCGACGCCCTCCGGCCAGCAGGTCCACCGGCTCGGGCAATTCGAGCCAGTCCAATTGAGCCTGCCCGGCGGTTTGTTCCAGCAGAAGATTTACCTGCGACAGGCCGACGCCGCCTGTGTTCTCAACTGTGACCTCCAGCCCCAGGGCTTGATCTACGGTTGCAGGATTGGGTGAGAGAGTTGGGTTGGCCTGTAAGGATGCCGCATCAAGGATGGCCAAGTCTATGGTCAAGACGGGGTTTTGGCCCAAGATGATACCTTCCGGGTTTTTGGCGATCGCCTGCAGGCTGAGCAAGGTACGACCGGGTTCTTGGGCTTCGAGCGCAATGTCCATTTGCTGCTGAGCGCCCGGGATGAGGGTGGCGGTTTGGAAGGCACCAGGCAAATCCACCAAACCAAGCCCCTCCTGGCTCCAATCCAGTCGGAGCAGCTCCAGGGTGGTGTTGCCCTGGTTGTGAAGGTCCAAGCGAAGTACGGCCTGGTCGCCTACAGGGAAAACTGCTTTTTGTAGGCTGTAGCCTGCGACCAAGGGGGATCGGAGTTCGAAAGCATCTTCGACGAGGATAATTCCGCTGGAGGGCAACTCCAGGCGTAGCGAATATAGCCCTGGACTGAGGTTGGCGGGCAGGCTGGCGGAAAGCGCAGATTGTGCACCATCGGGGGGGCGGATCTGGAAGATTTCTTCAAGCTCGTGGTCGCCGAGCCAGGCGCGGATTTTCTGGCCCGTGTGTGGCTCGTCATTGCCCAGGTCCGCTTGAAAGGTTGGGGCTAAGTGGGTGCCCAACAGCAGCAAGTCTGTGGCTTCACCAGCCCAGGCCCAATCCGGGCACGAGTCATCCCCATCATTGCGACAGATCTGGTGCAGTTGGGCCGGCACAAGCGCCTGTTCTACACAGGCCACGAGGCCTGTCAGCAGCAAGGCGCTCGCCAGGACTCTAAGTGGGAACGATGTGGCGCGTAGGTTGCTCATGGATTCCGCCTTTCGTTCTCTCAGAAGAAAAGGTGGTAGCCGAACAGAATGTCCAGCCCGCCCACGTTGCCTTTGATGGTGGAGCTCGAGGTCGCTTCGGCGTTCAGGGGCGCCTTATCGCGGAGAAAAGCATAAAGGTATCGGGCATGCAGGAACATAGCCCCGGGGCCCCATCGGGCCTCAACCCCAAGGATGCCCAAGGCACCCAGGAGGACGTCGTGGTTGCGCTCGACGGCGCCATCGGTGCTTCGTAAAGACCACTGAATGAATTCGGCACCACCGCCCAGGCCGATCACGGCGGTGACGGGATGGCGCGGCCAGGGCTTGTAGAGCAGGGATAAGTGCAGTGGGACGTTTTCGATGGTTGTGGCCAAATCCGTGGCGAGGGGGTCATTGCTCAGAGCCTGCGAGGTCTTTCCAAAGCGGTAGCCGGCTTCGAGGTCCAGATAAAGATAGCCGCTCAGGTAGGGCAGTTGCCAGGCCAGATCCAATGTAATGCCGCCGGAATGGAGGCGACCGAAGTTGGTTAGAAAAGCCGCCGATGGCCCAAGGCTGAACATCGGTGCTGGCGGGCGAGGCGGTACAACGCCGATCAAGGGGATGAGCAGGTTTTTACGAACAGGCGGGCTGCCACTGCCCGCCGCCACTTCAATGCGAACGCGGGTGTCTTCCTCTCCGCGTGGGGCGGTGTAGGTCAAGTGGTAGCGACCCTGGCCATCTTCGCTGACTGGGTCCAATCCGCCCAGGGGGGCGCTGGCCTTGATTGCGACACCCTCCAATGGGTTGTCGTGTTTGTCCAGCACCCTGATTTCGATGCGGGTGTGCGACACGCCATCCTGGGGCAGGCTGTCTTTGTCTGCCTGGATGACCAATTTGGCTGGGACCGGCGGCATCAGGTCAAGGATGGCTTGGGCGGTCAAGGTGGTGCCGTCCGTTTTGGCCAGGGCGGCCGTACAACCCGCCGAGCCACGTTGGTGCAACGGGGCTGTGAAATCCGCTTCGTATTGCCCGTTTCCCCGATCCCGGATTGGGCTCGTGAAACCCTTGGCGCATTGAATGGTGATGGGGTGGCCCGGCAGGGGATTGCCTGCTCGGTCCTCCAGGTGGAGTGCAAAACGGGCCACGCTTTTTCCGTCGGCCACCAGATTTTGGGGACTGGCATTCATGCTCAGTTTGTTCGGCTGGCCGGCACCCAGCTTGAAGGTGAAGGACCGGTGATTCAGCTTCGGTTTTTTCTTGTCCGCCAAGCGGACCTGTACTTGTTTTCTTCTGAGTCCTTTCGGTGCCGTAAAACGGATTGTCACAATGCCTGGCGCGATGCGTTTTGCGGGAGCTACTTGACCTGACTTCATGCTCGCTACGAACTTTCGCGATTCATCCGCAAGTCCGTTTGCCTTGATGGCCACCAGGTAAATCTCTGTGCTGTCTTGTCCGTCGGCGGCGAGTTGGGTGCGCTCGGCAAAACCCACCAAAGAGGGGCTTTTGGGAATGGGAATTTTGACTTTGCGTCGAGAGCGGTTGCCGAATTCATCCAGGGCTACCGCGGTGGCTTCAAACTCTCCCGGGGCGACCTGGACGGGGATCTTGACCCGGCCCCTGTGATCGGTGCGCGCAGGACCATAGCTTCGTCCGCCCAGTTTCAAGGTGACCTGAACCCGGGGCTTGTCCGTGTTGACCGGTAAGTCGACATCGGAGAGGAGTCGGATCGTACACCAGGCTGGCGGAGCTCCAGGCACTTTGGCCGCCACCAGGATGGCTTGCGGATGACGTTGGCCGGGTAGCTTCAGGGTGGAGGCGTAGCGCCCTTGTCCCTCATCCTTTACCGGGCCCAGCTTGCCGCGGGATGCGTCCATTTTCACGGGTAGGCCCGCCACGCCCTGACCCTTTCCGTCTTGGACCGTGATGAGCAATTGGATGATTTTTCCCGGTCGGGCCAAGAGGTGATCCGGACTGGCTTTCACCGTGACTTGCCAGCCACCGCTTGGCGTTGTCGCGATGGCCGTCATGCCGGACAACAGGAGACTTGTGATGATAAGAAACCCGATTCTCATCCAGCACCTCTTATGTTGCGCCGTCTTGTGGCGTGGTGATAGAGAGCCTTCACATTAGTTGCTCAGCTTGACCCGGGTCAAGTTAGTCAATATCTTTCCCGTTGGCCCTCTGGTGCCAAGCGACTTTGTTTTTGGCTTTTTTTTCAGGAATTTCCATCATGAGCGACGACAAAAAAGTACCTGCTGGTTTTGGTGATGAATCGGAGGGGCTGTTGTCTTTTGGCGGTTCGGTGGGGATGGAAGCTGAACGTGAAAAATCCCTGGAAGATCAAGAGAATGTTTGGCAAGTAACCAACGAGCACAAGGGGCGATATCAGGTCAAGCTTGGTGAAGAAAAGACCGAGTTGGGTCGGGGAGGTATCGGGCGTGTGTTGCTCGCGGTGGACGGGCACATTGGCCGCGAAGTGGCCATCAAAGAACTTCTGCCCGCCAAAGACAATCAATCAGGTCTCGATTCGTCGTCGGGCAAGCTTTCTACCGGGATGGCCAGATTTCTTCGTGAAGCCCGCGTAACAGGACAACTCGAGCACCCCAACATTGTGCCGGTATATGAACTTGGGCAAAAAGCGGATGGAACGCTGTACTACACAATGAAAGTCGTCCGGGGCAATACCCTGAGAGACGAACTGAAGAAGGCAAAAACCTTAGCAGATCGCATAAAGCTTCTGGGGCACTTCACGAACCTTTGTCAGGCCATCGCCTATGCGCATTCGCGTGGAGTCGTGCATCGCGACATCAAGCCCTCAAACGTCATGGTGGGAGAGTTTGGAGAAACCGTGGTCCTGGATTGGGGCCTGGCCAAGGTGCGGGGCAAAGAAGATATCCGAGGCAAGGAGATAGCCAGGGAAGTGAAGGAGATGATGGATGCGGACATCGGGCATACCATTGTCGGGGATGTCATAGGGACACCCAAGTACATGAGTCCTGAGCAGGCCGACGGACTGATGGACCAGATCGACGAGCGTTCCGACGTTTGGGCTTTGGGGGCTGTGTTGTACGAAATTCTTGCGGGCCAAGCGCCTTTCGTGGGGTCCTCTCCCTTCGAGGTGCTTGGTCGCGTGATAAGTCATCCGGTCGTGCCCGTGTCCGATCTCTGCGCAGAGGCCCCTGGGGAGTTGGCGTCGGTGGCCGCGAAGGCGCTATGCAAGGACCGCGGCGGCAGGTATGCCGATGGCGGCGGCATCGCAAGGGACATGGAGGCATTTCAGGCCGGGCGGCGGGTTGGGGCGCATACCTACGGGGGCATGGACCTGCTCAGGCGATTCGCGGATCGCCACCGGGCGGCGCTCGCGGTTGGTGGGGCCAGTTTGTTGTTGCTCTTGGTCTTATCTGTCGTCATGTTTTTGAGGGTAGCTGAGCAACGAGACAAGGCTTTGACTTCGGAGAGACAAGCTGCCGCGGAACGAGACCAAGCCGAGCTACATCTTGCTTCAGCACTTGTCGCGGGAGCGGAGGCCGATAGGGTTCAGGGTGACTTGATCGAGGCTCGGGCCAAGGCGCGCAGAGCCCTCGAGCTGGGTGACTCCACCTCTGCTCGTGCGCTGTGGAATCGTTTGCAGGGTGAGCCCCTCCTTGCGTCGATTCCCTTGCCGGCCCTGAGTAACGCCATCGCGATTCGCGCAGACGGAGCGCGAATCGCGGTCGCGGGGATGGATGGTGCGGTTCGGATTGTTTCGATTCCGATTCTTCAGGTGGAAAAGACCTTTTCGACAGGCAGCGCCATTGTTTGGGATGTGTGTTACTCCCCGTCGGGCGCATTTGCCGCGGTGGCTTCAGACGGTTCTTTGCTCTTGTGGGAATCGGAAGAAATGGCCCCGACGATTTTGGCTGCCCATGCCAAAGCGGCAAGGCAAGTGTCCTGTTCTCCTGACGGAAAATTGGTCGCCTCGGGGGGCGATGACGGAGCCGTGCGACTCTGGTCGATTGCTGACAAGGTCATGGTTTCCCAGTCAATCAAAGGCGGACCAAGCATTAGCGATTTGGCTTTCGCCCCCGATTCGAAAACCATCGCCATCGCCGCAGCGGACAATGTGATCTACCTCCATGATGTCGACACCGGGAAAATGAGGATGAAACTCAAGGGCCATAGTGAGCAAATCAAGAAGGTGCTCTTTTCGCATGAGGGTGGTCATGTTTTTTCGGCTGGCATGGATGCGACGATTAGGCTTTGGGACACATCCTCAGGCGAACAAATAAAAAAACGGACGCTGCCCGATGGATGGATATCTTCGCTTGCTTTGTCTCCCGACGGCGGCCGCCTGATTGCATCCAACGGAAAACAGGCGACGATGCTTGATGCGAAAATGTTGTCCGAGTTGGGAACGTTTGATCATGAGTCCTGGGTTGTGGCCCTGCTCTTCACGCCGGACGGCCTGCATAATATTTCTTTGAGCTTCCAGGGGATCATCCGGCTCATCGACATGGCCAAGGCCAGGGCAAGAGAATCTTTAACCTACGCTCACGCCGGGCCTGTTTGGTCTGTTGATTTTCACCCAGGAGGTCAACAGCTTGCATCCGTGGGTTTGGACGAAACCCTTCGCATTTGGGATTTGTCGACTGGGGCACCAGGGGTTCAGGTTAAGCCGGACATTTCACAATTGTGGGGCCTCGTCTATCATCCCTCGGGAGATTCTTTGGCGCTTGCTGGCAACGTGGTTGAACTTCGCGACGCGCGGTCGTTGAGACTTCTCAATACTTATGGCGGTTCGGGACTCGGTGTCGTCAACATCGACGTGAGCCCGGACGGCAGGCTGCTGGCGGCACCCTCCGAGGATCGTTCCATTCGGGTGTGGGAGATCAGCACGGGTCGAATCGTTCATGTGCTCAAGGGTCATCGCAGCATGGTCGCCCAGGTTCGATTCAGTCCCAGCGGAAAGCAGTTGGGGAGTGGATCGCATGATGGCACGCTCAGATTGTGGAACGTGAAGACCGGAGGTCTCATCAGGGAATATATAGGCCACGATGGTGCAGCTTATGGGCCTGACTTCAGCCCGGATGGCACCCAACTTTTGTCGGCCGGGGCGGATGCAACGGTCAGACTGTGGGATCTTCAAAGCGCCGAATCCCGAATTGTGGACCGCTGCCCGGGTTACGCATTGTTTCCGGCATTTCACCCCGATGGCCGATTGATCGCGGTTCCTTGCACCGATGGGTCCATCCGCATCACGGAACTCGACAATGCGACAACAAGGATTGCCAGAGGACACCATGGACCCGTTCGACATGTTCGATTCAACGCGACCGGTTCGATGTTCGCCACGGCCGGTGGGGATGGATCTGTTCGTCTCTGGGATACCGCGAGCTTGCGCTCCGTCTGGAATGCACCGTTCCTTGGTGCGTCTCCTGCCGAGCTCAAGACCCACGAAGGCTGGGTTTCTTTAGCGGACGAAGCAGTCGAAGTCGGCTCGAAATGGAAGAAGGCCATCGAGGACAGCGCCGACCTGGCGAGTCAAAATTCGGAGTCAGGCCTCGTCTGCATACTGGGCGACAGGGCGGGGATAAAGATCTGGGATTCGAAGACGGATGTGGAGCTCTTGAAAGCAAAACATCCGGCGGCAAAGCGTGTCATTGCATTGCCGGACGCTTGCCTGACCCTCGATGGGGGGGGGCGAGTTCGAGTGATTGGAAAAAATGGCGATGTGATCGATTTGGCCAGTACCGCAAGCGCCATTTCGAAAAATGGTGAGCGCATCCTGGTATCCACCGATGAGGGAGTCAGTGCTTTCGACCATCAGGGTCGCAGGACCAAGACTTGGTCTTTGGGCCGGAAAGCCTCTGCGATTTGTATTGTGGGCGACCGCCTGCTCGTGGGGCGTGGATACGGGCAGATAGACGCGTTTTCTCTGGAGGCGGAAAAACAAGACATCCGCATTCGTTTCGAGCAGACAGCCCAGGGTGCGGTGACTCGCATCGAGCCGGCCACGGCGGACACGGTGCTGGTCGGGTTTTCTAACGGGACCTACGGCCTCTGGAATTATGTCGACGGCGAAAAACTGCGAGGCGGGCAACTCAACGGCTCGATCGAACACCTGCTCGTCGCCGGTGATCGCGCATTTATCGCGACGGATCTCGGGGCGCACGCGGTCATGCCTTTGTCCGTGTTCAGATCGACGTATTGCGATTTGCTCAAATCAGTATGGTCAGATGTGCCCGTTGTCTGGAAAGCAGGCGGCGTCTCCGAAGAGGGTCCGCCGGCAGGACATTCATGTGCCCTTGA
>JAFCZJ010000186.1 GCA_019314375.1 Deltaproteobacteria bacterium | reverse complement strand
GAACTTGTAATGAACATAGTACTTGCCCATGATCGATTGGGGCGCGAACATGCCCGGCACCCAATACTGATTGGGCACCATCCAGCCCTTTTCGCCGTTGGCCAAATAAACCGCGCGCTTCTGTGCTTCGACGCCCAACTCTTTGGCTGCCGCCCGCATGCCCTTGGCAAGCAAGTGACCCGGCGTGGCGCTCAGGTCCAACAAAGCCAATGCCAACTCAGCGTTCTTGGCCGAATCGACAACCGGATCGAAATCCTTCGGATCGAAAACGGGCTTGTCCGGACAATCCGCCGGCAGACCCAGTCTTTCTCCGGTGACGACACCGTCAGCCAAGCACTCCATGATCCAGGCCAATTGGCCGCCAATCTGGATGGCGTCAAAACCCAAACCATCGGCGTGGTGGTTGACCTTTTCCGCCGCCCGCTGATCGAAAATGCCGATCAAAGGCCCCATGGCCTGATAGGGCTCATAGTCCTTCTTGTAATCTCCGTTCATCTTCTTACACACGGCCGGACAGGGTTCCCCACAGTTGGCATACTGCTTATTGGCGATGGTCTCTTCGTTGAACTGCTTGAGGTAGTGGTCTCGCACCAAGCGCTCCCACATGGCGTGGCGATCCTCACGCGCCCAATCCACCGAACGATAATTGAACGACAACATCAAGTCCGTGAGTTTGGAATAGTTCACCCCAAAAGTGCCACCGGAGCCCCACTTGGGATCAAATCGATATTTGGTGGTGGTCTCCAAGTCCACCAGCTTCATCTTTTTTGAAAAACGCTTTTCGAAGTAGCCGTTGGCCTCCGCCCGATCAGTCAGATCGTCATCATCGAAATCACCGCCATAGACGATGGCGCAAATGTTGTGTTGCTGGAGCATTTTGGAACCAAAGCCGCCCCGCCCCGCCCAACAATCCACATAACTAAGCTTGCCCTTGCGGGTCTTGCCTGAGCCGATGGCCCCCATGTCCGAAGCAAGGGCTGAGGGCCCAACGGCCAGCACCCGCGGCGTGCCCTGCCCTTCCCACAGATGGGAGAAAGCGTAGCGCTGCAAACCGTAGAAGCCGTTGTCTTCCCAGAGCTTGTCCAAATCAACCGGAACCAATTTGAGCTTGGGATGGCTGCCTTTGGCACCCCACAGCACCATCACGGAGGGCTTTTCTGCCTTGCCCCCGATGGCCAGATAATTTAAGCCCGTGCCATCCCACAAGAGGGCCGCCCCGCCCATGGTCGACACATAGAAGCCATCCCAGACAGGCGAATGCCCCGTGAAAATCAGTCGGTTGGAACCCGGGATGATGGAACCCGCCAAGATTCCACCCCCGATGCACAGGAAGTTCCCCTCCCGCTGCATCTTGAGACCGAAGTCCACCGGCCCCAAGACATCAGGTGCCTGAAATTTGCGCAGTTCGTGACCGCCATCTCCAGCGTCAACGATGAATGCATATTGATCGATTTCTGCAGCCATGACATCTCCCCCGTCTAGACGACCTTTAGCGCCCACCTGGGGCAAGCTGGTCATCTGCCAGGTGTTACTTAATCATGTAGTCGGTCTTAATCTGAGAACCAGCCTCATCGGCCATCTTTTTGAATAGCTCGTTACCGGCCTCGTAAGCCAAAGCCATCTTAAAGGAACGCTCGGCCGCCTTGAAATCCTTGCGCTTCAGCTCCTTCAAACCCTGCTGATACATGCGCCGACCCTGTTCGGTGGTTCCAATCTCTTCCGTCTTGGCCTTTTTCTGCTGTTGGGCACTTTCCTCAGTATAACGAAGGGTAGCTTCATCATCCTTCTTGCCGAGCTGCTGATCATAAAACTTGCGCTTTTCTGAATCGCGCAAGGTCACATAGGCTTCGGTCACCCGTTTCGAAATTCGATAAATCGATTCCTTGAAATCCTCATCATCCATGCTGTAGTAGCGGTCAGGATGAAAGATCCGAGATTGTTTATGGTAGGCCTTGCGAATCTGACCCATGCTGGCTTTGGGATCGACCTGCAATAATTTGTAGTAGTCGAATTTGTCCAACACCTTGGCCAGCTTCAAACATTGGGCAACAAATTTTGGATCCAGCTTTGCCACAGGTATTCCCTCTCTTTGCTAAACCAGTTCCGCTCCAGCCACTTGCTCTATGTTGCGCTGGATTTCAGACTCGCTCAACCCGCTGGACAAGCTGACTTGAGTCGAGGCCACCTGACCCGTCTCCGGGTCAGCCGCAGAGACCTGCAGGATGCCGTTGGCGTCGATCTCAAAGGTCACTTCGATCTGCACTTCTCCACGAGGTGCCACCCGAAAACCGGAAAACTCAAACTCGCCCAACATCTCGCACTCTTCCGAACGATTTGACTCACCCTGAAAAATGCGAATCTTGACCAACTCCTGGTTGTCTCGACTGGTGGTGAAGCTGCGTGTCCGATCGATGGGCACAGGCGTATTTCGGGCGATGACCTGCTCGGAGTACCCGCCCACCGTGCCCAGCCTCAGAGTCAAGGGCGTCACGTCCAAAAGAAAGGCATTCTGGGACTCGTCCACCAGAGCCGCGCCTTGAATGGCCGCGCCCATGGCCACCACCTCGTCCGGATCGATACCAGCCAAGGGCTCTTTGCCGAAGTAGGCCAGCACACCCTCGCGGATCAGAGGCAGCCTGGTGGGCCCACCGACCAGGATGACGCCGTCCAGGTCGCCAACCCCCATTCCAGCCGACTGCAAGGCCTCGTCGCAAACCTTGAAAGACCGCTGGATCAAATCCATGATCAACTGCTGGAAGGTGTTGTGGTCGATGACGGTTTCAAAGTCGTAAACCTGCCCTTGCTCATCGGTGTAAACCTCGGGCACGTTAACTTTGACCTTCTTCCGCTGACTGAAGGCCTTCTTGGTCTCTTCGCTGACCTCACGCAAGCGCTGCAAAGCGGCCACGTCGTTGCGCAGATTGATGTCGGTCTGCTGCATGAACAGGTCGGCGAAGTAGTCCATCAGGCGCATGTCCATGTCATCGCCGCCCAGGTAAGTATCCCCGGCGGTGGACAAAACCTCGAAGGTATCATCACCGATTTCCATGATCGAAATATCAAAGGTACCACCGCCCAAATCGTAGATGGCCACCCGCTCGTCCAGACTCTTACCGAACCCGTAGGCCAAAGCAGCGGCCGTGGGCTCGTTGATGATGCGCAGAACATCCAAACCCGCGATGCGGCCGGCGTCGGCCGTGGCCTGACGCTGGTTGTCGTTGAAGTAGGCCGGCACCGTGATGACCGCCTTCTCCACCGCCATGTCCAGATAAGCCTCGGCGATCTCTCTCATCTCTTTCAAGATCAGAGCCGAGACCTGGGGCAGACTCAGGACCTCGCCCCGAACCTGGATGCGCACACCGTGATTGTCGCCTTCCACGATCTCATAGGGACAAACCGCCTGGGCTTTCTTGACCTCGGGCGAAAACATATAGCGACCGATGAGCCGCTTGGCCGAGTAAACGGTTTGGCGAGGATGCGTCAAAAGACGCCTTTTCGCGTCATTGCCCACCTGAATACGGCCATCATCCAGAAAGGACACCACGGATGCCTGGGTCCTCTCCCCCCATTCGTTTGGGATGACCTCTGGCTGACCTTCCATCATGATGGACACGCATGAGTACGAAGTGCCCAAATCGATTCCAATGACAGGTTCCGGCACGATATTCCTCCATTGTTTTCATAAGACAACCGCATGAGTTTAGAAAGTCATCCCTCCGCTGTCAATGTCCGAATTAATGGCGGAATTGACAGGCTGGCTTTGCCTGCATAGGCTCACGCCCATGAGCACCGAAGAGGACCAACCCAAAGAAGAATCCGAAGTCCCGATCCAGACCGAGAAATTGAGTTCCTCGCGACCGGTGGCCTACCTGGCCGCCAAGCTGGATCATGCCGTGGCCCTGCCCATGCGCATCTTCGAGATCGACTTCGACCTGAGCGACTCGGCGGAAGAGCTGAAAAAGAAAATCGCCTGGATCATCCGCATTCGTTTTGCCGTCAACCCGGGCATCGTCCTGCTCATGCTCCTGACCAACTGGCAGGGGCTGACCCGGGGGGCCTCCACCTTGAGTCGGGAGACCCTGTTCTCCACGGCCATCACAGGAGCCATCTCCATTGGCTTGAACCTGGTCTATTTTTGGGCGCTCAAAAAACGCAGCCTGAACCTCAAAAAATTCGTTTTTTTGCAACTGGCCCTGGACGTGGTGATCTTCAGCGCCTACATCTGGCGAACCGGTGCCGTCACCAGCCCCTTGGGCTTCTTGTACTTCTTGCCCATCATCGGCTCTTCCATCCTGGTGGGACCCGGCGCGGGCATGGGCATGGCGGGCATCTCGGCCGCCACATACATGGCCATCGTGGTCCTGGACAGCTCCGGTGTCATCCCCCACGTCAGCTACTTCGTGGCCCTGGATCAATTCGCCCAGCGATGGAGCTATATCGTGCTCATGATGGTCGTCAATCTCTTTGCCTTCGTGGCCGTGGCCGGTTCCAGCGGTTTTCTTATTCGACAGGTGCACCGCAAGACTCGAGAACTCAAGGCCAGCAATGCCAACCTGGAACACCAGGCGGAACTCTTCGGTATGCTCTATCAGGTCGGCGAGGTCTTGCAACATCGCACGGGGATGGACGCCGTGCTGGATCGCATCTGCGACGTGCTGGTTAACGAATTGAACGTGGACCGGACCTTGATGTACGTGGTCGAAGGAGAACAGCTTCGCTTACGCCGGCTGGCCTATCACGAACGAATCCCGAAAGTCGACCGCCAGCCCATGCGGGTCACCATGGCCTTAGACGCCGACGACAGTTTGACGGCCAAATGCGCTGTGGATAATCAGGCCAACAACGTGACCCATCCGACCGCCACCGATGGCATCAATGAAGCGCTTGCGCGACGCATCGGCATGAATCCCTTCGCCCTGGCACCCATGACTTACCGAGGGGAAGTCCTGGGCGTGTTGGGCATCGACCGCTCAAGCCAATTCGGCATCATCAGTGAAAACGAATTCCAGACCTTGATCATCTTCGCGCGCCAGGCAGGACAAACCCTGGCCGCTGCCAAAATCTCCACAACGGCCGAAGCCATGCGACCTGTTGCCAGCCCCCAATAAAAACAAATCCGCTCTTTGCGGTTGACAATTCTCTCAATTCTACCTATTCAGATTCAGACTTCTGGATTTCCAGAAGTCTGGTTTTGTGCAATTTCCGGGCAGGAGGTTCAGTGATGGAAATGGTTCCTTTCTTGGAAGTCCCCGATCTGCTGGTGGAAACCGGCGGAGACGGTCTTAATTTGTGCATTGGATGTGGGACTTGTACCGGCCTCTGCCCCTGGAATCTGACAAACACCATCCTGAATGTTCGCATGCTCATGCGCACGGCACAGCTCGGCGTGGAGCCGGAAGACACGGGCGACCTTTGGCGCTGCGCCACTTGTGGTTATTGCGTAGACAACTGTCCCCGCGAAGTCCCCATCATCGATGTCACGCGATCCATGCGTGCGATGACCGGCTCCGGAGGGTCCCAGCCGGCCACCCTGCGTGCCATGCTTGCCAGTCAAGGCCAGAATGGCAATCCCTGGGCGGGTGAAGCCGACGAACGAAATGATTGGGCAAAAGACCTGGACCTGCCTGACTCCGGTCCCGCGGATGCATGGATGCTCTATGCCTGTTGCATTCAAAGCTATGATGCGGAGACAAGACGCAGCGCCAAAGCCCTGGTGAAAGTCCTCCAGGCAGCGAACTTTCCCATGTGGCTCTCCCCGCTTGATTCGGTCTGCTGTGGATGCTCCGTCCGGGAATCCGGCGCCATGGAGCTGACCGAGCGGATGGGACGAGACAATGTCCGGCACTTTGAGAAAGCAGGCACCCGACAGATCATCACTTCCTCGCCCCATTGCTATAATGCATTTGTTAAGGACTACCCAAAATGGGGTGGAGAATACGAAGTCAAGCATTACAGCCAAATCCTTCACACGCTTCTGGAAAAAGGGGAGCTTGTACCCACAAAACCCGTGAATCGCACGGTGACCTACCACGATCCTTGCTACCTCGGGCGACACAACGACATCTATGAAGAGCCACGACAAGTGCTTCAGAGCATTCCCGGACTGAATCTGGTGGAAATGGGGCGCAACCGGGAAGAAAGCGTTTGCTGTGGCGGCGGCGGTGCCCAAATTTTCATGGAAAGAGACTTAGACGAACGTTTTGCCAACCTTCGCGTCCAAGAAGCCTTGGAAACCGGCGCGGACACCCTGGTTACGGCTTGCCCCTATTGCAACTCCATGTTCCGAGACAGCATCAAAAGCCTGCAAGTTGATGACCGCCTGCGGGTGATGGATATCGCTGAATTGCTTTTGGAAAGCCTGGCTGACGCCAATTCGGCCCAGCCCAACAAGAACACCTAAAGGGAGCTTACCATGTCTGACTTCAACCCGGAAGGACTCGAAATCAACAAGACCATCGATGCAAGAGGTTCAGCCTGTCCCGGCCCCCTGCTCGAGGCCAAAAAGGGCATCGGCGCGGTGCCGGTCAACGGCATACTGGAAGTGATGTCGGGTGACGCAAGCACCAAAAGGGACCTGCCTCTCTGGGCCAAGAAAGTGGGACACGAGTATATGGGGACCGCCGAAGGTGAGAACTACGACCGTATCTTTATTCGGCGCAAAAAGTAGCAAGACCTTAGGAGGGTGCGAATGAATCTCGCATCGAATTCAGAAAAGTCGCCAAAAATTCTGCTCATCACGACAGCAGATTCGTCATATCCCGGCGCGGACACGGTGGGTCAGGCGCACCTCACGTACGCTGACAACACCTCCATCATTCGGGTGCCCGATCCGGTCATCCTGCCCAAACGATTCTATCTGTACTGCCTGAAAAAGGGCTTCGATGGCATCATCGTGATGAGTTCCGGCGCTGAATGTCCTTTCGCCGGGACTTACAAGAGATTGGCCAGCAGACTGGACGCGCTGGAAAAAGACCTCATCGCACAAGAGATCGACGTACGGCGAATCAAGCTATGCGCAATCTGCACAGTCTGCAGCGCATCTTTCCTTAAAGAAATCAAAAACATGACGAAAGTGCTGGAAGATATCGGTACCGTGGATTCCAGCAAGGTTGAGGTCGCGAGTATCTAAGGCTGCAAGTGGAGAAGCCAATGAGCGAAAATCACAATACGAAGGTGGTGGATGTCTTGGTCTTAGGCGGAGGCATCGGGGGCTTGCAGGCCGCGGTGGATCTGGCGGATCGGGATCTGAAAATCCTGGTCGTCGAACAGGATACATCCATCGGTGGCAAAATGATCGGCTTGAGCAAGGTCTTTCCCACCCTGGATTGTTCCAGTTGCATCACGACACCCAAAATGGCCGAAGCGGCCCACCACGACAACATCGAAATCATGACCTATGCCGAACTCGATCAGGCGGAAAAAGGTCCGAGTGGTTTCCAGGTCAAGGTCAGGCAAAAACCCCGCTACGTGGTCGAAAAAGATTGCATCGGCTGCAGGCTATGCGAATACGTCTGCCCCGTGCAATTGCCCGATGCCTTCGAAAGCGGCCAAGGTGCCCGCAGGGCGGCGTACATTCCCCACTCCAACGCCTATCCCCAATGCGCGTTAATCGATATTGACAACTGCATTTTCTGTGGGCGTTGCATCAAAGCCTGTCCCACCGATGCGATTCACTTCTCTCAAGGCCCGGAAGTCATCGATGTTCGCGCCGGGGCCATTGTGATAGCGACTGGCTACAAATTGACACCCATGGATTCGGTGAAGCGCTATGGGGCCGAGAAACTCCCCAATGTGATCAATCCACTATTGATGGAGCGACTCATCGCCCCTCACGGCCCCTATGGCAAGGTACTCAGGCCCTCGGATGGAAGAATCCCGGACTCCATCGCCTATGTTCAATGTGTGGGGTCCAGGGACATCAGCATGGGCGTTCCCTACTGTTCCCGTGTCTGCTGCATGTACGCCATCAAACAGGCCATTCTTCTCGCGGGCTCTTTGCCCCTGGCAGATGTCACCATCTACTACATGGATGTCCGCGCCTTCGGGAAAGGCTTTGAAACCTTCTACCAGGACGCCAAGGCCATGGGCCTCCAGTTCGTTTGCGGCAAAGTCGCCTCCATTTCCGAAGACGACGACCACAACCCCATCATTCGGGTTGAACGCAAGGAAGAAGGCGGAGAGGTCGTTGAAGACAAACACGACCTGGTGGTCTTGTCTCAGGGCATGCTCCCTGCATGGAATCCGAAGGGAATCCTCCCCGTCACCACCGAAACCTATGACTTTGTCGACGTGCCCAAGAAAAAACGAGAGCCCACGGCCACCACCATGGCGGGGATATTTGTGGCCGGCACAGCCGCGGGCCCCAAGGACATCGTGGACACCATCGTCGAGGCAGGTGCCGCCGCGGCCCAAGCTTCGGCCTATCTGAATTCCACCGGCTGGATCCAATCCACAGAGGTTTCCTAGCATGTCAGACACGAGCCCCCCAAAAGACTGCCGAATCGGCGTCTACATTTGTCAATGCGGCGGCAACATCTCCGACGTGGTGAGTTGCGCGCAGGTAGTGGCCGCGGCCGCCGAATTGCCCAATGTGGTCATCAGCCGCGAGCATTCTTTCATGTGTTCCGATCCGGCCCAGGAATTGATCATCGAAGACATCAACAAAAACGGCCTGGACCGGGTGATCATCGCATCCTGCTCACCGTCGCTGCATGAGACAACCTTTCGCAAAACATTGGAAAGAGCCGGACTCAATCCCTTCCTCTACGAACACGTCAACATTCGAGAGCAGGTGAGTTGGGTTCACGCAGGCAACCCCGCGGGTGCCACCCAAAAAGCCACCCGCCTGGTTGAAGCGGCCGTCAACAAGGCACGCCTGCTGATGTCCACGGACCACATTCAAGTTGAAGTGGTCAAAAGCGCCCTGGTGATCGGAGGCGGCTTGGCCGGACTGCAAACGGCAAAAAACCTCTCCGAGCAGGGCATTCAGGTCACGCTGCTGGAGCGCAGTCCCTTCCTGGGTGGACACGTCGCGCAATTGGAAAAACTCTTCCCAAGCGAGGAAAACGCCCGCGACCTCCTCAAGCCGCTCATCTCCCATGTGGTCGAATCTCCCCTGGTAGAAGTAATTACCCAAGCCCATGTCAAAGCCGTGGATGGCTATTTCGGCAATTTCAAAGTCGAGGTGGAGGTAGACCCACGGTATGTGCAGGGACCCTTGTCACCCGAGCAATGGGAAAAGATTCAGGCCGCCTGTCCCGTCAGGATTCCCGACGAATTTGACTACGGCATGGATCAAACCAAAGCCATCCACTTGGCCTACCCTGGATGCGTGCCCGCCGTTCCGGTCATTGACATACAGCACTGCACCCGCTGCGAAAAATGCGAAGAGATCCTTGGCAAAAACCTGGTGGACTTCGATGAAAAACCGCACAAAGTCGAGGTGAATGCCGGCTGCATCATCATGGCCACGGGTTTCAAGCCCTATGTGCCCTACGAGGGAGAATTCGGTTACGGGACCATGGATGGGGTCATCACCCTGGCCCAGTTTGTTCGCCTGCTCGACAAGATGGATCCCGATGCCGGCGAATTGATAATCGATGGCAAGAGCATCTCCAACGTCGCCATGATCCATTGTGTCGGCAGTCGAGAAATCGACGGCGTGCACAATCCCGGGCCTGATCGCCCCCTCCGCACTTATTGCAGTCGA
>JAFCZJ010000300.1 GCA_019314375.1 Deltaproteobacteria bacterium | reverse complement strand
CTCGATGCGCCGGACATCCATGTGCTGACTTCTCCCGAGCCTGGGGACCAGGTACCCGCGAACACTGAGCTCCTGGTACGATGGGACCGAGAAAACAAGGCCGATTCAGCCACCATCGAATCGAGACGGATGCAAAAAATCGAGATCGAGGACACGGGCGAGTACAGCATCTCGGCTTCAGACATTGAGGGCAGGCCTGATTCAGCCCAATCCGATCACGTCACCGTCTTCCGCAGCAAGCGAGTGGGTCTGGTTGGTGGTGTGGGTGGCTCAGAAATCGCCATCACCCTCCGCAACCGCGTGGAATTTCAAATCTTGCCCGAAAACCAATAGGACCAGTAGAACCACCTCACATCAAGAACCTGTTCAGGTTTTCCAGCCGCAGGGTCCAGCAGTCTTTGATTGTAGCGCAACTCGGAGGTTTTCGCATATGATGGGAGCCAACCAACGAGGTGCACATGGTCAGGACGAAAAAGCGACGCATGCGTGTGGCTCTTGCTGCATGGGAAATCGGTCGCGTGGCAAGCGGCCTTGGGGCCAAGGTGGGCGGCCTGGGCGTCATCGTTGAAGAACTGCCGGCGGAGCTCAAGAAAGCCGCCGCCCGCATGGGCATCGAGCTGGACTTAGAGATCCTCTGCCCCTGCTTCGCTCATTATGACCGAAGCCGACTCAAAAAGCTCAACCTGAAGATCCCGGTGGAAATCGAAGGCACATCTTTCAACTTTGAGGCATACACGCACACCTTTAAAGATGGTCAACGGGTCGTGTATTTCTGGGATCCAGGCCAACTCCACTGGACCCACGCCTCCTCGATCTACCCCGACGATCCCCAGGTGGGCCTTAAAATCTTCGCCGCCGTATCCCAGGCCATGGCCGCCTACGTGGCGGCCCAAGACTTCGACACGATCCACCTGCATGACTATCATGTGGGTCTGCTGCCTTTTTACCTTGAGCACAAGCATGACATCTCATTGCCCTGCCACCTAACCATCCACAACGCCACCTACCAGGGCATCACGCCCTTGCTCGGCGGCGGGTACAGCTCGCTGGATCGCATCGGCTTGCCTGGCGATCCGCTCTTCCACCGCTACTTCGACTTCTTCAACAACTTGAACATGATGAAGGCGGCCATGCTCAAAGTCCACGAGAGCGGCGGCCGCATCACCACGGTCAGCGGCGATCTGGACGGCAGCTGGGGTTACGCCGCCGAGTTGCGGGAGAGCCACACCCAGCTCTGGTCCAGAGCCTACTTTCAAAAAGGCGGGCCGCCAGGAGAGGTCTTTGTCCCCAACCGGCACTTGGAACTCTTTGAAAAACTGCCGGTGGCCGGCATCACCAATGGTCTGGCCGATGCCAACCGCCCCGAGCAACTGGCCGAGCTGCGCGCCGACAAGCTCCAGGCGGCCCAATCCGGACAGAAAGACCAGCCCATCTTCCGGAATCCGAAAGTTCAAAAATCCATGCTGGCTTCCGACCACGACTTTGACGCCAAACGCCTTGAGGTCAAGGCCGAATTGAAAAGTCTGTTGCACCTGGAGTGCTTCGGCAGCGAGCCGACGGACGATCCCATCCTGCTCACCGCAGTGGGGCGACTTGTCGCCCAGAAAAATTTGGGCCTGGTGGCCGAGGTGGCCGAGCGCTGCCTGGCGCACGATCCGGGGGCCAAATTAATCGTCTTGGCCTCCGCCCCGGCCGGCGAAAGGCACTTGGAGGATCCCTTCTGGGACCTGGCCGCCCGCCATCCCGATCGGGTCTACTTCAACAATGCCTTCAACTTGCCCCTGTCCAAGTTAATCCTGGCCGGTGGCGACTTCTGCCTGATCCCATCTCGCTTCGAGCCCTGCGGTTTGGTCGATTATGAAGCCAGCCTGCTGGGCAACGTGGTCATCGCCAGAGCCACCGGCGGCCTGACCAAGGTGCGTCATTGCGCATACCTCTATGATTGGCTCGACTTGAGCGACGAAGCAGGCGAAGCCGATGCCTTCTTCCAACAGATCATGACGGCCATGGATACCTATCGACACGCCGCCGATTGGCATGAGGATCTCAAACGCAAAGCCATGGCCATCGACGCTTCCTGGGATCGATCGGCCGAACAATACATAGACCTGTACCAATTCGGTCAGGCCAACCTGGCCTGGCAACAGCGCAGGCAGGATCTGCTGAAAAAACAAATCGCCGCACTGGGTAAAGACAAGACCCTATTCACGGACTTCTTCCGCCCAGCCTTGGAAGAGTACAGCGATACCTTAGACTGGCAGCTCAAAACAGAATTAGACAAATTTGTCTAATCTGCTTTGGACAAATTTGTCCAATTCCCCTAAACCATTGGCACCTCTACTATTCATCCCTCCCCAGGCGGGTTGAGCAGATCGCGCAAACCTTTTATCAGAGCGCCGCCCGTGGTTTTGGCCGTGTTGCCCACGTCCTTGACGAACTGCACTAAGGGGTCTTCGCTGTCGCGGTAGGCATCCCGGTAGGAGCGAGCCGAGGCCGAGAATTCGGAATAGACTGAGTTCTTGCCGTCATCTTCGCGCTTGGCATAGTTGCCCGAAAGGATGTCGGTGTAGTCGCCCTCTTCCACCCAGGTTTTCAACTCGCTGACCCGGAGCACCGGGAAGGGATGGGTGCGGCCCAAGAGATTCAATATCTTGTAGAAACTATCCAGCTTGTCGCCGCCATGCTTGTACTCGTCGGCCTGATCCAAAAAGGCCTCAAGCTTCATCTGATCCACCTGGCTGCCACCGGCCAGCTTCATGAAGACCGAGTAAGCCTCGTCCGGATCTTGCAAACACAAAAGCCCCGCCCGATCGGAGGTCAGCTCACTCTTGCGATCCCATTCGATGAGGCCCGCGATGATGGCCGTCAGGACCAACCAGCCCCAGGGTACGCCGAAACGCAGCACGGCCATGCGCAGCAAAAGCTTGAGCATGGTCTTGTAAAGCACGTGATCCGCCAGGATGTGACCCAACTCATGGCCCAGGATAAAGCGCTGCTCGCCTTCATCCAGCAAGGCCAGGGTGCCCGAGTTGATGACGATGAAGGGTCTGTCCGTGCCGATGGCACCCGCGTTGACGAAGGGGGTCTGAGACACATAGAGCTCGGGCGTCTCGCCCACGTCCAGCACCTCGCAGCATTCCTTGTAAATCCTGTGCAGTTCAG
>JAFCZJ010000299.1 GCA_019314375.1 Deltaproteobacteria bacterium | reverse complement strand
GCAGTTTTCGTACTCCAGCGAAAATGCAAGTGTGCTGAAACTGAAATTACGGTTGCAACTGCAAACAGGTATGTGCTGAATCGACGCATAAATTACCCCCAAAATGTTATGAGAAAAAGTTATAACAAAAATCAATAGCAACACTGTGCGTTTCTGCAATCTAGTTGTCAATAAATAATGCAGCCAATACCTCAGCCAACTTGGAGCCAGGGGCGGTTTTGCCAGCCATGTCCCATTCCAGGTGGAGCAGCCTTTCGCGAGTATTTGAAGGGTGGTCTTCTTTGCCATAGGCGACATTTCCCGGCGATTATTTTCACTACGAAAAATCCCCCTGCACCATCAGGCACAGGGGGATTATTTCGGGACGAGCACTGTATCCGGTTTCAGTCGGGTGACCGCACTTTCGCATCGGCCAACCCCGGAAGCGGACATCAGCAAAGTGGAGAACTAGTCCTCCTTCTTTTCCTCGTCCGCAGCGGGCGCTGCTTCTTCAGTCACTTCATCGGTCGCAGCATCTTCCACGACCTCTTCAGCAACATCGGCAGCTTCCTCGATCAACGCAGCCTTGGCTTCAGCCTTCTCCTCGGCAACCAGAATCTTCCGCGCACGCTTGCGCTTCAGGGTATCGGTCACTTTGGGCTTCGGATTGCCATCGACCAGCTCAAGAATCGCGAGTTCGGCGTTGTCGCCTTTACGCGGTCCCAGCAGCATGATGCGCGTGTAACCACCCGGGCGATCGGCATAACGGGGGCCGATCTCCGCGAACAGTTTCTGCAGAACCGCAGGCTCGTTGACCTTGCGGGCCGCCAGACGCCGTGAGTGCAGATCACCTTTTTTGGCCTTGGTGATCAGCTTCTCGGCGACGATGCGGGCCTCTTTGGCTTTCGGTACCGTGGTCTGGATGCGCTCGTGCTTAAACAGCGAGGTCACCATATTCCGGTACAGCGCCTTGCGGTGGGCCGGAGTCCGGTTCAGTTTACGTCCGGAGACATTATGTCGCATGACTCTATTCCATCCTCTTGCTCAGGCCTGGGGCCTGACGATTCGTCGTCTAGTTGCCCATCGCTTCGCGAACGCGGTCGCAAACTTCAGGGTCGAAGGACATACCGAACGTCAGTTCCATGCCTTCAAGAATTTCACCGATTTCATTCAGACTCTTACGACCGAAGTTGCGGAATTTCAGCATCTCCTGCTCGTTCTTGGTCACCAGGTCAAAGAGGGTCTTGATGTGACCGCTCTTGAGACAGTTGGCCGAACGAACCGAAAGCTCCAGTTCCTCAACATTACGCGAGAGCAATTCCACCAGGCGCTCCTGCTCTTCGTTCACTTCAACTTCCTGGGCGTCAATCGGCGCCTCGTCGAAGTTGATGAACGTCTGCAGCTGATCCTTCAGGATCTTGGCCGAGAAGCCGATGGCATCCTCAGGCCTGACCGCACCATTGGTGGTGATTCCCATCACGAGCTTGTCGTAATCGGTACGCTGGCCGACCCGGGTATCTTCGACCCGGAAGCTGACCTTGCGCACTGGCGAGTAGTTCGTATCCAGACGGATCACGCCGATCATCTCGTCGGGAATGTGGTGCTGTTCGCGATCCACATAGCCACGACCCATGTCGACAAAGACCCGGGCACTGAACTTTTCTTTTTCGGTCAGCGTGCAAATCACGTGATCGGGATTTGACACCTCAAGCTCGGGACCAGCATTGATTGCGCCGGCGGTCACAGGACCAGGACCTTCGACTTCAATACTGCCCCATCCGGACGGCGCGTCGGACAGGTTGAAAACAACCTGCTTGAGGTTCAGGACGATGTCCACGACATCTTCCAGAACGCCGGGTACCGTGCTCATCTCGTGCTTTACGCCTTCGATCTGAACTGCGGTGATCCCGTGACCGTGCATGGAGGAAAGCAGCGTGCGGCGCAGGGCATTGCCCAGGGTATGGCCGAAACCGCGCTCCAAGGGAGCAATCTCGATTTCGGCAAAAGCGCCTGACTGCGTATCCGTATTTACCCGAACTGGTTCGGGCATCATCATGTTAACCCACTTCATAAACTCATCCATCCCTTCTGCTCAATCAGCAGATTACTTCGAGTAGAGCTCCACGATCAGGTTTTCCTGAATCGGGATGGGCAGATCCGAAAGCTGAGGCTCGGTCAATAGCCGGCCCTCGATTTTCTTCTCATCCACCTCGACGAAGGGCAGGCAATCGCGCTTGGCGTTGGCCTTGATCGAGTCGACGATTTGCGGGATGTTGTGGCTCTTGGTGCGAATGCTCACCGTCTGGCCCACGCGGACCTGACGACTGGGGATATCGCACACACCGCCGTCAACAAGCACGTGCTTGTGGCGGATGAGCTGGCGGGCGCTGGAACGGCTGGGCGCAAAACCCATCCGGTACAGCACACTGTCGAGACGCTTCTCCAGGAGTGTGAAGAGATTCTCGCCGGTAGCGCCCTGCAGCCTGTTCGCCTCGGCGAAATACAGGCGGAACTGACGCTCCAACACACCATAAATTGAGCGGACCTTCTGCTTCTCACGAAGCTGAAGTTTGTAGTCCGAGGGTTTACGCCCGCGGCGACGTCCATGCTCGCCCGGCCCATATGGGCGGCGATCCATGGCGCATGAGCTGCTGAAACAGCGTTCGCCTTTGAGAAAGAGCTTCATCCCCTCACGGCGACAAAGTTTACACTTTGCCTCTGTGTACCTGGCCATTCTAACGAACCTCCTGAACGACTACGCCTCCGTTATTTCCGGAAATCCGGGTCGTTCAACTTAAGAAAATACTACAGCCGACGGCGTTTCTTGGGCCGGCAGCCATTATGTGGGATAGCGGTGCAGTCCTTGATCCTGGTCACTTCCAGGCCCTCGGCCTTCAGGCTGCGCACGGCGGCTTCACGCCCCGAGCCCTGCCCTTTGACCCACACTTCGATCTTACGCATACCACCGGCGAGCACTTCCTGCGCACAGAATTTGCCAGCCAGCTGGGCGGCAAAAGCGGTGCTCTTGCGGCTGCCCTTGTAACGTCCCTGGTGTCCACCGGACGACCAAGTAATAACGTTACCCTGCAGATCGGTCATGGTAATGAGGGTATTGTTGAAGCTGGACTTCACGTGAGCAACGCCCACGCTATCAAGCTTCTTCTTGGACTTCTTCGCCTTACCCTTTTCCTTGGCAGTAGCCACTTTCAACCTCCTGGCG
>JAFCZJ010000185.1 GCA_019314375.1 Deltaproteobacteria bacterium | reverse complement strand
TTTTCGTTACGGTGCAGCCGGTCGGGACCGGATGCAACTGGCAACAGACGCCAACGGTGACTATATCTATGACGAGCCCACCCTGACCTGGCAGACCGAGGAGGTCAGCCAGACCTACAAGCTTATGGCTTTCACCTGCAATTTGGGTGTGACCTTCAGTCCTTGATGGTGGGGGGATTCACTCCTTGAGCAGGGTGCTGAGTCTCGATCGCAGGGTGGGTCGGCCAGGTTGCTTACGTCGAATCCGCTTGAAATCAAAACGGGGATCTTGTTTCCTTGTTCATGCAGGGTTTTCAAGACATCAGCGCCACCCAAGACCGGCATGGCCCAATCCAGGACGATGCAGCGTATGTCGGGCTCGATGAGCTCCAGAGCCTGCTGGCCGTTTTCTGCCTCTACAACTTCAAACTCGAGCGTGGTCAGCATCTGGGCCAAGAGTTTGCGAAGGGGGCGCTCATCCTCGACCACGAGGATCTTACCCCATCCATGCCAGGAAGCAGGGTCTTGTTCATCTGTCTCAGGGGGGTCAGCCTCGAGGCCCTTTGGAATGGGCAAGAGCACCACGAAGCTGCTTCCTTGTCCAGGGTCTGATGCCGCGATCAGCTGCCCGTCATGGCTGCGAATGATGCCCTGCACGGCAGCCAGGCCCAGTCCTCGGCCGGTAAACTTGGTGGTGAAGAAGGGATCGAAAATTCGTTGGATGGTCTCTTGATCCATGCCGCAGCCCGAATCGTTGATTTCTATGCGGATGCCTTGGCCCTTCAAGGGCTCGGTTTCGAACCATGCGGTGGTGGTTGGTTTCGATTTTGCCTTGGTGCCTTCTTTTGCTGAGCTGATGATGATTCGGCCCGCGTTTTCATTCATGGACTCGGACGCGTTGATGATCAGGTTCATGAAGACCTGGCGCAATTGGGAGGGATCGGCCTGGATTTTCGGCAAGTCATCGGCCAAGGAGTACTCAAGGATTGCTTTCTTGCTCAGGCTGGCTCTGAGCAGGGACTGTAGCTCGAGCAGCAATGCATTGACATCCACGGGTTTCGGGTCGATTTGGGCCTTGCCTGAGTATGCCAGCATCTGACTGCAGAGGTCGGCGGCTCGTTGGGCTGCAAGGCTGATCTGCTGAGCTTCTTTTAGGGGTTCCTCGCCTTGCATTTGTAGCAGGTCTGCGTTGCCCATGATGGTGGTGAGGATGTTGTTGAAGTCATGGGCGATGCCGCCGGTCAGCACGCCGAGGCTCTCGAGTTTTTGGGCGTGAAACATGCTTGTTTCAAGCCTTCGCTGTTCTTGTTCCGCTTTTTTGCGTTGCTCAACCTCGTCTCTGAGATCTTTGCGGGCGAGGTGTTGGACCCAGCCGTAGAAAAGAGAAAGCCACATCAAGGGGATCAGGACTTCGATGATTTCTTCGGTGAAATGCGGGCGGATGTCCGAGCTCAATCGCTCCAAGATATTGTTTACATCGTTGAGCATGGTGATGCCCAGCAACGCGGTCAGCAAGATGAGTACGTCGCGTGCAAGCCAGGCACGAAGACGCGACCACGAGATCAGCCCCAAGAACAGTAAGGCGGCAAGGGAGATGAAGTGAATGACGACAACGGTCAAGGGTGTTGATCCTTTGCGAGGGCGGCAAAGCGCAAGGCCCAGACGGCCAGCAACAAGGAGCTGAGGGTGTAAGCGATATGTTCAAGCAGGTTGCATATTTCGGGCCAGCAATAACCCTCGAGTACCGTCAATACCCAGCCGCAGAAGAATGATCCGAAGGCCGCCAGCAACCAGAGATAGGCAGGCATGCGTTGCAGCTTGGCCAGATTGGCGAGCATGAACACCAGGGCGCCGCATCCGATAAGCAAGGAGATGATTTCGTTTTCTGGGACCATGTCCCCCCTTTTGAAATTCAAGCATAGTCAAACCAGTGGTCTTTTCCAAGCTTGGCGCTGTCTTTACTCCACCGTGACGCTTTTGGCCAGATTGCGGGGTTGGTCTACGTCCGTGCCGTTGAAGTCGGCTACGTGATAGGCCAAGAGCTGCAAGGGCAGGACGTTGAGCATGGGTTCTACTGTCTCGAGGGTCCGGGGTACGGTCAAGACGTGATCGGCGATGGTTTTTACCCGACGGTCTCTGGGATTGACGATGGCTATCACCCTGCCTCCCCGCGCTTTGACTTCAGCCAGGTTGCTCAACAGCTTGTCGTAGCTTGAGTTGCGGGTGGCCACGGCCACGATGGGGACGTGCTCGTCGATCAGGGCGATGGGGCCGTGTTTCATTTCGCCGGCTGGGTAGCCTTCCGCGTGAATGTAGGAGATCTCCTTAAGCTTGAGAGCGCCCTCCAAAGCGATGGGGTAGTTGATACCGCGGGCGATGTACAAGAAATCTCGGGCGCCGGCATAGGCTCGAGCCACCTGCTTGATTTTGGCCTCTTGGTTCAGAAGGGACTCCAGTTGTTCGGGGGCGGCCGCCAGTGCGTTCAGGTGCTTGCGGGCCTGTTCCGCACTCAACATGGAGCGCGCTCGCCCGATGCGAACGGCCAGCAATAACAAAGTCGCTATCTGGGTTAGGAAGGCCTTGGTTGAGGCCACGCCGATCTCGGGCCCGGCGTGGGTGTAAAGGACATGATCGGAGGCCCGAGGGATGCTGGATTCGAGTACGTTGCAAATGCTGAGCACCTGGGCGCCCAGGCGCTTGGCTTCTTGTAGGGCGGCCAGGGTGTCGGCGGTTTCACCCGATTGGCTGATGGCCACCACCAGATCCTTGGGGCCGATCAAAGGCTTGCGGTAGCGAAACTCGGATGCGAGATCCACCTCCACGGGCATGCGCGCCAGGCCTTCAATTAGAAATTTGCCCACCAAACCGGCATGCCAACTGGTGCCGCAGGCCACAATGACAATTCGGTTGAAACCTTTCCATGCTCGGGCACCAAGCGCTACCGAATCCAAACGCACGTCCGTGTGATCCGCCATCAGTCGACCCGTCAGGGTGTCGGCCAGGGCCCGGGGCTGTTCGTGGATCTCCTTGTGCATGAAGTGCTTGTGGCCACCCTTCTCGGCCATCAAGGGAGACCAGTTGACGCGTTTGGCATCGCGTTTGACCGGTTTGCCGGACAAGGTCTGAATTTTGACCTTGTTTGCGGTTAACAAAGCCAGCTCTTCGTCTTCCAGGAAAATGAAATCCCGAGTTTGAGCCAAAAGCGCCGGGACATCGCTGGCCACCATGTTCTCGCCCTCGCCCAGGCCCACCACCAGCGGTGATGCCTTCCGGGCCACCACCATGCGATCCGGTTGGTGATCGCAAAGGACCGCCAGGGCGTAGGTGCCTTTGACTTTTTTCAAAGCTCGGGCAACGGCCAATTCCAGAGGACGTCGGCCTTGGCATTCCAGGTCGATGAGGTGCGCAAAAACTTCGGTGTCCGTCTGGCTGGAAAACTGATGGCCGCGTTTTTCCAATTGCTTTCGAAGTTGGGCATGGTTTTCGAGGATGCCGTTGTGCACCACAACCACCCGACCGAATTTGTGGGGGTGGGCATTCTCTTCACTGGGTGGCCCGTGGGTGGCCCAGCGGGTGTGCCCAATGCCCACACTGCCGGCCAGGGGGTTTTCCTCCAGCAAGGCCGCCAGGTTACGAAGCTTGCCCGCCGCTCGCAGGATCTTGATTTTTTTGGCCCGCGGATCCAGCACAGCCAGTCCCGCCGAGTCATAACCCCGATACTCCAGTCGAGCCAGTCCATCCATCAAAACCGGCGCCGCGCTTCGACTTCCCACAATGCCCACGATGCCACACATGCTGACTGACTCCTTCTGGGGGACGTTGTTGCGTTATTCTCATTATTCGAAGAATAATGAGAATAACGCAACAACGTCCCCCTCCTTTCTTTATTTCATGTGATACCCTGCGCGGATGGAGGCGAGCTGGATATCTTTGCTTCCGCCCCTGATGGCCATTGCGCTTGCTTTGGTCTTTCGGGAGGTGGTTGTGGCCTTGGCCGCGGGCGTCTGGGTGGGGGCCAGTATTGTGGCCGGTGGCAACCCGGGCCTGGGTTTGCTGCGTTTCATGGATACCTATGCACTGGGTTCCTTGGCGGACACGGATCACGCAAGCGTCGTTATTTTTAGTTTGCTTTTGGGTGGCATGATCGGGGTGGTGGCGCGTTCCGGTGGCGCACAGGGCCTGGCGGATACCGTGACGCGGGTGGCCACCACCCCCCGACGCGGTCAGTTGGCGACCTGGGGTTTGGGGATGGCCATCTTCTTTGACGATTTCTCCAACTCGTTGCTGGTGGGCGCGAGCATGCGGCCCATCACGGACAAGTTGCGCATCAGTCGGGAAAAATTGGCCTTCCTGGTGGATGCCACCGCGGCACCGGTGGCCAGTTTGGCGCTTATTTCGAGCTGGATCGGCATGGAAATAGGTCTCATCGATGACGCCTACAAGGCCATTGGGCAGGACGTGGACGCCTACTGGGTGTTCATTCAGACCCTGCCCTATCGAAGCTATCCCATCCTGATGATCTTTTTTGTCCTGTTGCTGATCCTGAGCCGAAGAGACTTTGGGCCCATGTTGCGCGCGGAGCGACGTGCGCGGCAGGAGGGCTTGTTGTTACGCGAGGGGGCTCGCCCGGCCGCAAGCTTCGAAGGGGCCGACTTGCAGCCCGTGGATGGCAAACCCAGGCGGTGGGTCAACGCGGCCCTGCCCATCTTCGTGACCATTTTGGTTGTGGTGCTGGGTATGCTGCTCGATGGGCGGGCCAAGATACTTGCCGAGCAGGCCGGGGCGACGCCGAGTCTGGTGGAGATGTTCGGCAAGGCCAACTCCTACAACGCATTGCTGTGGGCCTCCATCGCAGGTTGCATTACGGCCATCAAGTTGGCTGTGATCCAGCGTATTTTGACCCTCAAGCAGGCCATGGATGCCTGGTTGGGCGGGGTCAAGGCCATGATGCTGGCCATGGTCGTACTGGTCTTGGCCTGGTCCTTGGGTGCCGTGTGCAAGGATCTGAAAACCGCTCAATTCATCGTCGGCGCTGTCGGCGGCTGGCTTTCGCCGGGCTTGTTGCCTGCTCTGGTTTTTATGATTTCGGCCCTGGTCAGTTTTTCCACCGGTACCTCCTGGGGCACGATGGGCATTCTGTTTCCCCTGGTCATCCCCTTGGCCCATCACTTGGCACCAGGTGACGAGACCATTATGCTCGGCGCCATCTCTTCCATCCTTGCGGGTTCGGTCTGGGGCGACCATTGTTCGCCCATTTCGGACACCACGGTCTTGAGTTCCATGGCCACGTCCTGTGACCATGTGG
The DNA here is from genome assembly GCA_019314375.1 of Deltaproteobacteria bacterium. Classification (GTDB taxonomy): domain Bacteria; phylum Myxococcota; class B64-G9; order B64-G9; family B64-G9; genus JAFCZJ01. The sequence continues at coordinate 26,692 of JAFCZJ010000185.1, read as the reverse complement.
ATCACGTCCGTACCCAGTTGCCATACGCTCTGGGCGTGGGCCTGATTTCTGTCCTGGTGGGTGATTTGGCTACGGGCATGGGCTGGTGGAACGCGTGGGTGGGCTTACTTGTGGGGGCCGGGTTACTCGTTGGCTTGGTTTTCTTGCTTGGGCGAAAGCCAGATCAATAGTCAGATCAATAGTAAGGACTAAAGTGATCCCATCCTGGCGGGGGCTCGGCGTAGTCGTTGCGCCTTGGGGGATAGTAGGGCGGGGGTGGGGGCGGCGGCGGGTAAACCGGGTAACAGAAGGCGCCGACGCCCAGGTTGCACAGGCCCTGGCGGTTGTCATAGCGCAAGGAGAGTCGAGCCGCGGGGCTGGATCGGTTGGCCCGCGTGAAGCTGGTTTCGCTGACAGAAGAAGCCCGACGCTCGCCGAAGCGTGTGCCCAGATTGGTTGAGCTGCGTGGTGGGCGCCGCCGGGCCGCTCCCATGGACTTGGACCTTCTGCCGTCGTAGTCACTGCCGGCCATGGCTTCGTCTTGTGCGTGCCAGTCACCGGGGCCGCGTCGGGTCATGTAGGGCGGGCGTGGACGGGGGCGCGGTCTGGGGCGTACGTACTCGGGGAAGAAGGAGACGCCCACGATGCCGACCTTCCAGGCGGTGCCCATGCGGGCCGAATAGGAGTCGGGTACGGAGGTGAAGCGGAACGCCGCCACCTCGGACATGTTCAGACGAAAGCCGTCCACGTCGATGTAGGAATAGGCAGGGATCACGTAACCCCGCTTGGAGAGGCTCGCGTTTTTCCCGTCGATTGCGTCCCGGCCGTCCACCGACACCACCGCTTCGACACGCCGCCAGGTCCGATTGTGCAGACGGATGACGTAGCGGTCGTTGTAGCGTCCTTCAACGTAGTCGTTGCTGTAGTGCCGATAGGTGGGTAGCGGCGAACCGTGAACCAGCAGCTCTACTTCATAGTTTCCGGAGCTGTGCTTCCCCGAATGCCAGACGGCTTGGGCCTCCGTCGCCGGCATGAGACAGGCCAAAACAAAGCCCAGTGAGATTGTAATCACTGAATATTTCATCGGAAACCTCCGTTTTTGTTCCATGACATACCCGTATCGACGTTCCAGGCGATTCAAGGATCTATGCCTTCTTCTCTTCTCTTCTCTTCATACCCGAAGAGGTCATTTTGGTTCCTCGTGGAGTGATCATTTCATGGCGGGCACGAAAGGGTCAAGGGGGTCCATTGTGGCGGTCAAATATGATAGCATGCTCGACAATGGGCGGCGGAGGAAGACATGGACGAGCAGCGCTTTCGTGATGAACTGATAAAGCTTACTCAGGTGGGCATTGCTCTGACCAGCGTGCATGACCTGAACCAGCTTTTAGAGATGATCGTTAGGGAAGCTCGTTCCTTCACCAACGCCGATGCAGGCAGTTTGTATTTGAGGGAAGGGGATTGCCTTCGTTTCGCGGTATCGCAAAATGAGACCTTGTCCAAGCGCATGGGGCGCCAGGGTGAGCAGGATCTCTTCAGTGAGTTTACCGTGCCCATCAGCGAAAAGAGTATTTCCGGGTACGTCGCCGCCACCAAGTACAACTTGAACATCGCCGACGCTTACGCCATCGACGCCTCGGCCCCATATGGATTCAGTCCGGATTTTGATCGCAAGAACGATTATCGCACCCAAAGCATGCTCACCGTGCCCATGTTGGATCACAAGGAACAGGTGCTTGGCGTCTTGCAGTTGATCAACGCCCGGGAGGAAAATGGGTCCATCAAGCCCTTCCCGGTCGGCCGCGAGGACTTGCTGCGTTCCCTGGCATCTCAGGCGGCGGTGGCGGTCAACAACGCCCGATTGACCGCCGAGATCAAGCAGGTGCACTTGGATACTATTTTGCGGCTGAGCGTGGCCGCCGAGTACAAGGACAAGGACACGGCCCAGCACATTCGTCGAGTGAGCAAGTACTCGGCAGCCTTGGCCCGCAAGCTGGGCTGGAGCGAGGACCAGGAGGACCTTTTACTTTATGCCTCGCCCATGCATGACGTGGGAAAAATCGGCATCCCCGACGCCATTTTGCTTAAGCCTGGACGCTTGACGGACGAGGAGCGAGCGGCGATGCAGGAGCACACCAGCATCGGCGCACGCATTCTCACCGGCTCCAACTCGCCCATTTTACAAATGAGCCAGGTGGTGGCCGAGAGTCACCACGAGAAATGGGATGGCACGGGTTATCCGAGGGGGTTGGCCGGGGAGGACATTCCCCAGGCCGGGCGCATCGTGGCCGTGGCCGATGTCTTTGACGCCTTGAGTTCCAAGCGGGTTTACAAGGGGGCCTTGGGGCTGGAAGAGACCATGAGCATTTTGCACAAGGACGCGGGCAGTCATTTTGATCCCCTTTGCGTCGAAGCCTTCACCGCAATTCTGGATGAGGTGGTCAAAATTCAGCAGCACTACAAGGAAGAATCGCAAGCAGAACAGTAAACACCGTGACGCTTCGCGCCACATCAAGTGATGGCTAAACACATCAGCACAGCAACCCTGCGGGTTGCGGCACAAGTGATTCTACTCTGGTTCCATATTTTGTATACTTGACTCAAATGTTGAGATGATGACTCTCCAAGAAACACTAGAGGAAAATGCGCATGGGCGGTATCGGCATCATCCAAAATCGCAAAGCCGGAAAGAAGCGAGCTCCTTTTCGCGGCACCATCGGTGAGAAACTGGGCTACGTGATTGGGGACCCGGGCAGCTTGCACGAAACCAGCCGGGTTGAAGAGATCGCCGGGGTGGCCCAAACTTTTTTGGAGCAAGACATCGATATCCTGGGTATCGGCGGTGGGGACGGCTCCAATCACTATGTTCTGGACGCGCTCATCAAGGCGTACGGGGACAAGCCTCTGCCTCGGGTGGCTTTTTTATGCGGCGGCACCCACAACGCCCATGCCATGAGCGTGGGCGTTAAAGGTATCCCGGCCATCTTGCTGCAAAACATCGTTCGTAAGTATCACACAGGGGCGCGATTTGATCTGAAACACCGGGTACTTTTGCGCATCGACGATGGGCTGCGGGTGCATCACGGCTTTTCGATGGCCACCGGCTTCGGGTATCGTTTTTATGAGGAGCTTGTTCAGCAGCGGACCGATTCGGCGCTCAAGGTGGCGGCCCAGCTGGCCTTGTGGATCGGCAATTTGCTGACCGGGGGAAGTAGGCTGCGCAAAATTTTTCGCCTAGAGCCCACCCGGGTCGTCATTGACGGCGAAGCCCTGGCCTGGGATGAGACGAATGGTGTTTCATGCTCGGGCATGGAGATGTTGGGGCTGGGCCTCGTTCCATTCCCAAGGGCCTCGGAGACGGCCAAGACCTTTCATCTGAACGTGGTGGATAGCCACACGGACATCGCTACGGAGGTGCAGGTCACCATGGAGCAGCCCATCTCCTACGTTTTAGACGGCGAACTTTACAAGGGCAGCGAAAAGATTCGCATCCAGACCGGTCCGCGCATTGAGCTGATTGTTGGGTGAGGTGCCGAATCGCGGGGGTGAACGGCGCGGAGGGGCGAACCGCGAGGGTGAACGGCGCATCGGGGTGGTGATCCCGGGGGTGGACCTCCGAAAAATCCGTAGGGGCGGGGTTTATCCCCGCCCGGGACGTCAATTGGTGAACATTGGTGGTAAACGGCGCGTGGGGGCGAATCGCATGGGGGCGAATCGCGAAGGTGAACGGCGCATCGGGGCGAGGCCCGGGATGAACCCTGCCGCAAAGGACGCGGCAGGAACCATCCAGGGCTCCCGTAAGAGTGCGACACGGAGGGTGGCTGTCGGATAAACCGGCAGCGCTAGAGTTTCTCAATATGCCACGATCCTGACACTTGAGTGATTTCGTTGGTATGGGCAAACCCCAGAAGAAACTCTTGTGCCGTGGCGCAAAGCGACACGGTGTAAAGGTGCCAGAGATTCCACGAGAGGGTGCCATAAGGACCGGGTTGTGCCGGCGGTTTCTGACGGCACGTTCCGGCCGCACATAAGAGCCCCGAAAGGTTCTCGAGCCGACAGGCGATGAGGTTCTTCCGGGGTGTACGTGCCTCGGCGTCGTCTGGCGTGATGGTGCATCCGGGGTGGGTGCCCCGACGTCGCGGGGCGTGATGGTGCATCCGGGGTGGGTGCCCCGACGTCGCGGGGCGTGATGGTGCATCCGGGGTGGGTGCCCCGACGTCGCGGGCCGGGGGTGGACGTGTCTAGGAACGGCCCCGGGCGATGGTGATGCGGTTCAGGGCTCGGGTCAGTCGCGCGTTGAAGCGGGCGATTTTGTATTCTTCGCTGCGGTCCGTGGATTTAAGGCCGGCTTTGGCTTTTTCTATTGAGCGCTGGGCCCGCTCTACGTCGATGTCGGCTTGACTTTCGAGCGAGTCGGCTAAGACGGTGACACCCTGGCCGTATACTTCGGCGAATCCGCCACCTACGGCGAATACCTGAGTTTTTCCTTTGGCCACCAGACGCAGTTCGCCTGGGCGCAAGGCCGTCACGAATTTCGTGTGTCCCGACAGCACGCCGAAGTCACCGGATTCGCCCGGCAGCATGACGGCCTCGGCTTGCCCGGAAAAGATCTCTTTTCGCGGACTGATGAGCCTGAGCTGAAAAGTGTCGGCCATGTGTATTCCTTATGAAACCATTTTGCGAGCGCGTTCTTTGACTTCGTCGATGTTGCCCGCCATGTAGAAAGCTTGCTCGGGCAGGTCATCCAAGTCTCCGGACATGATCTCTAAGAAACCGGAGATGGTGTCTTTGAGCTCGACGTACTTGCCCGGACGTCCGGTGAAGGCCTCGGCTACGTGGAAAGGCTGACTCAAGAAGCGCTGGATTTTGCGCGCTCGGCTGACGACCATTTTGTCATCGTCGGCCAATTCGTCCATGCCCAAAATGGCGATGATGTCTTGTAGATCCTTGTAACGCTGCAGTACCTGTTGCACTTCGCGGGCCGTGTTGTAGTGCTCCTCGCCCAGCACCTTGGGGTCCAAGATGCGTGAGGTGGAGTCCAAGGGGTCCACGGCAGGGTAAATACCCAGCTCCGCTATCTGCCGGCTTAAGACCGTGGTGGCATCCAGGTGAGCGAAGGTCGTGGCCGGGGCCGGGTCCGTCAAGTCGTCGGCGGGCACGTAGATGGCCTGCACCGATGTGATCGAACCCTTGTGGGTAGAGGTGATGCGTTCTTGCAGCTCGCCCAGGTCAGTGGCCAGGGTGGGCTGGTACCCCACGGCCGAGGGAATGCGTCCCAAAAGAGCAGAAACCTCGGAGCCGGCCTGGGTGAAGCGGAAGATGTTGTCGATGAACAAAAGCACGTCTTTGCCTTCTTCATCGCGGAAGTACTCCGAAACGGTCAGGGCGGTCAGGGCCACCCTCGAGCGGGCGCCCGGCGGCTCGTTCATCTGACCATAGACCAAGGACGTCTTTGCCAGCACGCCGGATTCCTTCATTTCCAACCACAGATCGTTGCCCTCGCGGGTGCGCTCGCCGACGCCGCCGAAGACGGACAAACCGCCGTGCTGCCTGGCCACGTTCTGAATCAGTTCCATGATGATGACGGTTTTGCCGACGCCTGCGCCGCCGAAGAGGCCAATCTTGCCGCCCTTCATGTAGGGCTCGAGCAGGTCGATGACCTTGATGCCGGTTTCGAACATCTCGATGTTCACGCTCTGATCGGTGAAGGAAGGAGGCTCTCGATGGATCGGGTAATGGTGCTTGGCACCGATGGGGCCCATCTCGTCCACGGGTCTGCCCACCACGTCGATGATGCGCCCCAAGGTCTCGCGACCCACGGGCACCTTGATGGAATCGCCCGTGTCCGTCACCGGCATGCCCCGCACCAGGCCGTCCGAGGAGTCCATGGCGATGCAGCGGGCCGTGTTTTCGCCCAAGTGCTGCGCCACCTCGATGACGAGGTTGTCGGCCTGGTCGTTGATGGAGGGGTTGGTCACCGTCAGGGCATTGTAAATATCAGGTACTTGGCCCGGCGGAAAGATTACGTCCACCACGGGGCCGATGACCTGAGTGATGCTGCCGAGGGATTTGGCTGCTTCAGCCATGACATTGCTCCTTGTGATTTAGCCCTTGAGGGCCTCGGCACCGCTCACGATTTCCATGAGTTCGGTGGTGATGGCGGACTGCCGAGCCTTGTTGTATTGCAGCGTTAGGCGATCGATCATTTCAACGGCGTTGGTGGTGGCGCTTTCCATTGCGGTCATGCGCGCCCCGTGCTCTGATGCCACGGATTCCAACACCACGATGAATAGCTGGTTGGCCAGATAGGTGCGCACCAATTTGTCCAGCAAGCCTGTATTGGTCGGTTCATAGATGTAATCGATTTGCTCCCGATCGTCGCACAAGCCCTCCGGCGGATCTATGGGCAGCAGTGTGCGGAAGACCACTTGTTGCTGAATGGCGGAGCGGAACTCGTTGAAAACCAGGGTGACTCGGTCCACCTCTCCCTTGCAGAAGCGTTCGGCTAAGTCTTCGGTTAACTCGAGGGCCCGGCGAAAGTTCGGCGTGGCCAACATGTCCTCGATGTTTTCGAAGATCTCAATTTTTTCTTTGGTGAAGTAACGATAGGCCTTGCGACCCATGGTGTGGACTCGGACTTCGCGCTTGGCCTCGTATTGGTCAAGAATGTAATGCTCTACCCCTCTGAGCACGTTGCTGTTAAAGGATCCGCACATGCCTCGATCGGAAGTGAGCACCCACAGGTCTTCGCGTTGGGGCTCGCGCCGGGCCAGCAGGGGGTGGTCGCTGACATCTTTGTTGCGTGCCACGCGGCGCAAGGAGGCCTGCATCTCACGCGCGTAGGGTCGGGCCGCCAGCACGGCATCCTGGGCTTTGCGGAAGCGTGACGCGGCCACCATTTTCATGGCACGGGTGATCTGCTCGGTGTTTTTGACCGAGGAGATGCGTTTGCGAATGTGCCGCAACGAAGCCATTTTTTACTTCTCCTCGTCAGCCACCACGAAGATTTTGCGGAAGGCTTCGAGCATCGCGTCGGCCTTGGCCTGCACTTCGTCGGTCAGCTCTTTTTTCTCATTGAGCAATTCGAGGAGGCCTGCGTGCTCTGCCTTACAAAAATTTGTCATCTCTTGCATGTAGCGCAGCACCGACGCGACGGGGTAGTCGCGGATCCAGTTTTTGCCGCTGGCGTCGTCTGAAGAGGCTGCGTAGAATTGCAGTACCTGCTCGGCCACCGGCACGGGCACATACTGCTCTTGCTTCATGACCTCTTGCAAGCGCTCGCCGCGGGCCAGCTGATCCTGGGTGGCTTTGTCCAAGTCCGAACCGAACTGAGCGAAGGCCTTCAAGGCTCGGTATTGGGCGAGCTCCAGTCGCAAGGGACCGGCCACTTGGCGCATGGCTTTGAACTGGGCGTTGCCGCCCACCCGGGAGACGCTCAGGCCTGTGTTAATCGCCGGACGCTGGCCCGAGAAAAACAGATCCGTTTCCAAAAAGATCTGGCCATCCGTGATGGAGATGACGTTGGTCGGGATGTAGGCCGAAAGATCGCCGGCCTGGGTCTCGATCACCGGCAGGGCCGTCAGGGAACCGCCACCATGGGCATCGGACATTTTGGCCGCACGTTCCAGCAGGCGGCTGTGGAGATAGAACACATCGCCGGGGAAGGCTTCGCGTCCAGGTGGCCGGCGAAGCAGCAAGCTGAGCTGTCGGTAGGCCACGGCGTGTTTGCTCAAATCGTCATAGAAGATGACGGCGTGCATGCCGTTGTCCCTGTAGTATTCGCCGATGGTGGTGCCCGTGTAGGGGGCGATGTACTGCAGGGGTGCGGGGTCCGAGGCGCTGGCCGTCACTACGGTGGTGTATTCCATGGCGCCTTCCTTGCGCAATCGGTCCACCACCTGGGCCACCGTGGACTGCTTTTGACCGATGGCCACGTAAATGCAAAAGACGTCCGTGTTTTTCTGGTTGATGATGGCGTCGATGACGATGGCCGTCTTGCCTGTCTGTCGATCACCGATGATCAGCTCACGCTGCCCACGACCGATGGGGATCATGGAGTCAATGGCCTTCAGGCCGGTGAGCAGGGGCTCTTTAACTGGCTGACGGGCCACGATGCCGGGGGCTTTCAGCTCGACAACCCGGGTTTCCTTGGTGTCGATGGGGCCCAGGCCGTCGATGGCCTCGCCCAGTGCATTGACCACACGTCCGGCCATGGCCTTGCCCACGGGGACGCTTGCGATTTTTCCTGTGCGCTTGACCGTGTCGCCTTCGGCGACTTTGTCCACCTCGCCCATGATGGCGATGCCCACGTTGTCCTCTTCCAAGTTCAGGACCAGGCCTTGCAGGCCGTGGGGCAGGTCCACCAATTCACCCGCCATGACTTTCTCGAGCCCATGGACGCGGGCGATACCATCGCCCACGCTCAAGACGGTGCCCGTTTCGGCCACGTCGATGCGCTGTTCGAAGTCGGAGATTTCTTCCTTGATGATGCGACTGATTTCTTCGGCCTTGATCTGCATGGCTCCCTCGGCGGTTCAGGAGGTTTCAGCACCGTGTCGCTTTGCGACACGGCACAAGTGTTTCTACTTTGACGCCATATGTTTGTATGCTTGACTCAAGTGGCAAGATTCTGCCTCCTTTAGAAACACTAGTTGCGTTCCTGCGCCAGATTTTCTCTTAGACGTTCCAACTGTCGGCGCAGGCTGCCGTCTATGACCAGACCCCCGATGCGCACGGCGATGCCGGCGATGAGTTCTGGGTTAATCCGGCCTTGCATGATGATGTTTTTGCCCAAAGCCTCGGCCAGGATGCGTTTCAGCTCGGCCTCGGTTTTCGTATCCAACTCGCTTGCGCTCTCCACCAGAACCCGTACCCGGCCCTCTCGTTTGTCCACCAAGTCCCTGAATGACTTGGCGATGGCGTCGAGGTACTCCACCCGGTGTCGTTCGACAAGCAGGTGCAGAAAGCGGGGCAGGGGTGCCTCCCAGCCCAGGCGCTCCAAAAGCCGGTCCAAGACCTGCTTGCGCTCGACTTGGGAGAAGCCAGGGTTGGCCAGAACCTGAAGCAATGACTTGTTTTCTTTGACTAAATCAGAAAACTGCATCAACTTTTCGGCCAAGTCGTCCCGATCTTGTTCTACCAGATCCAAAAGAGCGCTGGCATAGCGCTTGGCGATGCTTTGATTGAGCAAGCTCTTTCCTCTTCATGTGGGTGCGGACGAAGCGCGCCCGGTCCTGGTTGCGCACGAATCACAGCATGGATTGACTTGCGGGTCAAGGAGAAAGCGTTGGGGGGTGAATGCTAGTTATCTCTTATCATATCAGCTACTTCCATGCCCTGAAGCAGGGCGTCTTCCATGGAGCTGTACTCCCAGCGACCATAACGTCCCACCGGGTGGATTCCGCGAGTTTCCATGTGCCTGCGGATGAGGCGAACCGCGGGCCCCCGGGCCCGATCATAGATGGTGTAGGCCACTCTCAGGTCAAATGCTTTTTCGGCCAGGATGTCTTTGGCCGAGCGGATGATGCCGATGGTTTTCAGATCGGCCAAGATTTTTCGGCGCATGGAGGCCGGGTCGGGACGTCGCCCCCGGTAAGCCCATTCGGTGTAGACGCCGGCTGCGCCCTCCGGGGCCATGTGTTTTGAAAAATTGGAGCTGAAGCCGAAGCGATAGATGGAAAATTTAAGTTCCGGCAGGTAGATCCAGTGACGATCCGAACCGGGATCCCGAATGCCCAGGTTGAGGTTGTAGACCGAGGCGGCCCGGAGTTTGGCGGCCGCTTTGCGCAGTCCATCAGGCAGGGGGCGGGTGATGCGGACCAATTCTTTCAGGGGGAGGGAACTCACCAAACGGCCAAAGGCCAAGGTCTCGCCACCTCGAAGGCTGAGTTGCCTTTTTTTCAGGTCGATGGACACGACCTCGGCATCGCAACGCATGTGTTTCACCCGGCGGGCCAAGGCATGGACCAGTACCTCGATGCCGCCTTTTTTGGGGTAGAGGAAGTGGGCGTTGTAACCCTCCTCGTTCGTCTGGTCCTCTAAGGCACCGCGCAAGACCGAAGACAAGTCGGGCCTTGGCACGAAGCGACCAAGCCATTCGGTGGTCAGGGTGGCGGGGGATACGGTCCAAAGTTTTTGATTGTAGGGAAACATGAAGTGCTTGGCCACGCCGGGGCCGAAGCGATCCAGGACCCAGCGGTCGAATCGCAGGGGATCCTTTTTGCCGGGCCTGGCTTGGGCTCGGCAATGTGCCTTGATGAAGCCCTCCAGGCATTCTGCAAGGACCGGTGTCGGCAAGCCGTGGAAGTTAGACTGATAGGGGTATCGGGTATAAGCCCCATGAGAGTAAATCCATGTGTTTCGTGAGCGGGGTGCCAGCTTGGGCCCCAGGAGCTCCTTCGCCAGGGCCCGGGTTTTTTCGTGCCGGAGGTGCAAGAGATGACCTGTGCGATCGAAGGTGAAGCCTTTTGTTGTGTCCGAGCGGCACAGACCGCCCGGGCGCGCTTCTTTTTCAAGTACCAGACAATCTTTGCCCAGGGAACCGGCTGCCGTAAGGCAACTCAGTCCGCCACCGATGAACAGCGTTTCGACGTATTCCATGACAGTCTTTCAGGGGGTGTGACCTGTGGTGATCTGGTCGCGGATGAAGCGCTCTAATGCTTGGCGTTGGTTTTCATCGATGCCTTTAAATCGGACGCCCACCTCGTAGCGAGCGCCGGGCACGATTTGTTTGCAGCGCAGCACCTCGGCCAGGACGACAAGAGGCTGAGTGGAGGCTTCGCCGAAGTGCTTCAGAAAAGAGCGGGTATAGCGTTGCCAGCCGGTGAAGTTCATTTCGATTTTGAGCAGGGTCTTTTCTGGATAGAACTGAGGGCATTCGATCTGTAAGCCCCCGCCTGATAAATCCATGATGCGGGCCTGTTGGTAATCTCCGCGCTCAGGCCAAGTGTATTCCTTGACCTTGATTTTATCTCTGCGTTCCAGTCGATTGGAACGCCTGCGATCATCGTTGTGCTCTTCGTTCACGGCATCGATCCTCTGCCCTTTTGTACCCACACAGTGCCCAACTTGGCAAGTGCTTGGGCCAGTGGTATGGGTGGCCCATGTCAAAAGTCCGAAGCAAGCGCAAGGGAAAGAAAAAAAGCCAGAGTCAAGGCGTGGGGGGCATGATCAAGGCCCTCGTGGTCGATCCCATGGGCAAGCAACGCTGTTTGCGGATCAATTCGGCCCTGGGGATCACCGCCGCCGTCGCCTCCTTGGCATTTTATTTTCTTGCCCAGGGGCGGATTGGGACGCGTTTTCCCGTCGAAGCGGTCTGGATCGTGGCGGGTTGGGGCAGCGGTCTCGTATTGCTTTGGGCCCTGACTTTGGTTTCCGGGCGGGTTTTGCCTTTGGCCCTGTTTTTTGGCGGCCTGCTGATCTTTGTAGCCGCGTTGGGCTACACCGTCTTCATGGTGGCTGTGGCCCGGGCCATGGTCGCCACATCCGGAGGTGCTTTCCACGTCATGCATATTCCGGGCATATTGGCCGGCGGCATGGCATACAGCCTGAGATTGGTGGTGGCTTTTCGTCCAGGTCGTACGGCCTGTGAGCGGGGCGATGGCGAGCGAGTCGCCAAGGTGGGGCTTGTCTTGGGTGGGTTTTGCGATTTGGTGGTTTTGTTTTTCGTGGCATGGTCTTTCATGAATTGAGGACTTTGACACTTTGTCAGGGCTTGATTTGTCCCGATGCATGGACTGCCAATGTGTCTTAGGGCCTGCTGAATGGAATTTTGGTCGAACGCTGCAATACCGGGTATTTGGCAGATTTGAGGCAAGAGGCGATTCGATGGCATGCCGATTGCAGTCTCTGGTATCAAGACTGCTGGACTGGAGAACAGCCCGGTGAAGAAGCCGAATAAAACGGTTCTGGTGATGGCTCTGCTGGCGGTCTTGCTCCTGGCGGCACTGGCGGCCTGGTGGCTGGTGGGTTGGAAAAGAACGTCGAACCAATCGTCTTCCTCTGCTTTCCTCCCTGAGGATGCGATGACAAGCGACGAGACCGAACCGGCCTTGGGAACGCCTGACACCGGATCGCCGGTGCCCACAGGAGACCTTGAAGACCCCCCCGCGGATCCCTTGAGCTTGATAGGTACCACCGTGGCCTCGGATGCCCGGTGGTCCTCGGCGTCCATCGCCGACGAGCAGGACAGCACAGCGGTCTATCGCTTGCGTGACGAACTACCCGATGGCTCGGTGCTCATCGCCATTCGTTCTACTTCGGTGCGTGTCGAGCTGGAGGGCGAGCAGCGGACTCTGACCATCTTGGACCGGCGCAAGTCAAAACAGCCGGCACAGGAAGACCTCGAACAGGTCGAAGAGACCCAAGGATTGAAAGGGGTCCGGGACGCAGGCCAGGGGCGCTATCATCTGCGCCGCTGGGCGGTCGACGAGTGGCTGGAAAAGGGCCGGACTGCTTTGACCGGTGTGCGATTCAGCCTGTCTCTGGATGTAGACGGGCAGGTGGGGGGGCTGAAAATCAGCGAACTGCCCGAAGGTTCCTTGTTGACCCATCTGGGCCTGGCCCCAGGCGATCTGCTGCACCGGGTAGGATCGGTGGTCCTGGACGGACCCGAACGCCTGAGCGAGTTGCCCGCGCTGATGCAAAATGCCCGCGAACTGGATCTGGAATTAACCCGCGACGGGCAACTTTTCACCATGCGTTACTGGATCGATTGAGCGATTCTAAAGAGTGCCTCTACTCGAAAGCCTTCTTGTACTCACCGTAGCCCTCTTGCTCCAGGTCCTCCACCGGGATGAATTTCAGGGCGGCTGAGTTGATGCAATAGCGTTGCCCGGTGGCCGTAGGACCGTCGTTGAACAAGTGCCCCAGGTGGGCATCCGCGTCATGGCTGCGTACTTCGACACGGACCATGCCACCGGAGCGGTCTTCTCGTTCGACCACGCGGTCTTCGTGCAACGCCCGGGAGAAAGAGGGCCACCCCGTGCCTGAGTCGAACTTGTCTTTTGAGGAAAACAGGACTTCTCCCGAGACCAGGTCCACATAGATGCCTTCGCGGTGATTGTTCCAGTACTCGTTGTCAAAGGCGCGCTCGGTGCCGTTTTGCTGGGTCACTTTGCTGGGTCACTTGGATTTGGAGCGGGGTGAGTTTTGCTGTTTTGCCGGGCAGCAGTTTGGATCGCGGGACGCCTTCCCAGACCGTCTGGATGAATTGATCACGTCCGCTGCCTCGACGATAGGCCTTGTAGTGGGCGTTGTTTTTCTGGTGATAGTTTTGGTGATGGGCCTCGGCTGGGTAGAAGATCTCGAAGGGGATGATTTGGGTGGCTAGCTCTTTGTCGAAAAGACCTGCGTCATTGATTTTTTGGATCGATTGTTCAGCCAGCCTGCGCTGCATGTCGTTGTGTACGAAGATGGCCGTGGTGTATTGCTTGCCCCGGTCGGCGAACTGCCCTCCCGGCGGTCGGCGAACTGCCCTCCCGGATCAGATGGATCGATTTGTCGCCAAAAGATGTCCAGCAACTCGACATAGGAGATTTTTTCCGGATCGTAAGTAACCTCCACCGCTTCGAGGTGCCCGGTGGCACCGGAAGCGACCTGTTCGTAGCTGGGGGTTTTTTCGCTTCCGCCTGTGTACCCAGAGGTGGCTGAGATTACGCCCTCCGCCCCCTCAAAAGCCGACTCGATACACCAGAAGCACCCGCCAGCGAATGTCGCTTTTTCAATGCGGTTTGCTTCTGTAGCCATGGCAAAGCCTCCAAGTAGTGAAAATGCCAGTAGGAATAGGGTGTTTGTTTTCATGGATTAACACATCTTTCTGTTTTTTGCTTCCATGAAAGGGTCTGACAGGGAGCAGGATCCTGACAGTTTGTTGCCAATTGGCTCCCCATTCTGGACTCTTGGTAGAAAATTCGCGAAAACTGAACATGCTGGGACGAGTAGACGTCTTTGCATGTTAACTTGTTAAACACGATCCATGTGACGGATTGAGACAACTACAAGCAGGTGAACATTTTGAGGTCCTTTTTTTCAGTGGGAGTCGGTTTGTTGGCAAAGATTGCGCTTTGCTTGGTTTTGGTTTTTTCGTCGCGGCTCGCAGCCCAAAGCCAGAAAGGCCCCAATGATATTATCGTGGACAAGCCGGGTCCCCTCGTGTTGGAACCGGTGGCCTTGCCGGGTGGTTGGGCAATCGGGCGTTGGAGACTATCCAACGGGGATGTGGTCCAGCTCAATTCAGGATGCATGGAGTGGGGTTCCTATACGGGCGGGTTCTTGTTGCGGCATCGATCAGGATGGGACAGCGCCAGGGTTGTCTCCATCGATTCGGGCAAAGTGGCGGAGAACTACGGCCACCTTCTGGTCCAAGGAATCGTACAGCTGGGCAGTGATGGAACCGGTGAAGAATTCATCACGCCAAAGGGCATTCGTGCCGTCTTTTGCCAGAGCAACGGTGCGTACATTGCCTATCGACTCTCGGCGGTCGACTTGAAATCAGGGAAGGTCATCCAGACCTTCGAAGACAGTTATGCACCGGCGACTGCCGGCCGAGGACGGTTCGTCGTGTTTTCCAAGCTGAATTCGACCCATGGGCTTGGACGGCAAGGGGAAGAGAAGGTCCAGTCATATCATCTGTGGGATCTGAAAACAGGAAAGACAAGATATCTCGGAGAGGCGAGGGGAAAGACCCAGCTTCGCATGGGTCGATCCGAAGTCTACATACCAATCCTCAAACAGAGAACAACCCGATACCTGGCTGTAAATGGCAGCACGGGTCGCGTGAGAAATGTTGCCAAGAAGGACTGGAATGGAGCCCAGGCCAAAGACGGCATCAAGTGGCTGAGCGGCGCTTCCCTCAGTGTGCCGGCCCCTTCCGAATGGACCACTCGTGATGGGCGCCCCGTGCTGGTTCAAGGGAGATCCGACAGGGCCCCACGTCTTCCCCGGAGTTGCAATTGTGGAGTGAAGGGCCCCTACTTTTTTCATGATCTTCTGCTCACCGATGCCGGTGCTTTTCGTTGGCCTGCCGAGATCATGCTTGCAAAGGACACTGCAGCCCAAGGAAGTATGCCCACTCTGGAGGACTTAATTGAAAAAGAGACGCAAGCAAGCAGTTCGCGGTCAGGTATGTAGCTGTCTATTAGAGGCACTTTTTTCTAGGGCCTCTTTTGCTGCGCAGTTTGCGCCTATTTTCCAAGACAAAGCGCAAAGCGAATGGCGTCGTTGATGGCTTTGAGCTTGAGGGGGCTTAGGTGTTCGATCTTCTCGTCGAGACACCTTTTGGGGATCGTCGTGATCGTGTCCAAATTGGCGACGCATTTTTTGGGTAGGCCGTCTTCTTTTCCCAGGGGGACTTCGACGGGTATCTTGCGGATGCGCGTGGTGATGGGTGCCACAGTGACCAGCTCGCGAACGGTGTAAGCTTCGTTTCTTGAGAGCAGGACAACCGGTCGTCTGCCGGCTGCCTTGCCCAGTTCGGCCCACCAGATATCTCCCCGTCTCATTCCCAAGGCTCCTGGGAAAGAAGCTCGGCAGCCCCTGCCTCCGCGGCATCGATCTCTTCTTCAGTCTCTGGTTGTGCGCCGTAGCCCTCGACGTATTCGCTAACCTGAAGCATGTGTTCTTTTTCCTGGAGCAAGCGCCTGAGCGCGCGCCGAACAAAAGCACTCCGAGTTTCTCCCGTTCGCTTTCTTTCTTTTTCAACCAGGCGAATCAGCGGCTTGGATAAGCTGATCGCAATTTTTACACTCTGGGCCATATTTGGCCTCCTAGATTAATACCACCATCATACCATTATCATACCACAATATTGCAAACAGGAGGGTGGGAGGCGTGGTTCTCAAGGGCTTGAGCACATTCGAGTTTACTGCGGGTCGTATTCGTAGGCACCCATGGACCAGGGGGGGGTTCTGGGGTGGCCATCCATGTCGTCGTCAATGCCCAAAGTCGTTTGGTCCAGACCGCCTTCCGTGACCGCTGTGGGGGATGACTCTTGCAGGTGTCGGTCGGTCGGGGAGATGAAGAGGGGATCGACGGCTTTGTTGCCGGAGGCGTTTGTGTCGGTCAGGGCCTCCAGGCCGGCGATGTCGGTGATGTCCGTGGGTGTCCCGCCCCAGTCGTGGTAGAGCGCCGTGGTGCAGGCAAAGAAGTTGTTGTTGTGGACCTCGGCGGCGTCGGCGGTCATGGTCGCCTCGTAGATGCCGTAACCCTGGGTCGTGCCGTCGGCGAAGACGATGTTGTTGCGGATTTCCGGCGCGGCGACGACAAACAAGAAAAGCCCGTAGGCCGTGGTCGCCGACCCGCCGTCGATCGTGTTGTTGACGATCACGGGCGAGGCGTTGTTGACCAGCACTCCGTATGATTCTTCTGTGCCTGATTGGCCCAGGAGCAGGTTGTTGGCGACCAGGGATGTCGTTTCGCCGAGTCGGAGTGCATAGGAGTAAGGGGCGTCTCCACCCAGGACGACATTTCGAAGGATGGCCGGCGCGGCGTCAGAGAATGTGCTGATTCCGCTCGAGTAGGTATCCCCATGGCCCCCGTGGATCTTGTTGTTGCGGATCACCGGGCTGGCCCCATCGTAGATGTACATGCCGTGGGAGTGGTGGTCGTGGGTCTCGATGCCTCCTTCGACGTAAAAACCGTCTAAGAGGGTGTCTTCGCCCACGCCTGTTCCCACCACGATGCCGATGCCGCTTGTGGCCAGAATGGCGGTGCGGTGATCGGGATCGTCCCATGCTCGGTTGTCGCGATCAGACCAGTTTTGGGCGTGGTAGCCGCCCAGTAGCGACACGCGATTTCTGAGCTCGATGGATTCCTCGTAGGTGCCTGCCGCCACGTGGATGATGTTCGGGGCCGTCGATTGCTCGATGGCGTAGGCGATGCTCTTGAAGGGCAGATCCATGGTGCCATTTTCGGGCAGGTCCTGTCCGGTGCCGGCGTGAACAAAGAGACCCTCGGCTGGCGTGTCGTCGCCTCCATCCGGCACCGCGTCTCCACCGTCCGGCACCGTGTCGCCACCGTCCGGCACCGTGTCTCCACCGTCCGGCACCGTGTCGCCACCGTCCGGCACCGTGTCGCCACCGTCAGGCACCGTATCGCCACCGTCAGGCACCGTATCGCCACCGTCAGGCACCGTGTCGCCACCGTCAGGGACTGCGTCCCCACCGTCTCGGATGTTCGCGTCCGTTCCGCCGTCGTCATGTGCGGACTCTCCTCCGCAGGCGGAAAGCAGAGTGAATAGGCAGACCATCAGGCCATGGCGTGCGCGCATGATGTCCCTCCTTGAAGCGATTGAGTTGTTTTGCGCTACTTGGTCTTCTTGAGGATTTCGTCCACCAGGTCGTCGGTGTTCATGCCGGCGGCCTCGCCTTCGAAATTGAGCACCATGCGGTGCCGGAGGGCCTGATGAGCGACCGCATCCATGTCTTCTCGGGACAAAGCGAAGCGACCGTCCAAGAGCGCGCGAACCTTGCCGCCCAGCATCAGGGCCTGTGCGCCACGAGGGCTGGAGCCGTAGCGGATGTACTGCTTGGTGCTTTCCGGGGCACCGTCCAGTTCCGGACGGGTGTTGAGCACCAGGCGGATGGCATAGTCGCGTACGTGGTCGGCCACCGGCACCTCGCGCACGGTTCGGCGCATGGCCAGCAGCTCGTCGGCACCCATGATGCGATCCGCCGTGGGCATTTCCACCGAGGTGGTGCGATCCAGGATCAAGGCCAGCTCATCGGCCGAGGGGAAGGGGAAGAGGAGCTTGAACAAAAAGCGATCCAACTGGGCTTCGGGCAGGGGGTAGGTGCCTTCCATCTCCAGCGGGTTTTGGGTGGCCAATACAATGAAGGGGGGCTCGAGTTTGTAGGTCGTGGTGCCTGACGTGACCGATTGTTCCTGCATGGCTTCCAAGAGTGCGGACTGGGTCTTGGGTGTGGAACGGTTGATCTCGTCGGCCAGGACCACGTTGGCGAAGATGGGACCTTTTTGAAACTGCAGGCTGCGGCTGCCATGCTTATCTTCGATCAGGATGGTGGTGCCGGTCACGTCCGCCGGCATCAGGTCAGGCGTGAATTGCACGCGAGAGAAGTCGAGATTCAGGCAGGTGGCCAGGGTGTTGACCAGCAGGGTTTTGCCCACGCCGGGGACGCCCTCCAGGAGCGCGTGACCGTCACAGAGTAGGCAGGTCAGCACGCTGGAGACGATGTCTCGGTAGCCGACGATGACCTTGCCCACCTCATCAACAAGGCGATCGAAATCTTTTCGGAATTCTTCGGCACGTTGTTCAGCCTGGTCTGCGGCTTTGGCCATTGGGAATCCTTTCAGTGCCCACCAGCATTTTGGGGCGGGTGCTTTCTCGAAGCGAGGGCCTCCGCTTGGGGCCCTTAAGATGGGTGCTGGGCCCCAACTTGTCAAGCTGGTTTGAAGCGGGTGGCCACCAGGTAGAGCTCGCGGGATCCCTTGCGGGTCGCCTCGGGGCGAATGCGCCGGGTTTTGCCGAAGCGAGCTTTAATGTCTTTGACCAGGTCTTCTAAGTCAGGGCCGTCGAAAATCTTGGCTGCGAAGGTGCCACCCGGCTTGAGCAAGACCAGGCTCGTCTCGAAGGCAAGCCGCACCAGTTCCAGCGATCGCATGTGATCAGTGAAACCCACGCCGGAGGTGTCGGGCGCCATGTCACTCAAGACCACATCGGCTGGGCCGCCCAGTGCTTCCCGTAGTCGCTCCAGACTTTCGGCCTCCGTGATGTCGCCAAGCAAGATCTGCACCTGTTGTAGCTCGGGCAAGGGCTTCATCTCCAGCCGGTCGATGCCCACCACGCGCCCACGAGGGCCCACTTTTTTTGCGGCGAATTGCAGCCAGCCGCCCGGGGCGCAGCCCAGATCCAGGACCTTGTCGCCTCGAGTGAAGAGCTGGGCCCGACGGTCCAGTTCCTCCAATTTGTAAGCCGCTCGAGAGCGGAAGCCTTCCTGCTTGGCTTTTCTGTACCAGCCGTCTTTTCGGTTATAGACCATGCTTCACATCACCTGCGCCAAGAATTCAAGGCTGAAGTCGGCCACCGCGTTTCGTTCCCAATCCAGGGTCACCAAGTGGCCGGAACAGCGCAGCTCGCCGACTCGTCTGCGGATGCGGCGTATGAATCCCCAGAGCTGCCGGCCGGCGGCCATGGGCAGGACATCGTAGCCCGGGTTGACGCCCTTGATGGCGGGATCGCAGACATCGCGGATTTTACCCAGCTTTGGAAAGTAAGGCTTGAATCGCAGCATGGGCGTGTAGTTGTAAAGCAGCAGCAACAGACCCAGGCGGCTGCCAAGCCGGTGAGGGGTCCCGTAGAGCATGAGGCCGTGGATGAGCCCGGGGCGGTCCATGGCCAGTTGCAAAGCCAAGAGCGCACCCAAGGACAAGCCGCCCACCACCACCCGATCGCAACCTTGACGAAGTTCATCCAGGGCGCGGGCCGCAGCCGAAATCCACTCGTCCGGGTTGGTTGTTTGCAGGGCCTCTGGGCTGCTGTTGTGCCCGGGCAGTACCGGGGCAGAGACCGTGTAACCGGCCTTGTTCAGGCACAGGCCCAAGTGGCGCAGTTCGTACGGTGTCCCCGTGAATCCGTGCAACAAGAGTACGCCTCGGGCATCGCCAGGGAAAAAGAATGCTTCGGGGTTGACTGGGGAAAGGTTGGACAAGGGAGTGGGGACCTCGGGGCGCTAGGTAAGCCCCAGCAATATCAGCATCACCAAACCCCCGCCCATCAACACGCCCACAAACAGCAGCAGCAAGCCGTAAAGCCATCGACGTCCGCCGGTCTCGGGTTCCTGGGGCTCTGGGCGGGCCTTGCTCTGGATGCGAAGCACGTCCGCGGGCCCTGGCGTGTAATGATAACCCTCGTCGTTGTCTTGTTTTTCCAGCCGATCCAGGAGATCCATTTCGTAGATTTCGCCTACAAAATAACGAATGGCATCAGGGGAATCAGCCAGCACGGAGGTGAACTCCACCCCCATGCCTCGCTCTTCGCTGCCCACCCCATCGGCCACCCGCACCACCTGACCCAGAAGCTGCAAGGCGGCGGCACCCATGTTTGCTGGTAACTCGACTTTGATCTTTATTTCCGTGCCCACCGGTGGTGGGGCGAAGTTCTTGATGAAGATGCCCTGGGAAGAAATATTGGACGAAAGGTTGACGAACTCACTGCCCTCCACCTGATAGTGGACCACGGCTTCTAATGGCAGTCTGGGGTTCCGGCGTTTTTCATCTTTGGCTTCAGGGAGCGATGCCTCTTCATGTTTTGGGTCCTTTTTCTGGCTCACGAATCGTCTTCCCCCTCCTCACTGCTCAAGCTGTAGCTGTAGGTCGTCTCGCCCTTCTCGCCGCCGGCCTCCTGCTTGAGGCGGTCCTGCTCAAAGGGCTGTTTGTCGTAGACCTTGGACACGAAGTACTCGATGATGGGGGAGGAGTTGGCGAAAACGCTTTGGAATTCGAGACCCATGCCCCGTTGGTGTTCGTCCTCCGAGTCGTTGACCCAAGCCACTCGGCCAATGATTTGCAATGGCAATTTGCCCCATTCCTCCGGCAAGGTCACGGTCAGGACCACAGGGGTGCCGATTGGCGGCGGAGCCGTGTTCTTGATGAAGATGCCTTTTTCGGAAATATTGGTCGACAGATCCGCGTACTCCCTGCCATCGATGGTGTAGCGGCAAATTTCGAACATGGGTTTGCGTTCAGAACTGCGATTTTCTTTTCCCATGAGTTGTTTCTCCTCTTCGGTTCGAGACATTGTAGCCTGCCCTTCTTCAGGGCGTCAACGAATGGCACCTTAATATGAGTGTTCGTCGATGACCACCTTGCCCTTGAAAACCCGATAGATGAAGAAAGTGTAAAGCAGGACCAGAGGCATGCCCACCATGGCGATGATGAACATGGCCATCAGGGAGCCCTCGCTGGCCGAGGCATTGGATACGGTCAGGCTGAGGGCGGGATCGTTGGAAGCTGGCACCAGCGCAGGAAACAGGCTCACGCCAGCCAGGGCCACCTGGGCTGCAACGGCCAAGCTGGAGGCCAGGAAGGCCAGGCCGGGCCGGGTGCGGACAAACAGGGGGATGGCCAATAAGCCGGAGATCAAGAGGAGGAGCACCAGCCAGAGCCATGGACTGGATGTCATCCCCTCCATCCGCGCGGGGGCCGTGAAGAAAGAGGCCACGGAGGAGGCGACAAAGAGAACGATCCAACCCGACCAAGCCATGGTGGCGAAGCGCTGCATGCGGGTTTTTAGGTCGCCCTCACTTTTTAAGGCCATGTACAAACCGCCTTGGCAGATGAACATGGCAAGCCCCTGCAAGCCCACCAGCAGGGCGAAGGGGTGCAAAAGATCCAAGAAGCTGCCGGTGTAGTCTCCCGCGGGGCTCAGGGGTATCCCGAGCAGGAGGTTGCCCACCACCACGCCGTAGAGCAGGGCAGGCACCAAAGAGCCAAGTCCGAAGGACCAGTCCCAGAAGCGCCGCCAGCGCGGACTCTCAACCTTGCCGCGGAACTCCATGCTCACCGCTCGGGCTATCAGGGCCACCAACAAGAGCATGAAGGGCAAGTAAAATCCCGAGAAGACGGTGGCGTACACAGGAGGAAAGGCGGCAAAGAGCGCGCCGCCGGCGGTGACCAACCAGACTTCGTTGCCGTCCCAAATCGGCGCGATGGCGTTGATGTGCAATCGGCGTTCGCGATCGCTCCGGCCGAAAAGACTCAAGATGCCCACGCCCAGGTCGAAGCCGTCCAATACCGCGTAGCCTGCGATGAGCACGCCAAAAAGCAGAAACCAGGCCAACTGCAGCCAGTGGAGTTCCGGGATCATGTCTTCACCTCTTCCGTCGGTCCCTTGGCGATTTTCTTGTACAGGACAAAGAGCCACAGGGCGCCCAGCATGAGGTAGATGGAGCCGAAGAGGATGATGCTGAACAGAATTTCTCCTGCGCTGACGCTGACCGAGGCGGCGTCGGCGGTGCGCAGCAGCTTATATACGACCCAGGGCTGGCGACCTACCTCGGCGGCAACCCAACCCATCTCACAGGCGATGATGGGCAAGGGCGTGCCCAGTACCAGTATCCATAGGAACCAGCGACTGGTAAACAGCTTACGGCGCCACATGAGGAAGATACCCAAGGCGGTTGCGCCCAAGAAAAACATGCCAAGCGCCACCATGTTGTGAAAGGAGACGAAGCTCAACCACAGCTCGGCTCCTTGGGCTACGTCTTCCGGTGGAAAGTCATGCAAGCCCTTGATGGGGGCGTCCAAGTCGCCGAAGGTCAGCCAGCTGAGCAGCTTGGGGATCTCGATGGTGCCGTGCAGTGTCGGCGGCGAGGTGGTGGGGATGGCGAAAAGCACCAGGGGTGCCCCTTCGTGACTTTCGTAAAGACCCTCGATGGCGGCGAATTTTTCCGGCTGGGTCTCCGCCACCTGGGATGCGTGCCAATGTCCGGTGGGGTAGATGGACAACAGGCTGCTCACAAAGCCAAACACCAGGGCCAGCTTGAGCGACCTTTGGGCCACCTCTACCCCGGTTTTTTTCAGCAACAACCAGGCCGAGATCCCCCCCATGAAGAAGGCACCCGTGGTTAGCGCGGCCACCACGGTATGGAAATATCGGGGCCAGGTGGAGGGGTTGAAAATGGCGTCGGCGAAACTGGTGAGCACGGCCTTGCCCTCGATGATTTCAAAGCCGGCGGGGGTTTGTTGCCAGGAGTTGGCTGCGATGATCCAAAACGCCGAGATGGTGGCACCCACGGCCACCATGAGGATGGAGAACCAGTGCACGCCCTCCGACACCCGGTTCCGGCCGAACAAGTAAAGTCCCAAGAAGCTTGATTCGAGGAAAAACGCGAAGAGGGCTTCCGCGGCCAGGGGCGCGCCGAAGATGTCGCCCACGTATCGTGAGTATCCGGCCCAGTTGGTGCCGAACTGGAACTCCATGACGATGCCCGTGGCCACACCGATGGCGAAGGTCAGGCCGAAGATTTTGCCGAAGAACAAGCCCATGCGCTTCCATATTTCGTCGCCGCTACGCCAGGCGCGCCACTCGACCATGACCAATAGCCAGGCTAAGCCAATGGTGATGGGGGGAAAGATGAAGTGGAAGCCGATGGTCATCGCGAATTGGATACGGGCTAAAAGAACTGCGTCCATGGACACTCCCTCCGCTTGAAGATGGCGGCATTGTAGCCAAACATACAATTTCAGGGCAAGTATTCAGGACTTAAATTGTCTTTTTTGGTGGGATAGCCCAACTTGCCCGAAGGAGGCCGGCTGGGCTAAAATAGGCCAATGGAGGCGTTCCCATGAAATTGAATCGGATGATCCATGTGTGTGCATGGCTGGCCGGGATCCTGCTTTTGCTGGCCAACTGCGGTCGAACCCTGCCGGATCTTTGCGAGGTGGATGCGGATTGCAGGGACGGCTATTCGTGTATGGACATTGGAGATGGGCACAAGCGCTGCCTGCCGGCGGCTTGTGATGCCGACAGCGACTGTCCGGGGGATGAGATTTGCGTGGAGGGCGTTTGCCTGCCGCCGCTTGGACCCTGCGCCTCGGATGCGGACTGTCCCCAGGGTTACGTGTGTACGGATGGTGCCTGCACCCTGGTGCCCGACTGCGCGGATGACGGAGATTGTCCCTGGGGCTACGCCTGCGAGGACGGGGAATGCGTGCTCATCCCGCCTGAATGTGAAACCGATTTGGACTGCCCGGGTGATTTGATTTGCGAAGACGAGGTCTGCATACCGCCTTCCTGTGAGTTGGGCTCTTGTCCGGACGGCTACGAATGCGTAGACGGCCGCTGCGAGTTGGCGCCCGAATGCCGGGTGGACGGAGATTGTCCATCGAGCTACATCTGTTTGGATGGTCGTTGCGTGTATTCTCCTCAATGCACAACTGACGCCGACTGCGAAACGGATGAGCATTGTGTGGCCGGTCGATGTGTACCCTGGATGCCCGAATGCCAGGTGGACTGTGACTGCGAGCAGGGCGTGCCCTGCGAGGATGGGTTTTGCGTCATCAGCAGTATGCTTCATTTTTGTTGTGATCGACCCGGCTGTCCGTCAGGGGAGCCGTGCACCGACATCCATGGCCTCTCGGGAACCTGCCCCATGTGCTTTGAAGACGCGGATTGCCCGCCCATGCATCTTTGCCTCGACGGCAATTGCGAGTTCATGGGCGTCTGCCAGACAGACGACGACTGTCCCGCCGATATGGTCTGCGAAAATGGGCAATGCGTGGGACAGCAAGAGTGCTGGAGTGACTGGGACTGCGAACCTGGCTATGTCTGCCGTGACAATCGATGTGTCTACCAGACGGAGTGCCAGTCCGACGCCGACTGTCCCTTGGGTTATGTCTGCCGACAGGGTGAGTGCCGACCGGCTCCTGAATGCGAGACCGACCAGGATTGCCCGGGCCAATTGGTTTGCGTGGATGGGTTCTGTCAACACGCCCCGGAATGTGAAACGGATTCTGATTGTGGTCCGGGGTTTGCTTGTGTGGATAGTCGCTGCCATTTCATTGGGGAATGTCGGGTGTCGGCGGATTGTCCAGATGGTTTTGTCTGTGTCGACTTCCGGTGTCAGTTCAGCGGCGAATGCATGAGCGATCAAGATTGTCCCGATGGCATGCGCTGTTTAGACAACCGCTGCATTTCGGAGATGTGTACCCAAGATTCTTGTCCGGCGGGCACCTGGTGTGACTCAGACAGCGGTACATGCCGGCCGGGTTGTGACGGGCCTGAGGATTGTTGGGATCTGCCGTTTTGCGATCTGGACCAACATGTTTGCGTGCAATGCCTGGACTCGGACCACTGTCCAGAGGGCTATGTTTGCGACGACGGGTTTTGCCAGCCCAATTGGGAATGCTGGAACGATGGTGACTGTCCCTCGGGCTATGCCTGTGAGGATGGCCTTTGTATCTACAGCCCGGAATGTTGGAATGACTGGGATTGTCCGGATTTGTATCGCTGCGAAGAGGGTCGCTGCGTATATTCCCCCGAATGCAATATCGACAGTGATTGCCCCGGGCCCAATTATCAGTGTGAATACGGTGTTTGCGTCTACCACGATCCCTGTGAGGGCGTGACATGTGAGGCGGGCTGGCATTGCGAAGGCGGTGCCTGCGTGCGCGATACTTGTTATGGAGATGACGACTGCCCCGCGGATCAGTACTGCGTCAATGGGATCTGCATGGGTCAGCAATGCATCGACGATGGGGATTGTCCTGCCGGTCAGTGGTGCGTCATGGGTGCCTGCGTGCAGGTTTGTCAGAGTGATGCCGATTGCCCGGCGAACTACGTTTGTCAGAACAACACCTGCGTTTACGATCCTTGCGTCGGCGTGAGCTGTCCGCCGGGCAGTGTCTGTGAGGACGGCCAGTGCGTTGTTGAGGCCGAATGCGAGACGGACTTCGACTGCATCGACGCCTCGGGCCAAATGGGGCGCTGTGTAAATGGGCAATGTCAATTTGCGGAATGCTGGAATGACTGGGATTGCCCCACCGGTATGGTCTGCGAAAATGGGCAATGCGTGGGACAACCGGAATGCGTCAATGACTGGGACTGCCCGGAGGGATACGCTTGCGTGGACGGGCGTTGTCTTTATCAGCCGGAATGCGTCAATGACTGGGACTGCCCGGAGGGATACGCTTGCGTGGACGGGCGTTGTCTTTTTCAGCCGGAATGCGTCAATGACTGGGACTGTCCTGAGGGATACGCTTGCGTGAACGGACGTTGTCTTTATCAGCCGGAATGCGTCAATGACTGGGACTGCCCCTCCGGTATGGTCTGCGAAAATGGGCTATGTGTGGCCCAGCCGGAATGCCGTACCGACGAGGACTGCTTCGATCCCTGGACCGGCATGATGGGGATTTGTGTCGACGGGCAGTGCATCTTTGAGGTCATGTGTTTTTCCGACTGGGACTGTCCGCCGGGTTTTGTCTGTGAGGACTACATGTGTCAGCCGGCCCCGGACTGCGTTAACGATGTGGATTGCCCCGCCGGGTACAGTTGCTCAAACGGCACCTGTGTTTTTTCCGGGGAGTGTTTCGAGGATTGGGATTGTCCCCCCGGCCAAACCTGCGTCGATCACATGTGCGAAGTCGGCCAGCAATGCCAGAACGATGCGGACTGCCCCCCCGGCCACAACTGCGTCAACAATCAATGTGTGTCTTCTCCTGACTGCGTGAATGACGCAGACTGCCCGCAGGGCTACCTGTGTCAATCGGGCAGTTGCGTGTTCTCGCCCGAATGCCAGACCAATGCGAACTGTCCCGGGCCTGACTACGAATGCCAAAACGGGCAGTGCGTTTTTAATGATCCATGTGAAGGCGTCAACTGCCCTGGCGGTTGGCATTGTCAAAACGGTGATTGCGTGCAAGATCCTTGTAACAGTGACGCCGACTGCGGCGCGGGCGAGATTTGTGTGCTGGGCACTTGCATGCTTCAGCCCTGCAACAATGACGCCGACTGTCCGTCTGGTCAATGGTGCATGGATGGGCAGTGCCTGGGTGTTTGCATGTCCGACGCGGATTGCCCGGCGGATTATTTCTGTCAGGGCATGATGTGCGTCTACGATCCCTGTCGCGAGGTGAGTTGTCCGCAGGGCACCGAGTGCGTCGATGGGCAATGCGTCATCACCAGCGAATGTGAGCACGACTGGGAATGCCTGCCTGGGCATTCGTGCATCGCCGGGCAATGCGTGATGGAGCCCGAATG
>JAFCZJ010000184.1 GCA_019314375.1 Deltaproteobacteria bacterium | reverse complement strand
GAAGAGAAGGTTGAAGAGAAGGTTGAAGAGAAGGTTGAAGAGAAGGTTGACCCTTATCTGTCTTTATTTGATGAATTCAGTAAGGCCAAGGAAGACTTGGGCGACAAGATCAATAAGCTTGGCTTCGATCGATTCAAGGCCAAGTTGGAAAAGCAGGCCGAGGCACTGAAGGAGAAGCACGAGGCCAAAGAAGTGCTTTTCGTAGTGATGATCAAGGAAGGCAAAGTCAGCCTGCGACCCAAAATTATCAAAAAGTAACGAGATCGAGGTAGACAGTATGGGCAAGAAGGCCTGGAAGGTGATGTGCGCGGGGGCAGGGACCGCGGCGCTGCTTATGCTCTTTGTGGCTTGTCAAACCACCAGCCAGCGGGAGGAAGCGCGCTCTGCATCAGTCAGACCCGCGGGGCTGTTCACGCTGGCCGGCATGACCCAGGCCATCATTGAGATTGAAACGGCAAAAGGGGAGGCGCGGAAGGTCCTGCAGCAGCGCTACGAAAAGGACTTCAAGGCTGCACCCAAGCATCCATTTAAGCGCTTCCTTTGGGCTTACAGCCTGGATGACCGCAACCAAGCTTGGCAGGAGATGTCCAAGGTGACGAAGCTCAATGACCGATTCCTCTGGGCTTATCTTGGCATGGGCATCATTTTGGACCAGTGGAAGGTATACGACCAGGCACAGACCAACTTCGATTTGGCCTTGAAATTAGGCCCGAAAGTGGCCTTGGTGCATGGGCGCTATGGACGCATGCTGTTGCACAAGGGAGACGCCGTCTCCGCCATGGCGGCCCTGGAAACAAGTTTGCGACTTTCAGAATCGGTGGCGTGCCGGCTCGATTTGGCTCGTGCCCAGGTGGCGGCGGGCAAGCAAACGGAAGCCCTGGGCAGCTACGCTATGCTGGCTGAAAAAGCGCCTGAGAATTTCCTGGTGCAGGCCGAGAGGGGAACCTTGTTGGCCCAGGCGGGAAAAAAGGCTGAGGCGGTTGAGAGCTTGGAGCTTGCCGCCAAAATAGACCCTGGGGCCTATCCCGTGCGCCGACAGCGGGGCAAGCTGCTGGTTGAACTTCAGAGGCAGGATGAGGCCGTGGCGGCATATCAGGATGCTTGTGGCGTGGGCAAGGATGATGTCTGCTGGAGGGAGCTGGCGGCGCTCGGCAAGACACAGGGCGATTTGGCCCTGCAGGTCCAGGCCTACGAGCGGCTTTTGGAAATCATCCCCGAGGACGTAGAGGCCCATTCATTCCTGGCTCCAGTTTATCTGGAACAAGGCGCTATCGAGCGCGCCTTGCCTTCCTTCCGACTGGTGCTTAGGGAAAAGCCGGATGATCTGGATGGGACTTTCGGCCTGGGACGGCTCTTCGAAAAGGGCGAGGAGTTTACCAAATCCATGGAAGCCTACGGGCGGGTCTTGGAACTCAAGCCCGATCACGAGGGCGCATCCAAGGCCTTGCGAGGACTCTTTGTTCGTTTTCACGTCTTGCCAGAGCCCATCACGGGGAAAAGTCCAGCCAAGGTTTTTTCTTTGAACCAGGCCCATTTGTCCAAGGTCTACAAGGATCTTTTAAAGCAAAGTCCCAGGTTGAAGGGTGAAATGATGCTCAAGGTGACCGTGGACGAGGAAGGGGATGTACAAGCGGTGGTAGTGGCCAAGGACACGGTGGGCCACTCAGGTTTGAGTCTTTGTGCCGAGTGGAATCTCTTGCGGTCCAAGTTCCCAGCAGGCTTTGGCGCAACCTACGACTTTGCCTTGGGTCTGAAGCCCGGCTCCAAGTGATTCGGTCCCCCACAAGAGGCCTCCCATGACCCGAAGCGGCCTCGAGTTGCTCTGCGATGAAAATTTTGCTCGATTCGCCGGCCAAAAACTGGCGCTCTTGATTCATCCGGCATCGGTGGATGCTCAATGGGTCCATGCGCTGGCGCGTTTTGAGGCTGCCAAGCTCGATTTGCGTCTGTTGTTGGGGCCGGAGCACGGACTGACCGGCCATGCCCAGGATATGGAGATCGTAGAGGAGAGCAGTGAGGTTCCTTCGGGGCCTCATGTGCTGGGTCTTTACGGTGACAGCCTGGATAGCCTGAGGCCTCCACTTGCTGCTCTGTCCCAGGTTGATCGCCTGGTGGTGGACCTGCAGGATGTTGGCGCGCGGTATTACACGTACGCCGTGACCATGCGCTATTGCATGGAGGTTTGTGCCGAAGCGGGGGTGGCCGTGACCGTGCTGGACCGGCCCAACCCGATTGGCGGGCATTTGCTGGAAGGCCCTGCGCTACAAAACGACTTTCGTTCCTTCGTGGGTGGTTTCAACATGCCGGTGCGTCACGGCCTGAGCTTGGGGGAATTGGCCCTTTTGGCCCGTGCGGAGGGCGTGGATGTGGAATTGGACCTGCTTCGGATGCAGGGTTGGTCACGCAACATGTGGTTCGATGAATGCGGGCTGCCCTGGGTTATGCCTTCACCCAACATGCCCACCCTTGCCACGGCCACGGTCTATCCCGGGGCTTGCCTGCTGGAGGCCACCAACCTCAGTGAGGGCCGCGGCACGACGCGTCCTTTTGAATTGCTTGGGGCGCCTTGGTTGGACGGGCAGGCCTTGGCGAGTTCCTTGAATGACATGCGGCTTGCGGGCGTGGTGTTCCGGCCCTGTTCCTTCACCCCCATCTTTCAGAAACACGCGGGCCAGCTATGTCATGGTCTGCAAATTCACGTGACCGACCGGGAACGATTCACTCCATTTCTGACAGGCGCTTTGATCCTGCAAGCCATGCGCCGGCAGGACCCGGAGCGTTTCGCCTGGCGTACAGAGCCCTATGAATTCATTTCCCATATCCCGGCCATCGACATGCTGAGTGGTTCGGCGGAGCTCAGGCGTTGCATTGAAGCCGACGAGGATGTTCGGGATTTGGAGGCAGGCTGGAAGAAAGATTGCGCGGGTTTTGCCGAGCAGCGGGCCGATTTGTTGCAGTACTAGTCCCCACTCCCCACCGACATTACATTGGTCAGGAGCAACAAGGTCATCGGGTGAAAGGCCAAACCTGTGATCTTGAGTTTCTTATTGAAGAGATTCGTGACCAGTCCGCGTCCGGCCGGATCCATCAAATCCGGCAGGTAGAGCTTGATGGGTACGGTGCTCAGTCCCAAGATGGTTTCGCTCTCGGCTTCGATGTGCAGGGCCGGTCGGCCCACGACGCCATCGAAGATTACGCAGTTCCCCCGGTTGAAGAACAGGGTCAGGCTCACCTCGGCGTCGGTGGACGTGATGGCGACGACCGACTTGATGAGATTGAAGACTTTTCGTTTCTCCGGGTTTTCTTCCATGTTTTGTCGCAGCAAGTCGGCCAGCATAAGCGCCAGGCCGTTTTCCTCGGCCCCCGGATCCAATACGATGCTTTTGTCGTCCATGGTCTTTCCTTTAAAGCGCTTTTTCCATTAAGGCCACGATGGGCTCGGTTTCGAAAACCGGCTCCGGGCTATAAATAATCGCGCCGTCCGAGATGGCCATGTCGGCCACCTTCGCCAGATCTTCCTTGCGCACGCCCAGGTCCGACAGGCTTTCTGTCAGACCTACATCACGCACGAATTGCGCCATGGAGTCGGCGGCCTTGAGGCCCGCTTCTTTCTCGTCCATGCCGCCTGTATCCACGTCCATGGCTGCCGCGACCTGGGCAAAGGCATCAGCCGCAACGTCATTAAAAAAGCGCATGCTGTGGGGCAGAAGAAGGGCGTTCAAGGTGCCGTGGTGGAGATGGTAGACGGCACCCAGGCTGTGAGCCATGGCGTGATTCAAGCTCACCATGGCGTTGGAAAAAGCCGTACCCGCCATAGAAGCCGCCATGAGCATCTGACCGCGGGCATGAAGATCACTTGGGTCTTCGAGGCTCCTGGGTAAGTATTTTGCGATGAGGCGGATGGCGGCGAGGGCATAGGCGTCCGAGAAGGGCTGGCGCAGGGTGGAGATCAAGGCCTCAACGGCATGGCTCATGGCGTCCATGCCCGTGGCCGCCGTCATCTTGGGCGGCAGGCCCACGATCAGTGCCGGATCGAGCACGGCCACGTCTGGATGGAGATAGTGGCTACCCACATAGGTTTTTTGACCACGTTCCGGATCCGTGATCACCGTGACCAGGGTCATCTCCGAGCCCGTGCCCGCGGTGGTGGGTACGGAGATGTGGGGCAGCAAGGGGCGTTCCAGATTGTGGTAGCCCTCGTGGTCCAATATTTTGCCGCCTTCAGTCAACACGATGGCCATGGCTTTGGCCGTGTCGATGGCGCTGCCGCCGCCCAAAGAGATCAGGCAGTCGGCGTCTACGCCCCGAGCCATCTCCGCGCCTTCATCCACGCTGGGGGCCGTGGGATCGGGCACCACGTCTGAAAAAACCCCGGCCAAGCGCTGGCCCATCGATTTTTTGAGCCGCTCGACCATGTCGGTTTGCTCGGCCAAAAAGCGGTCTGTGACCACAACGGCTCTTTTGCAGCCCAGTTCATTGACTTGCTCGCCCACCTCGCCCAGGCTGTTGGTCCCAAAGACGATCTTCTTGCTGTGAGCGAA
The DNA here is from genome assembly GCA_019314375.1 of Deltaproteobacteria bacterium. Taxonomy (GTDB): domain Bacteria; phylum Myxococcota; class B64-G9; order B64-G9; family B64-G9; genus JAFCZJ01. The sequence continues at coordinate 5,306 of JAFCZJ010000184.1, read as the reverse complement.
GACGAAGCTCAAATTCGCGTCGTAGCTGTCCATTTAGTCGTCCAGAAAGCGCGTGTCGACCTTCGCGGCGTTGGAGACCAAAACCTTTGCGGCCTGGACGAAACGCACGATCATGGGCAGGTTGCCCTTGAGCTTGAGCTTGCCCTGCATCATGCCCTTGATGGGATCCAATTCACCGCGGATCACCGATTTCCACTGAGCATAAGATCCGGTGATGACGAAGGGCTGCTCCTTGGCCTTGTCCATCTCGGCTACGTAAGCATTGCGGCATTCGCCCTGATGCACGTCGAGCACAAAGGCCGTATCTTCTTCCAGTCCCACCGAAGGCTCGGCTTTGACGACGAAGGCCAGGGCCCCCGCGGTCCACTTGGCGCCGGCGGTCTTGTACTCGGGATCTGAGTTGATCGCTTCTTTGTATGCAGCAGTCCACTCTTCGCTTGGGAAGTCGATGGCCATGGAACCTCCAGAGGTTATTGAAATTTACGAGCTTGGCACATTGTCGCCGCCCATCGGCGCTCCTGTCAAGGCAGGGGGACGTTGTTGCGTTATTCTCGTTGTTTGGTTCTCGGGCCCGGGATGATGCCACTTCTCAGTCCGATGTAGACATCGGACTCGTTCCCCAAAAGTTCTATACGGTTACCGAAGCAGGCGAGGGTTCACGAGTCTCTAGATCCCCTGGCAGACGTCGATGCTGTCGTCCACGTCCTCTAAGATGAACTCCATGCACTGCATGCCCTCGGGGCAGTCGTTATCATCGCGGCAGACTTCTGAACATTTGCCACCCAGGCAGTAGAACCCGCTGCAGCGTTCCTCGAAGCTGAGTTGGGCCGGATCGTCTTCGTCATTGCAGGCCGAACCCGGGGATAGGGCACCGTAGGTGGCGCATTCGCCGATGAGCTCGGTCACGGTGGCATCCACGCCGATGGCGCAGACCTCGCCTTCGCCGCAGGTCTCGCTGCTATCGCAGGGTTTGGAGCAAATGGCGTAGTAGTCCGTGTCCTGGTAGCTCAGGCAGGGTTTGTCCACGGCTCAAGCCGAGTCGATGGCACCGGTGCAGGAGTCGCCGCAGGAGCCTATGCCGTCGCCGCATTCGTAGCCCTCGGCGATTTTCAGGCAGATGAAGTAGGCCGTGTCCACCTCCACGCAGCACCTGCCCGGACCGCAGTCGTCGTTCGTAACGCAGCCGGCGCTGAAGCAGAAGCCTTCGGTGTGGCCCGTGTGTTTCAGGCAGAAGCCGGAAGAGCAGTCGGAGTCGTCACGACATGACAAGTCTTCGACGCACAACATGTCGCCGAGGGTGCGAGTAAGACTGTATCCATCGTCGCATTCACAGTAAGGGCCGTCGGGCCCCTCGACGCAGGTGCCGTTGGGCAGGCAGTCGTCGGGCTGGCAGTGGCGAAGGTCGTCGCTTTCCGAGCAGGCGGCCAGCAGGAAAAGGGGCAGGGTGAGAATGAGAAAGTAGCGCATGATTATTCTCTTGTCGTCTGGCCACAAATCGTGCCGATGGCCGTTTCACGAGGGTTCCGGCAGGGCTCGACCCCGCACAGGTAATGCCTTTGACAATTCATCCCCACCGGGCAATCTTCATCCACGGTGCACCACTCGGTGCACCTGCCGTACATGCAGAAGACCTGGCAATGGTCGTCGTCCTCGTCGCAGGTAGCGCCGACCGGGTAGGGCTGGCGGTTGGGCTGGCACTGACCCTCCAGGCTGCCGTCGTACATGAATGGCCAGCAACTTTCACCCGTGAGGCAATCGGCTGGCCGATAGCAGCGAGGATCCGGAATGCAGAGCCGGTCCCCGTCGGAATTCCATTCCGGGTGCTGGCTGCAAAGCTGACCTTCGGCACAGTCTTCGTCCGTCTGGCAGCGCGGGCCTGCAACGCAATAGGGCCCAGAGGCGTGACGATCGAGCCAGACGCAGGCCTCGTCTGCAGCGCATTGCGTGTCATTCGAGCAGACCGCGCGGCAGACGTTTTCTATGCAGATCAGGCTGGAGCAGGATTCAGGTTCTTCACAATATGCGCCCGGAGGGCTGGGTCCCCATTGACCGCAAATGCCAGCTTCCAGGCGGAAGAGTGACTGCCCCTGGTAGGCGCAGGTTTCCTCGCCCAGACAGTCGGCATCAGAAGAGCAGTATTCCTTGTTGCTCAGCAAGCAATAGCGAGCGCCGCCGGTTACGGTAGCGCACTCGAATCCCATGCTCGGCTCCACGCTCCATTGGCACTCGGCGCAGTCGGCGTCCGTATCGCAGGGCCTAGCGCAGATGGCGAAGGGGTCCGTGTCGTCCAGCCTTATGCAGTCATGGCCCTCGGCGCAGGCGGATTCGAGGGTCCCGGTGCAGGAGTCGCCGCGGGTGCCGGTACCGTCGCCGCATTCGTAGCCCTCGGCGATTTTCAGGCACATGCGGTAGTCCTCGGCCAATTCGACGCAGCACATCTCATTCGTGTCTTGGCAGCTGTGATTAAGGCAACCCTCTTCGGTGAAGCAGTAGATGCTCGTGCAGTAGCCCTCTGTCTCGCCGGCGTACTTGAGGCAGCGCCCGGATTCGCAGTTTTGGTCATAGCCGCAGGGTTCCCCGGTGCGCATTTGGCCAATGTTTGTGCATTCAAGGATGCTCATTCTGGCCTGCCAGTAGTAGGGATCGCATTCACAATGGGCGCCAAAATCGCTGCCCACCGGGTCGGCAACGCAAATCCCGTTGGGCTCGCAGGAGCCCACTTAGCAATGGATCTTGTTGTCTTCGTCTTCCGAGCAGGCGAAGCCAAGCAGGGCCGTGCTTGCGAGCAGGCAAAAGAGAATGGCCTTCATTGTTGGCTCCCATCCAGAGCCCGTGCTCGTCATCGAATCCGGACCCTTGTTGCTATGGATGCTTCCCCAAGCCCTATGCTGACAAATTCCGAGGAAAATGACAAGGGGAGAGATCTTCTAGGTCCTAAGGAAACTATCGTCTTGATTTTGCATTCAAGAACTGGCCATGATGCAACATGCCTTCCAGTCCTGACAATCTTGCTCCATTGAAGAAATTGGTTCTGGAGTTTTTTGAGCATGATTCGGTCAAAATCGTATTGTTTGGTTCCCGAGCGCGGGTGGGTTGGAAAGAATGAAACTCAAATTCGCAAGCGCTACCCGAGCAATGGAAAGCCTTGGCCAAATTCTGGACGAGCCGTACTCCGTCATCGTTCGGGACGCAAGCATCCAGCGCTTTAAGTACACCTTCGAGGCGGTTTGGAAGTTTTCGAAGGAATTTCTCAAAACCAATCAAGGGGTGGTTTGCAATGCCCCCAAGGCTTGCTTTAGAGAAATGCTAGGCCAAGGGCTGCTCAACGAAGAAGAAGCGGAACAATGTCTGGAGATGACCGACCGGAGGAATCAGACCTCGCATACCTACAATGAAGAAGTCGCCCAACTGATCTATGGGCAAATAGCTGAATATTACCGCCTGATGAAGATGCTATTGGACAGGATTGACCGAATAATTTAAACGCCGGTATTCTGCCGGTGGAAATAATCCATAGACTCCGTGATCACTTCAGGAGTGAAAGTACCCATAAGAAAGGAAGGCAAGATGAACAGGGCTGATTCCGAGAAGAAAGTGCTGAGACAAGAGGGTGAATTTGTCGTCCAGAAGATGTCGATGTCTCGTCGAATGCGATTTCTGCGTGGTTTTTCCTTTGCCGCGTTGTTTTTGTTTGCCGGAGCCCAGACCGCTTCCGCTTCAGACCTGAAGGAGATCCTCAATCCCAAGTCTGGCAAGGTCATCTATGTGATTGGTAAGGGGGGCAAGAACAAGAACCCCGGCACAAAAGACAAGCCGATGAAGAACATCGACAAGGCGATGGCCAAAGCCGCTTCCGGCGACACCATCGTGGTTGCGGAAGGGACCTTCAAGGGCACTTTCGGCGTTGGTTTCTGGGAAATGACCAAAGCGGTTAAGCTGTACGGCGGTTTCAATCGTGACTTTTCGGCCCGCAATCCGGTCAAGCATTTGACCCTCTTGCAGCCGGGCCCGGAGCGATTCTCAAAGGCCCCCAAGAAGCATATGCTTTTTTCCAAAAACAACTTTGAGCCCAAGCACCCGATCGTCGTGGACGGTTTTGTTTTTGAGCAGGGCCAGATGAATCCTTACGAAAAAACCCAAGGCAAGCCGGAAGGCGTTGAAACCGGCATGATGAAGGTTGGCGCGGGTTCGGCAAATCCAAATGCAACTTGCGTGACCCTGTTCGGATCCGACCTGACCGTCAGCAACAACCTGTTCGTCAATTGCGCCAACAACGCCGTTCGATTGAAGCTTGGCGGCAACTTGGGAATTGGGCTCAACGGCAAAGGTCGCGCCCTGGTGGCCAACAATGTCATCGTCGCGAGTCGCATGTCCGCGGTCGAGGTCTATGGCACGGAAGACAACGCCGGCGAGGCGGAAGTTCATCACAACACCATCTTGTTCACCTGGAGTCGCGTAAAAGACTTGGCGACCCTGGGCTACGGAGTCGAAATCCTGACCAAGGTGAAGTTCAATATTCACGACAATCTAATCGCGATGAACATCGGACCGGGTGTTAACAATCAGCGCTTTAATTCCCACATCAAGATGGACAACAACCTCTTTTTCGGCAACAAAAAGAAAGATTTTTGGTTCAATCCCTCGTCAAACACCGACATCCGAATCAACGCCGACGAATTTGAAGATCTGGAATTGGATTCAGTGGAAGGCAACGTAAACAAACAGATCAAGCTACCGCTGGACAAAGCCTATTTCGCAGGCGTAATCGCCGCCTCCTATTCTGAAAAAACGGACTACAACCCGGATTCAAGTGCCAACCAGCTCCGGGCCATGATGGGCATGAACAAACGCGGAAAGATCAAGAGCAAGGTAAGCATGTTCGCCAACCGCTACCCCTGGAAAGAGGCCCTGAAGTTGTGGGGAGCCATTAAGGGCAAGGGAGCCCAGAAGGATTGATCGAATAATTTAGACGGACAACCCTCGATTCCTCTGTCATCAAAACTACATTTGAAGTGCAATAAATGTCACATTTTGACATTTGCTGCATGTGGAGTATAGTTTGGGAGTAGGCTCGAATTCTGAGGCTCCGCTCTAAGAGGAGTGTTGTGTTTTATGGCAACGGAATCAGACAAGCATGTGACCATGGCCGGCCTCGGCGTTCTCGAGCGTGCGATTGTCGATGCTTTCGTGGCGAGCGAGAAGCCGACCTGGACTGTGGATGAATTGCTCGAAATCCACGCGGTTTCTCGTGGCACAGCCAATTTGATCCTTAGCCGACTTTGTCGAAAAGGATGGTTGCAGAGACT
>JAFCZJ010000183.1 GCA_019314375.1 Deltaproteobacteria bacterium | reverse complement strand
CTTCTTCCGGCGGCGTCCCGACTACCCTCGTTTCTTCATGATCATGGGAGAGATGGCGGGCCGTGAAGAATCAATTCGAGCCCTGTTGGCCGGCTTGCAAAAAGAGTACATTCGCGCCCTGGCCCACATCATCCAGACCGGTATCGACGAGGGTGTACTCAAGCCGCTGAATCCGGAGGCCTCTGCCACCTTGCTCAAAGGCATGATGGACGCCATCGAAGGATACATGGCCTTGGGATTGGATCTGGACACCGAACAACTCATGACCACCGGTTTGGAGATTGTCCTCAAGGGCTTGCTTTTGCAAACACCCCCCGGGCAGGCCGACGCATGACCCAAGACGAAGAAAATCCCGGCGAAAAAAAAAGAATCCCGGACAGTCGATTGGTGGCGGGAGCTTCCGATGCGGGCCTGCGCCTGGACGCCTTCTTGGCCCGCCGCTTTGGCCGAAGCCGCAAGCAGCTAAGGGAAAACATAGAAGACGCTGTGCTTTCGGCCTCGAATCAGCCCCTCAAGTGGTCCCATCGCATGAGCTGCGAAGAAGAAATCTTCATCCCTCGTCTACAAAGGCCGGAACCCGATGTCGAAGTCAGCTATCGCATCCTCTATGAGGACGAGTACCTGGTGGCGGTGGACAAAGGGCCGGGCGCACCGGTGCACCCGGCCCGCGCCTTCAGAGAACGCACGATCTTGACCCACCTGCAGCGCGATCTCGATGATCCCGAACTCAGGCCGGCCCACCGCCTGGATCGAGAGACCAGCGGCGTGCTGATCTTCACAAGAGACCGTGCCAGCACTACGGCCCTGATGACCCAATTCGCAAAACAAACACCCAAAAAGCGCTACCTGGCCGTGGTTCATGGTCGTCCCGACTTCGATCAGATGCGACTTGATCTGCCCCTTGGCGCGGATCCGGATTTCCCCATCAAGATCCGCAGGTGCCCATCGGCCACCGGACAAAAAGCCATCACCGACTTTGAAGTGATCGAACGATATCCGAAGGTCAGCCTGGTGGCGGCCGAACCCTGGACCGGACGCCAACATCAAATCCGGGTGCACTTGGCCAGCCTGGGCCACCCTGTCATTGGCGACAAGCTCTACTTAGAGGAAGGTCGCCCCTACTTGGACCTGATCAAGAATCGCCTGAATCCAGAAGACCTGGCCAGGCTGGGCCACAGTCGTCAAGCCCTGCACGCCGAACGCCTGCGATTGCTACACCCGGCGGACGAACGCGAAATGGAATTTGTCGCCCCCCTGCCCGAGGACCTGCGCGCGCTGCTCGTGTAATGCCAAAAAAAACTAGCACCATGTCGCTTCGCGACCTGGCACAAAAGGCACTACTGGGATGACTACACTCTCGCAAACTTGACTCATTTGTAATAATCGAACCGACTCAAGTGCCTCTAGCGGGCCCGCCACAAAAGGCACTACTGGGATGACTACACTCTCGCAAACTTAACTCATTTGTAATAATCGAACCGACTCAAGTGCCTTTAGCTATCACGTCGGTCCCCGCCGCCCCCACGACCTGTTGAATAACGAGAGCGAAGCGTGGATTTGATTTGGGGCTCAACGACTTCGACAAGCTGGAAATCATCCGAAGCGAAAAAGCGCACCAGGGCCGGCTCCACCGCCAGAACCTGCTCGATCACATCCCGCTGGACCAGGCCCCAGCGTTCCCGCCCGGGCAACTGGCAAACGCCCAGCCTGCCTTCGGACAAGTCTCGAACCAGGGCAGCCGAAAGCTGCAATGAGCGAATGCCCCCGGAACGAGCAACAAAATTGAAACTCACGGGGCCTTCGGTCTTGGGCAAAAACATGGTGGCCTGCAGCAATTCACGCATCCGATATCGTGCCCGGAGGTCATTTTCTTCTTCCCTTCGGGCCTCATCCTGAGAAGCGACGGCTGCGTTTCGAACCTCGGCCTCCTTACGACGGGCCGCTTCAAGTTCGGCGTCCTTGCTTCGCTTGGCTTGCTGTTCTTCTTCGTAGCGCTGTTTGCGCTGCGCTTCGGCCTTGGCCTCCAACTCCTTGTGTTTGGGCTGCTGCTTTTTGGCTTTGCGGGACAGGCGGGCCTTGTGATCGGCCTTCTTCTTGGCCTTCTTGTCCACCACCCCCGCCTTCAGCAACTTGTCCCTGAGATTCTGCAAAACATACCCCCGTGGCTCAGATAAAACCCTGACCGCCGGAAATGCGGTACTCCCGCTCGATGCGCTCCGCCCACACGGCCCGATCTTCTTCAGGTAAAAAACTCTGCTCTGCTGCCGTCAACTCGAGCCTGAGCAAATCGTCCAAGCCGTAGCCCCAGCGACTCACGGCCACGTCGTAATCGTTGCTGATGCGAGTTCGATGCAAGGTCGGATCATCGGAATTCAAGCACACGCGCACCCCGGCCTTGTCCAAAAGCGGCAAGGGGTGCTCTTGCAGATCATCCACGCAGCCGGTCTGGTAGTTGCTGATGGGACAGACCTCCAGACAAACACCCTTCTCCGCCAAAAAATCCATGACCGCCGGATCCTCGGCGGCCGAAATGCCATGACCGATGCGCTCGGCGTGCAGCAACTCGACAGCGGAGCGCACATGGTCCGCTTGCGTGCCTTCACCCGCATGGATGGTCACGTGCAAAACACCCGTATCGACGACCCGATTAAATATAGGAACAAAGTTTTCGTTGGGGCAGGCAAACTCATCGCCGGCCAGATCCACACCCACCACCCCCAGTTCACTCAATTCCGCGGCCCGATTCACAAGCTTGGCCCAAACTTTATCGTCCCGCCGTTCACGCACCAGGGTAACCAAAAAACCCAGCGCCAGGCCGTGATCTTCAGCCGCGCCCCGGCCGGCCGCACAAACCGCCTCCATGACCCCATCGATCTGCAAGCGCGTGTTTCTGGTAAAATGCTCCGGGCTGAAGCGCAGCTCCAGCACGATGACCCCTTCCGCTGCGGCGTCCTTCACCACTTCCCTGCAAACGCGCTCGACATCCGCGTAATTCGAGTACCAATCCGATCGGAACTTGGATAAAAAATGGGCCAGGCTACGCTCCTCGCCCTCGTTGTAGCAAATCGCCTTCGCCAGGGACTCTTCGTCGGCAAGCGGCAAGTCCAAACCCCGCTTGCGGCCAAGTTCCAGGAGGGTGGAAAGGCGCATGGAGCCCTCCAAATGCCGATGCAAATCTACCTTGGGTAGGCCGCGTAAAATGGCCAAACGTTCGTCGCGTTGCAATGCCAGTTCCTCCGGGGACCATGGTAAACAGGCTCAGGGTCCCGGTCAAGACGATCGCGCATGGGTTCATCCATACACCCCGGGATCCTCGCACCCATGCGCTCCAAGGAGTAAACAAAACACCCACGAAGTGGCCGGCACCAAGTTTTTGGGGGACGGGCATCAAGTAAAGACGATAGCTGGGTATTCGATTTGCATTGCAAAGCAGGTAGTGAAGTGTTGACTATTGGCTGGCCTCCATGTATCCTGGTCTGGAGGAAGCTGGAAAATGAGCCACTACACAACAAGATACGTGGAGCCTCAATGTCGCAAGGCTTTATCGGACGGGAAGATCCTGGTGATCATCGGGGCTCGCCAGACCGGCAAGTCTACCTTGGCACGTCATCTGATCGAGGATCTGCCCGAGACCGATCAGTTGGTCCTCAACCTCGACGATCCGTTCCTGCGTGACCGGCTCAGCGCGTCCGAAGGAGGGATCGTAGCCGAAATCGAGAAACGCGCAGATCGCCCATGGAGCGCAATCAGGGGGTTTTTACTCGTGATCGACGAGGCTCAGAAAGCGCCTTCCCTGTTCGAGAGAATCAAGGCCTTGCACGACGAGTTTCCAGAGCGTATCCGGTTCATCGTCACCGGTTCCTCGGCGCTTGAGATCCATGATCCGGTTGCAGAGAGCCTGGCCGGTCGGGCAAGGATCGTCCGCTTGCATCCCTTCACTCTTTCGGAAGGTCTTTCATATTCAACCAAGGAAGATCCTGCCCGGGACCACCTTCCCGAACTTGTTTCTCGCCTGCTTGGGGGCCGCTTCACGAGTAGAGATTTCGATACGCTTGTTGAGCGCGGTAAGTGGCACGCCTCTCGAAGAAAACGTTGGGTTGAGACACACTTGCGGCATCCACTGTTTCCAGAGCCGTGCGACGCCGCAGAGCCTGAAGAATGGATTCGCGATTTCCTGGCCACCTATGTCGAAAAAGATGTTCGCAGCTTGGCGTCCGTGGGCAATCTTGATCTGTTCCGGGCCTGCATTCGTCAGGTGGCCGCCAGGACCGGGAGCACGTTGAAGTGGGAGACAATGGCCAACGAAATCGGAACGACGCCGGTGACCCTGCGCCGGTACGTGGGTCTCATGGAGCAAACCTTGACCCTGCTGCGCTTACAGCCCTTCGTGGTCAATCCCGTCAAGCGAATCGTTCGCGCCCCGAAGCTGTATCTGAGCGACCCGGGGATGCTGTGGGGTTTGCGGGGGTTCGAGGATCTTCGTATTCTACGCGCCTCGGGAATGATCGGTAACTACATGGAGCTTCTGGCAATCACGGAGGTCGCCAAGTGGTGCTCACTGGAGCCCACTGCTCCGGTCTTGCGTTTTTGGTTCAAGACGAAAGTGTCCGAAGTTGATCTGATCGTCTCCAACCGGGGTTTTCATATTCCCATCGAAATCAAGCTGGGCTCGAAATTCAACCAATCCTGGTTGCGGGGTCTGGATGCTTTCGACGCCGACCACCGCAAGCTTGATGTCGAGATACCATACCGAGTCATCCTGCACATGGGCGAGCCCGCCCGTCCCGACGCCCGAACCTTCGTTTTGCCCCTGTGGATGTTGGCATGAACCGGCTGATCGTCGCAGCGATTGTTGCGTGGCGTGTACACCGCCGCTCCATCCACACAGGCATCTTCCGTACAGGCCACGCCGTCCGGGGCGGTCATCTCGCTGTCGTCAACAACATCCGCCGAAACCGCATTCTGGCAAATCTGCGCCATGCAGTCGCTCAAGTCATCTTGCGGAGGGGGACAGCTCAGGCAGGCGGACTGGCCGACCAGGTCCTGGTCAACCTGGTTTTTGCAAGCCGTTGACTCTCGGCCCCTTGCCGGATAATTTGCTGTTCGGATAACAACCTCGATTTACAGAGGCTTTCATAAGTATTGAGCAAATGGCTGCTCGCCGGACGTGGTCGCCCTGTTGAAGGCCCAGGGTTCCAAGCAGCACAAAGCAACGGGGGGACGCATGTCGCCTGAGAGAATCGATTCCAGTTGGCACTGGCAAGACGCCTGGATCCTCATGTGCATGATCATCGGCTGCGGGCCGAAGGGCTGTGATCTGGAGCGCATCGTGGGGGTGGCCGATTACATCGATCGCAGCTATCCGACGGTAGAGCAGCTGAACGGGGCTTTAAACCGCCTGGCCGCCGGTCGCCTGATCACCAGCCGCCGAGGAAAATTCTTCGTCACCGAGCGAGGTCATGCGCTCTACGAAAAGGTCAAGACAGTCCGCAAGAGAGGCACCCGGCGCCAGATGCACGCCTTGGAGAACATGCTGGCCTGTCCCATCTGCGGCGTGCAGCTCAAAACCGTCCGCCCCCGTTTCTCAATCGACGAAGCCAGCCTCAAGCAAGCCATCCGGGACTACATTGAGCACAATAACGTCTAGCCAGCCTCATAATACTATCCAAGTGGCTCGAGAAAACCCGAGAAAACCGGGGACGTGGTCACCCGTTTTCGAGTGCAAAAAACCCGACGAATCAGCCCTCTTTTCGGCTTCAAAATAAGCCTCCAAACGTCCCAGCGCTGGGACGCGTGTTCGCCTTATATTTCGGAGAGATACAGCTTTGTCCGTTGAAAATTACCTACATCGCCCTACATGCGGAAATTCGCCCCTTTTCGAGGCGCTCATCAGATGTTACAGTCGATCCAAACCAGGATGACTTAAACCAGGATGGGAGGTGGCCCGTGCCCCCGAAAAGACCTTTTCCCCTAAAGCCACTCAAGCCGGCCAAGCCGCTAAAACCGACCAAGCCAATCAAGCCAGTCAAACCCTCGACTCCGCTCAAGCCCCAGCCGCTCAAGCCCCAGCCGATGAAGCCCCAACCGATGAAGCCCGTCACGGAGTTGGACCGGGAAACAAAAAAAATCCTGCAGCTCAAGGAAGAGATCGGCCAGCGTTTTTGGGAGTTGGGCCAATGTCTCGTCCGGGTTCACGATCGGGCGACTTACACCCAGGGCGGCTTCGACTGTTTCGAGCGCTATCTGGGGCGCCGGGGGGTGAGCATCAGCAAGACGACGGCCTATCGCCTGATGGACGTGGCGCGCAACTTCAGCCGCTTCATCGCGCGCAAGCACGGGCAGACCAAGCTCTTGGCCGCCATCGAGCTGGCCAAGGCCACGCCCGAAGAGGACAAGCCAGTAGACGTCCTCGCCTATCAAATCGAGATACGCGAATCCGGCAAGGTCAGCAACAAGACCTTCACCGCCGCAAGCTCCCGCGAGATCAAGCTGGCCGCCAACCGCATCAAGCGAAAACACAAACCAAAGCCAATGCCCCATACTGACCCCTTGCACTTCCCCAAACCCACATGGAAAGCCGGGGCCCTGCGCGCCATCCGCGCCATCGCCCCCAAGGCCAAGCTGGAATTCACCACCGGCAAAGGCGCCGACCCTAAGATCAAACTCACGCTCTCGGGCATACCGAGTTCCAAGCTTCGCGAAGCGCTGAACCGATTGGCTCAGGTCGTGCCCTGAGGATTAACGGCTGGATAGAGTTTTGACTAACCACAGCATCAAATTATGGGTCAGCAGGATTTGTAGGCTTGCGCTGCTATTGCGACAGTTTGACCCGCCGAGTGGCGAGCGAAGTGCAAGACTCGGTTTAGGTTTGCCCGTCCCGTCGTCTTGCTTTTCAGCAGTCGCTCCGCACCGAGGTTCAGAAGATCGCGGTTGCCACTTGCTGAGTTGGGGGCTCCTTCGTACTCGGAAGCAAACAAGGGCAGGCCCAGCTTCATGCAAGCTTTCCCCGCCTCGGCACTTCCGCCTTTCGATTGGGCCTCGATTAGGATCATCACTCGGGAAAGAGCACAAATCGACCAATTTCGTTGCATGGCATTGCCGATGCTCCAGCCCGCATTGGGATGGAATTCGGACAAGACCAGAGCATTCTTCCAGTCCCAGACGGGCTCAAGAGCTCGACGTATCTTGAAGTTCAAAATCCCTTCGGCCAGGACGACCGTCGTTGTGCCGCCTGCCTTGAGTGATGCATAGTGGGCTTGGAAGTCAACACCGGCGGCAAAGCCAGATACAACATCAATACCGGACTGGGCAAGCTGATCCGCGCAATCGGCCGCAGTGGCAAGACCCTTGTCGCTGGCCTTGCGGGAACCGCAAAAACCGACCCCAATGGAATCGAGATTTGCGAGTTTGCCCTTTGCGAAAAGGATCAGCGGGGCTTTGTCGCCGAGAAGGCTCATCAAACGCGCTGGGTAGTTCTCGCTTCCCTTTGTCACCAACGTGATCTTGGCGTCTGATAATTCTTGAGCTGTTTTATGAATGGCGGGCTTGTTGGAGCGAAGCCACGTGGCCATGTCTTCGGACAGCACTCCTTTGACGGGTACGGGGTCGGCAACAAAGTCAGCAACGTCCTTGCCCTTCGAAGAGCACCACGCCAGGATCTTGGAGGCGCGAACGTTTCCAACTCCGGGCGTCGCAAGGAGCGACAGCAGGGAGAGTTCATGTTGTCCGAGTGCCATCATTCCACCTCGGAGACATTCGCATCATTGCGACAGGTTTTCTCACAGGCAAGACCATACACCGCCTTGGCCCCGGCCTCAATCAGCTTCATGGCGACGCAATTCATGGTCACGCCGGATTGATACAGATCGTCGACCAGAAGGATGTTCTGGCCTCGCAAGTCGCCATGTACGGCAATCGTTTCTTGAATCGTCTTCAGCTTTTCTGAAACAGGGAGGTTCTTCAATCCGGGTCTTGGCCTTGTTGTCCGGACTAGGGTGCTGAGATTCTGAAGCTTTGATCCCTCGGCAATCACTTGTGCCACCTCGGTAGGCACCGAAAAGCCTTGAGTAGGATCAGAAGAAGGGACCGAGACTACGGCAGTGGCAGAATTGTAGGATCCAACTACGCCTAGAAAATTCAGGCAGCGACGTCCGAGTTCCTTAGCCGCGACGATATGTTCGGCAGTTGCATGCGCGTCGTATGGCTTGGCTTGAGAGCGAAGTGTCCCGATTTCTGTCCGTGGCATATTCGGACTGCCCTGCATTCGATCATAGTCGAGGGCAAAGGAGAGGGCCAGGCAATCCCTGATGGCGACAACTTGGTGGATTGTAGATAGCCAGGTTTGCAGCGCTTGGATCTTTTCCTGACTTACATTTTTCAGGAAGGTGTAACAGAAAGTCTGTTGTCCTTTCGACATGAAATTCAAGTGCTCGACGCTGCAAGCCGATTCGAATGCGGGTACGAATGTTTCGCGAAATGGGAAAACCAAGTTCCAGTCGGTGGCGTGACTGTCTGGTGGTTTGAGTACGGGATCAATATCCGCGAGTCGGAATCGCCTCGGAGCCCAGGAGAGCATTTGCTGGATTTTTGCATGGGTAATAGGCTCTTGTGATGGCGGCTTTGGGTACAACATGACTTGCTTTCCTCCCCTGAATGGTCGTCCCAAGTCTATCAAGTGCCTATGACACTGCGGCGAATGACACTGCGGCGAAGACGAAACCCGTTTTGTCTGAAGCAAATCCTATTTGTTTCTTTTCCTGCACCGGTTTGTCGATGAGCTGCCGTATGGCATTGAAGATTGCCCGAATACTCTCGTCGTGATTTACCACCTTGTGTTCGAGCTCGGTCAATCTTGTCGTCAGTTCAGTATTTTGAGATTGAACTTGCCGCAAACGGACGAAGGCTCGCATGATTTCTATGTTGACTTGTATGGCGCGAGGGCTTCTGAGAACGCTTGAAAGCATGGCCACGCCCTGCTCTGTGAATGCGAATGGGAGGAATTTTCGATGCTGCCCCCTGCCGCTCTTTAAGGTCACAATTTGTGACCTTAAAGAATCGGACTCCTCTGCATCCAGGCGGAACATGAAATCATCGGGAAAACGGTCTTGATTCCGGCGGACGGCCTGATTCAGCACCTTGGTTTCTACACCATAGAGTTTTGCCAAATCATGGTCCAGCAAGACCCGCCGTCCTCTTAGCTCATAAATTTGTCCTTCTATCCGCACCAATTGCATTACACACCCTCCCTTCAAAGAGCCAAAAATATACAATCGTCGAAGCAAGGCGCGTGCCATCGTTTTGCATTAGCAAATAGACAACAAGTTCAGTGCCTTGTGTTTTGAACATGGGCCTGATGTTGTCCGAAAGTCGGACACGATTCGTCGATTTTCGGACACGAAAGGAGAATGGCACGATTGTCTGGGTTGGCTGGTTGGCGCTACTAAGTGGCTGGCTACTTTTCCTCAAGGCGCATCTGAATCACCTGGAAGTGCACATTCATGCTGACTTCGTCCTTCAGGGCCTCGGCGGTGATGGCCACGACTTTGTAGCCCAACAGTTCGGCCTTGGCTCGTTTCAGGGCATCGGATTTTGCCTTCTGGGGATCGCCGTGGAGATGTTTGCCCATGCCGTCGATGAAGATGAGGAGCTTGGCTTCCGGGTAGGCCCAGTCCGCTACGGTGTAGTTGCCGTCGTCGAAGGTGACCTTGAGGCCGGCCACGGGCGGTACGGGGAAGCCGTGGGCTGCGCAGACTTCGGCGAAGGTGATTTCGGCGTCGCTGTCGGTTTTTTCGATTTCGGCTTTGGTGGCTGCCGCCACGGGTGGGATCTTGTGCTGCAAGTCTAAGGGCTGGATTAAGGGGCTCAGCATGTTTAGGGCCATGTGGCGATCCAAGACCGCGTGATCTTGCTGATTGCGGAAATGCTTCATGCAGGAATAGCAGGCCTTGTCGCATTTGGAGGCGCAGTTTTCCAGGGCCTTTTGGGCGGCCTCGCAGACGGCGTCCCAATATTCGATGATTTGTGGCAAAAAGCCGGAGCCTCCCGGCATGGGGTCGTAGAGCAAGGCGTGATGATCGCCGTGCTCGTCGCAGATGACCTCGCCGTCGATCTCGTTTGCGCCCATGTCCAAGACGTACCTTGCGCCGATGCGAATGGACTCGAAGAGATTGGCCGCGGACGCGTATTCCTTGAAGGGGCCAAGCTCCAGGGTGTCGGAAACCAAATCCACATGCAGGGCCACTTTTTCCACCCGGTCCACGCCATGGAACTTTTGGTGCGTTTCGGTGAATCGCTGGATTTCCCCCTCCGTGGCAAAGGGCGAACGGGTGGCCCCGCAGGCTTTGCAAAGCGGGAACAACAAAAGCTCGTCTTTTCTTTTGCCCACACCGAGATTGACCAGGCGAATGTGGTGCTGCTCTAAGAACTTCGCCTCCACATTGGCGACCTTGCCCCAGCGCCCGCCACCGTGGCTGCCCATGTCCAAGGACAAAACCTTAAAACCCACCCGGCGACGACCCTTTTCCCTGTCGTTGATGTCTTCGCGCCGGGCCATCTCCACGTCGCTCAGCTCAAAAGAAGTAAAGACTTGATGGGCTTGTGTGCCCCCGCCCTCGGTCTTTTGGTCCTGTTGAGCGTAAATGCGATTGTGCTCTGGGTCGTGGGCCATGGTTTGCTGCATGGCCGCATGGCCGGCATCCTCATCGCCGGCCGAAGATTCCAGGTGCAACTTGGTCACCCGCATGACCTGCTTGTTGGCGTAAACGAAGTTGGCCGAGGTCAGTTCTCGCAGGGCCACTGGCGCGGGTCGGGTGATCTCCAAATAGGGATGCAAGCATTGAGCGGTCACGCTGTCTCGTGCCAGGGCGTAGCCCGGCAAAAAGCCGTCGGTGGCCAGGTAGCTCAATGAGTAATTCTCCAAACGCTCGTTGTTTTGAAGCTCCTTGAGGGCATGCTGAAGTTGGAAGCGACGATTTCTTTGCTCTTCGGTCAGTTCCAGCCCGCTGCTTTCTTCCGTGGCCAGGTCCCTGAGTTCCTTTCGATAGCTATTCACCCGCTTGAAAAGACGCAGCACATGTCGCCGCAATCCAGGCTGAAAATCGTCGATGAGCGCGGCCAGGATCTCCGTATCCACCGCCTGTTTGTCTTCTTGCGGCCAAGTGCCCTGGAACACGGATTGCAGTGTCTCGAGCAAGGCCTCTCGGTGGGTCTTTATGAGATCGCCCAAGGACACAAGAGCGGGGGCTTCTTTCAGATAGCGAGTGCGGGTTTGCCCGTTTTCTGTAAATTGCTCGGCAAAAAAGCTGCGCACAAAGGGAGGAAAAGACTCGTTCAGTATCTCGGTCGTGGCCTCGTCTGCCTCTTCGCGCAAGTAAGTCAGGATCGTGGAATGAACGTGCTTTTTCAGCATGGGCTCGTTGCGCAAGGAAAAGCTGGGCACTCGGATCTCGCCGGCTATCATGCTGCGGGGATCTTGAAAGAAATAGCGACCGTGAGCGCTTGCGCGACAATGGGTAAACACCGCGGCGATCCGATGGCGTCTTCCGGCCCTTCCCGAGCGCTGGGCGTAGTTGGCCGGCGTGGGCGGCACGTTGCGCATGAGCACCATCTCCAACTTGCCGATGTCCACACCCAATTCCAAAGTCGGCGTGGCCACCAGGCAGTTGTACTTGCCGCCTTCTTCCCGCTTGAACTCTCGCTCGAGCTCCTGTCGTTCTTTCTTGGGCACCTGGGCCGAATGCTCCCAGACCTTCATGGGCACAAAGCGGCTCTTTGTGTACTGGTAGACATCAAAGTGTTCTTCTTCTCGACCCACTTCTTTCAAGGTGCCTTTGCAATCGTATTCCGGGCAGGCGCCACTGGGCGGCGGCACGGACTGCGCCTTGCGACAAGACGGGCAAAGCCAGCGCTTGGCGGTCAGGCGAACGCCCATTCTCTCCCAGTCAAACTGGTACAGGTTGCCGGGCAGATGACGAATGGGCTGCAACTTGCCATGGCGTCTGATCACCAGTTGCGCGGGCCGAAGCAGGGGTTTCTTCTCGTGATTGACAAGCTGAGACCAGAGCTCGTCTAGGAACTCATTGCGCCTGCTCGCCTCTATCTTGCGCCCCTCCGGCAGGCCCTTGGCCAAAATCTCCTGCGCCGCCGTTCGTCCTCTTTTGGCCATCCAGGATTTGCAATAAGAGGACTTGGACGCGCCTTCAATGACCAGGGCCTGGGGGCGGTATTGCTCATAGGTATGCACCAGACCTTTGCGCACCTCGGGATCCTTGGCATCCCAGCGGCGTTGCAGCAACTCGTGGTTCAACAAGCCCCGCCGCCGGTAATAATCGACCACAAGTCGCACCAGCCGGGCGAGTGCCGCGGGCTCGACCTTAAAAGCCCCGGCCCATCTCGCATAGAACCCAGGCCAATCCTCCAGCCCCACGCCTTCGGTCACCACTTCGGCCAAGGCCAAGGTTTCCAGGCTCGCGCGACGCTGCCCGGTGGACGCGAACTCCTCAAGCAAAAACCACATGATGCGCTTGAGGCTGGCTTCGTCGTCAAAGGCCCCTTGTTTCAGAATTTGCAGCTCGATGGATCGCTCCAGCATATGGTCGCAAAGGCGCTCCAAGCTCCAAATGCGCTCGGGTTCTTTTTCCAGGGTTTCGTAAAGCACATGCCGCAGCCGAAAACGTCTCGATCGCTCGTCCATCCAGCCGGCCTGAAAGGCCGCGTCTTGCCGGCTGTCCGCGAAAATCAGCAATTTCTGCAAGGGCTTTTCGCGCATGGCGGACAACATGGTCTGGGCCAGGATGTTCACGTCCGCCACTTCGGAAGATCGCACCGGGGTGACGATCTCTTCATAGCCCTTGGCGCTTGTCCCACAAGCCTGGCATTTCTTCATGTCTTCGAAATGCGCAAGCACCGGCAAGGGCGCCTCTTTCTTCCCGCATTTGCCGTTGCGGCAGGCGTCGGTCTTCTTATCGTGCAAGGCGCCGCAGTGACGACAGAGATAAGCCTGCACGCAGCGAGTTTCCACCTCGCCTTCTTCCGTGCCGCCGATGAGTTTCTCGGTGACGTAAACCACCCGGTCCTCCGGGTCGAATTGGGCGTGTCGGTCGGGGTTCTGGGTCAAGGTGACCCCCACCCCGTCCTGGCTCACCGGCTGGGAGGCCATCATCTTGTAGTAATGCTGACCGCAAGAGCGACAAAGCCAAAGCGGGAAAATCCGCGCCCCGTCCTTGGCGGGTCCGGCCTCCAAGTCGAACTTGACCTCGGGCTTGCCCGCGGCGTCCAAAACACAGCCCAGTCCCTGATATCCCTGCACAAAATAATGCAGCTTGGGCCGCAGCAAGGGCTCGCCTTCCTGCTGCACCAAGGCGCCCAAGGTCAAATACGCCAGAAGCTCCGCAATGCAGGCCTCGTCATCGGCGCGCTGGGCATCCAAGGCCCGCAATCTGGGGAGCGCCTGGGCCAAGAGGTTGGGCGATTTAAACAAATCAATAAGCAGCCAGAGCACGCCACTACCCGCGAGCAAGCGATAAGCCCGAGCCATATTGTCCGCGGCCTCGGGCGCCGCCCGTCCGCAGAGTTGCTCGCAAAGCGTGAGGACCTCATCCGGCAAATCCGAAACCTCGTCTCGAAGTTGCAGTTGCCTTGTTTTATCCAAAATGGCTGCAAGCAGGCCTCGGCTGTCTTCAGGCTGCTCAGGCGTAAAGAGCCTTTCCCGCGGAACTTCCTGCCGGCGATAATGCTCGGTCACAAGCTCCACGTGATCAGCATTCACGCCAAACAAGCGAGAGGCGAATTTGCGCGTAGCACCATGGGCATCAATGCGCCCCTGGCTTTCTTGGACCGTGGCCGAGGTGCCGATGCAAATGACCTCGTCCGCGCCCTTGCGCGCCACGTGGCGAATGCGGCGAAGCAAGCAAGAGACCTCGGAGCCTAAGGCGCCCGTGTAAGTATGGACTTCGTCGAGGACCAAAAACCGCAAGGGGGCCTCGCGGAACATGTCCAGATCCCGGTCGCGGAGAAGCAGGTATTCCAGTTGGCTGTAGTTGGTCAAAAGCAAGCGAGGCCGGCGGTCGCGGATGTCTTGTCGGCTGTAGCATTCCTCGAAGGGAATGGGCACCTGATCTTCCTTGCCCTGGGCGAGCAGCTCGAGCTCTTTGGGCGTATAGGCCCGCTGCTCCGTAAGCTGCCCGTTGCCGGGACTTCCATCTTTCGGGGTGACGCCCGTGTAACGACCAAAGGTAATCCCGGTGCCGGCAAGCAAAGGACGAAGGCGGCGGAGTTGATCGTCGGCAAGTGCGTTCATGGGGTAGACCAAAATGGCCGTGATGCCGTCGGGGGCCTTCTCGTCCCGCAGGTGTAAGGCGTGATCGACCAAGGGCATCAGGAAGGCCTCGGTCTTGCCGGAGCCTGTGCCCGTGGCCACTACGGTGTGCTTGCCGGATTTTACGTGGCGTAGGGTGAGTTCTTGGTGTTTGTGGATGCTGTCGAAGGCGAAGATGGATCGCAGGGATGAGTGTAAATGGAGCTTGGGTTCGGCGCAGAGGGTTGCGATGGAGGGGCCTTGGGCGAAGGGGCGGTTTAGGTAAACGTAGGGGCCCTTGGCGATCAGGCGTTCTCCGCCGATGTCGTGGCGGAGGTGGGATTTTACTTGGGATTCCATTTGGGGGTCGGCGATGGGGAAGGTGGTCATCAGGTAACGGCCGAATTGGTCGATGACTTCCGTGCCGAATTGGACTGGGTTTAGGCTCATGGATACTCGTCCCCTTTTCCGAATGCCGTGGATGTGACCTTGGCATTTTGGATCAAGCGCGGTTTGTTGCCAAGCTTAGTCTGCTGGACGAGACGACAGGTGATCGAGATCGAGCTGATCGCTATCTACGTACTCACTTGCGGGAATGCCCTCAAGGTCCGCCACCAACCCTTCAACTTCATTAAATCGACCAGCCGGTTTCACCAGATCCAGCCAGCGAGAACAGAGGGTATCCCAGCTGCTCTCGTCAGGGCATACGGACGAGTCATCTTTGATGAACCAGAAGAAGATACTCACTTTCGTGGCGCCCCATGAAGGGGCCGCCTTTACACGTATCTCTCGCAAGGATCGCAGCGCTCGACCTTCGGGACTTTGACGATCGTGCTTTTCCTTGAGGCGTTTGTGGAGTTTTTCGGCAAGCTTTGTGAAATCATCAGGAAAGGCAGCCCGCGCCCGTTTTCGCGCCAAGGCTTGTGCAAATTTTCTCCGATCTTCATCACTATCGCAGCCCTGGGTTTGTTGCCATTTGGCAACCACCCCCTTTTCCAAGGTCATCGTTCGATCCAGGTCAGCGACAAGCCTCTGTTCGGCAATGGCAGGGATGTAGGCATAACCCGGCCTCCATCCGTGCCTGACTTGCCTGAAAATCTCTTCATCGACCGCAACCAGGGGTGCGACTTCGATGAAGGGCCTGGCATTCGGCCCAAAACAGCTACGAACGATGTCGCAGGTCTGGGTGAGCACGACGAGTCCAGCAACTGGCGACTCAACAAGTGTCCCACCGTCCAGGTCGATCGATTCGCTCTCCGGGGTCAGTGGTGCTGCTGGATCGAACCTGTGAACAAACCAATCTTCCCCAAGGACACAATCCCCTTGTCGCCAAGATTCGAGGGCGGCGTCAACTTCCTGGGATCCACTTTCTTCGTGCTCAGGTGCCATCAGTCATCGCGCTTCTTCGCTCTCGCAACCCTCGGGCGGCGAGCCTTGCCAGTCCTTTTGTGCCCAATCTCTTGATTCGCCTCGACGAGATCCCGCGGTCGTTGAGGCGCACGTGCCATTCGAGCCTGCCTTGAAAGCGGTTTTGGACTCGGCCTGGTCGCGCGGGGTGTCGCGCCAAGTATCTGTAGTACCTCATCGAAACGTCCTTCAACCAACAAATCAAAGGGAATCACGCCACCCCCGGAGGCACCGAGCAAGGCAGACCGATTCAGGCTGGGACTTCCGCGATCAATAAGACGTACCAGCGCAAGGATTTTACCAAGGCGTTCTTCGTTCGCCTTGCTGAGTCGTTCACCACTTGCCCAGAAGTGAAGGCTTCGCCGGCCAACCCCAAACATACGAGCAAGCTGATCCCAGGTGAGTCCCGTCAGCATCCTGAGTTCAAGAACCGCGGACCCAGTGGACAGGGACTCGGGTGCTTTCGCTCCGCTGTTGGTTTGTTCCCCAGCCTTGAGCCGCTCACCCTCTTCTGGATTTCTTTCAGAACTTGTACCGCGGAAGGCCAGAGCACCAGCAATATTGATGAACAGGGTGCCAACGGCCAGGCAAGCCCGCATCGGGCCCGAAGCGGAAGTGGCCGGGATGGCTTGTTGAAGCATGCTCATGCCCCCCCCCCATATCTCTTCAGAAACTCTTTTTTTACGGCCCATCGAAAAAATGTATACAGTCGCTCCGCAAAAACATGTGCTTCCGAGGCAAGAGCATTCGGGTCAAATGGCCTCTGCTGATCATTGAACATGTCGAGATCGAGAATCCAGCTTTTTTGATCCACCGGCTCTATCGCATTTGGGTCTACGGTTCCTTTTGGGGGCACACAGCCCCAGCGCGCCAGGAGTTTGTTATCACTGTTCGGAAACGCAAAGACGGTCTCGCTCAAGGAATGCTGGATGTGTTCGAACATTGAAGTGGAAAGGATGCCGAGCATTTCCTTGCGCACCAGGTTTTCGATGTCATCCATGTTGGGATCGGTAATCCGATCAATGTATCGCATACCCAGGCGAGCAGCGATCCTGGGATCGATGTGTTCGTTTAGCGCTTCAGCAACTGCCTTGAATTTGCCAATGAAGTCACTGCGACTTGTATATGAAGACGTTTCGAGCGCAACGAAGTTCGGCGCAAGCGATACGCGCCAGTTACCCGCTTCTTCGGCAAAGCGCCAAATGGTCTCTTCGGGTGCCGCGGTCCCTCCCCGTGGCCCGACCACAATACCCATGACCTTCTCTTGGTTCAGGATGGGATAGGTTGCGCGGATGGCCTCCTGGAAAGGTCCAATGAAGTCACGACGCACAATGGACGCTATCACCGGAAAGCGAACCTGTATGATCACCCGGACGAGCGGTGCATTCTTAAGAGGAACCTCCTCTGGGGGAGATCCCGTTATTGGGTTGTATTCACTTTCCATGATCTCAGTATACCTCCCCGCTGCGGAAATGTGAAGAGGAGTGTGAAGTGTCCAGTCCTCTACAAGAAAATTCTATTCGATTTCAATCTGTTGTCAAGAAAACAAAACAGCCCCAGATCCCTCGGCAGTACAGGTGCAGCTGGGGGATCTGGGAAGCCGTGGCCCGATGGAAGGGGGATGAAAACGGCAGATTTCTGCGGTATGTTCGGACTTGGAAGAAAAGTAGCAACCCACCTCACCCGCAACACCCCTTCTTTCCATAAACAAGGGCCGTTTGCTTGACCAATGCGCCCAGTGTGTGAAAGATCAAGTCAAGAGACAGGTGAGGCGGATCTTCGTCTGTCAGGGGTTCTCAATGGCCAAAGCAGATCAAATCAAAGCGCTCATACGAAGCCACGCGGAGGGCGACAACGATCGTTTTTA
Source organism: Deltaproteobacteria bacterium (assembly GCA_019314375.1). Taxonomy (GTDB): domain Bacteria; phylum Myxococcota; class B64-G9; order B64-G9; family B64-G9; genus JAFCZJ01. Next base: position 1,004 of record JAFCZJ010000183.1, on the reverse strand, counting down.
TGCCATTGCGCTCCAGGTGGCCGCTCAAGCCGCAAGGAATGGCCATGGGAAATTTGCCAACGAGCTTAGGGAGCTGGTCGATAAGGCCAAGGCCAAGTCGAGCGCCGTGGTGCAGCAAAAAGGAATCAAGCCCATCCCCGTAGCTCAGCCTCGTGGTGAACTGGCGGGGTTGCTTTCTGTTTTTTATCCCAAAACACGTCTCACCGATATGGCACTCGATGAGGGTTTGCGCGCTCGGGTTGAACGTGTGTTGCGCGAGCAACGTCAGGCAGGGCGGATACGCGAGCATGGCTTTTCGCCGATTCGGAAGATGTTGCTCATCGGCCCGCCTGGCACCGGTAAGACCATGACGGCATCCGCCATGGCCGGGGAATTGGGTTTGCCCCTGTTCACCATTCAGCTCGACGGTCTGATCACCAAGTACATGGGCGAGACGGCAGCTAAGCTTAGGCTTGTTTTTGATGCAATCGAATCCACCCGTGGCGTGTACTTGTTCGATGAGTTTGATGCATTGGGGAGCGAGCGGGGTGCCAAGAATGATGTGGGTGAGATTCGCCGGGTGCTCAATTCTTTTCTTGTGTTCTTAGAGCAGGACGAGTCCAGCAGCCTGGTCATCGGGGCCACCAACCACGTGAACTTGCTCGATAGAGCCCTGTTCAGGCGCTTTGATGTCGTGATGGAATACGCTTTGCCCGCGAAAGACGTGGCGCTTCGGGTCATGAAGGGTCGTCTGGGCTTGATGGATACCTCGGATGTAGACTGGGGGCTGGCGAGCAAGGCGACGGAACTTCTCAGCCATGGTGAAATCGTCCGTGCTTGCGAGCAGGCCGCCAAACAAGCCATTTTGGAGCATCGAACAAAGATTAGCAGCGAGGATATTCTTTCCTCGCTTGTGGAGCGCCGGCAGATCAATAAACGCTGATATCGAGAGGGGAATCGAGACATGGGGGCGATGGCGCGCAAGGCCCGCAGGGCCTTGGCTTGCCAGGTGGGCTTTGGGTATT
>JAFCZJ010000066.1 GCA_019314375.1 Deltaproteobacteria bacterium | reverse complement strand
GGTGGCTGAATCGGCCTTGTTTTCTCGGTCCCATCGTACCAGGAGCTCAGTGTTCGCGGGTACCTGGTCCCCAGGCTCGGGAGAAGTCAGCACATGGATGTCCGGCGCATCGAGGAAGGCACCACGTACTTTGTCCTCGCCGGCCTCCACGTCCAGGCCGAAGGAGCCCCGATAGCCGACCAGATCGATGTCGTATTGGCCTTTGCTTGCGTCGACAAGCGCAAGTTGGGATTCAACACCCTTGTCGTCGGTGATCTTCACTGTAGCGTCTGTTACGGGCTGGTCCGCCCGCCGAACCTCAACTTGTACATGAGTGTCGAAGTCGTTGGCGTCCGAGGCGTTGTCGATCTGGTTGTTCATGGAGATCTGGGCTACCACCAGGAGAGTTTGAGTGCCTGTACCGGGATCTTCGCTGTCTCCGCAGGCGTTTGTGAATGAGAGGGTAAAGAGAGCGAGGGCTGCCAAATAGGTCAGGGTCTTCATGGTCGACTCCTTTCGAGCTTGGTTGCTGTCACAGGCTGTCTTAAGAGCAAAGCAAGTTCCTTGCCAGTTTGCTCTTCGGCTGAATATATGGATTTCCCTGTCTTTTTGGTGCCCTTTTTTCTTCTTCATTTTGTGACGCCAGGGCACAGGTCTGATCCGGCTGCCGTGTCCGGAATCCGGACACTTGTGAAATTGACGTGGTTGTAAGTGGTTGAATTCCATACATGCCGCTCGATGGCCTTGGGATTGCAGGTAAGTCTTTAGGCAATTAGGGGAGAGGAAGGAGACGGTATGTTGGCGAGGGTGTGTTCGAGTGCGGTTTTGGGTGTTGAGGCTTATCGGGTGGATGTGGAGGTGGACATGGCCTTGGGCCTGCCCAATTTTTCCACCGTGGGCCTGGGCGACGGGGCGGTTCGTGAGAGCCGCGTACGGGTTGAATCGGCCCTGAAAAATTCCATGTTGGATTTTCCCAGGCGTCGGATCTCGGTGAACCTGGCCCCGGCTGACGTGCGGAAAGGCGGAACCGGCTTCGATTTGCCCATCGCCATCGGCCTGGTCTCCGAGTCCCAGCCTATCCAGCGTGCCTTGTTGGCCAAGACCATGGTGGCGGGTGAGCTGGGTTTGGATGGTGAGGTGCGGCGGATCCCCGGTGCCATGTCCATGGCCGTGCTGGCACGCAAGCTGGGCATCACGGACATGCTTTTGCCTGTCGATTGCGCCAAGGAAGCCGCGGTGGTGGGTGGGGTGAGGGTTCGACCTGTGCGTAGCCTGAAAGAAGCCGTGGCTTTCTTTACCGGCAAGCTAGACATCACCCCCATCGTGGTGGATCCGACCCAGGTCTTGGCCGAAGCCGCCGGTGAAGAACTGCCGGATTTGGAGGACGTTAAAGGTCAGGCTCATGTCAAGCGAGCCCTGGAGGTGGCCGCCGCCGGCGGGCACAATTTGTTGATGGTAGGGCCCCCGGGTTCGGGCAAGACCTTGTTGGCCCGCCGCCTGCCTTCCATCCTGCCCCCCATGACCTTCGAGGAGGCCATCGAGACCAGCCAAGTTTATTCGATCATGGGTCTTATGCGCTCCGATTCAGCCCTGGTGGCCAGGAGGCCATTTCGCTCTCCCCACCATACCGTGTCCGATGCCGGCATGGTGGGAGGTGGCTCCATACCTCGACCGGGGGAGGTGAGCCTGGCTCATCATGGGGTGCTTTTCTTGGATGAGCTGCCTGAGTTTCGCAAGAACGTGCTGGAGGTGCTTCGTCAGCCCATAGAAGACCGGGAAGTTTATATCGCTCGGGCCGCCATGACCCTGCGCTTCCCGGCTCGCTTCATGTTGGTGGCCGCCATGAACCCCTGTCCCTGCGGCTACCAAACCGATCCGAACCATCTGTGCCTGTGTTCACCTCAACTCATTCAGCGTTACCGCAGTCGCATCAGCGGGCCCTTGTTGGATCGTATCGACATCCAGGTAGAGGTGCCGGCTGTGCCTTACCGGGATTTGGTGGGCCAGGCTCAGGGTGAGCCATCGAGGCTGGTGAGGGCGCGCGTGGTGGAGGCCAGACAGGTTCAGCAGGCTCGTTTCAAAAAGACCCGCCTGACTTCGTGCAACGCCCAGATGAGCCCGGCCCAAGTCCAGCGCATTTGCAAGCTGGCCCCCTCCGAACGGAGCATGTTGCAACGGGCGGTGCGATCCTTGGGGCTTTCGGCTCGGGCTTTCGATCGCATCCTCAAGGTGGCACGTACCATCGCGGACTTGGACGGAAAAGAGAGCATCGCTGCTTCTCAACTGGCCGAGGCCATTCAGTACCGCTCCTTGGATCGCTCTCTGGAGAGAGAGGGTGCAGCTTGATCCGATCATGAATGCCTGGGGTCAGAATCCGTCTATTGAGCATGTACCGGTTTAGTCCAGCCTTGCTAGTCTGCATGATACTCATCTTGCCCTCACAGGCGTCTGCCGATCCCATGCCCAGTCGGTCCTGGTGGCCATTGAGCGTTCATGCCCGCGTGGGGGTTGTACACGGTAAGGACGCAAGTCTTGTTCGGTTTGGGGGCATGCTTGGCTATGTGGGCGGCGGCAGCCAGGGTCCGGGTGGCTTGTTTTGGGTTCTGGGGCCGGCCGCCAACCTTTGCATGACCGGGACTGAGTTGCCCAATGGCGGCCGGGATTACTATCAGGGCTGGAGCCTGGGTCCGGAGGCGCGCCTCGGCTGGGCCTGGGGCACCGATTATCGCAAGGCCTCTTTGCACCTGGGACTACAGCCCTACCTGATCCAAATGTGGGCTGATTCAGGGCGCTCCTTCATGTCTTTGGGTTTCCGGGCTTCCGTGGGCCTGGCATACGGCCACCAGTTTTTCGGTCACAAATTGGATTACTACGTGCTGCCCAACCACATAGAACTGGTGGCCGACCTCATGCGGTGCGGACCCTTTGATGATGCAATACACTGGGGTATTTCGGTTGGTTGGGAGTATTAGGCCCCCTAAACCATCTAATCAACAGTGCCTATCTAACCATGCGAAATAAAAGAATTTACCAGTAGGGGGCTTTATCCCGTATTGCAAAGCAATACGGGGTTAGAGTTCCCGAATCATATCATACAAACCAGCCGGCGTGTAGAACAGAAACGTGCAGGATCCAAAAGTAATCGAATCGCCTTCCCTCAATCCTACCTTGAGCATGGGCTCAATACTAACGCCATTCAAACGAGTTCCGTTGGTCGAATTCAGATCCTCTAAGGCATAGCGGTTCGAATTGGCGAGGTGATGGATGACGGCCTGATCGCCGGAGATGCTGGCGTGGTTGAAAACCAAGTCATTTTCTTCCCGACGGCCAATTCGCACTTCGTCTCGATCCTTCAACAGGGGCTGCACCGCAACCACCGGGCTGAGATTTTCCGGCATGGGGGCTAGCATCTGGCTGGGATCGATGTCCAAGTTTGAGTTGGTTTTTGCGGTTTGAAAGCCCTCGCCCAATTCACTAAGGTCCGCGGCGGCGGAAATCAGCAGCGGGTCGGTGAAGTGTTTGCAGAAGTTGATTCGGTCCATTTGTTGGGCCGCGTGGACGTATTCCCTGAGTTCTGGTTCGATTCCGATCATTGACGAACAATAGGCCGTCTTGACTCAAGGATCAACTTTACTAGATGGGGATGCTTCAGGAATTAGGGCTGAAAGAATTCAATACTCCAGCGATTAAGGGTACCTGTGTCCATGTCCTGGTGGTCGCTGACCGTCAGATTCCAGCTGCCCTTGGCGTCCATGCCGTCGAACTCATTCGTATGGAAGGTTTCCCTGATGTTGGTTTCGTAGTTGTCAACCTGGTCCCTGAGAAGCACAACGATTCCGTCATGTTCTAAGGTGATGCTCAGGTCGCTGAGCCAGGAATGATCGATTTCAATACCAATGTCCAGCCCGTCCACGATCAGCGAATTCGGTACCTGGATGACGCTGGTGAGCCCAGTGGGGTCGTTGTCCGGGATGTCCATCGAGACTTCGTTCGTAAAAATGGTTTCCTCGGGCTCCGGCTCTTCGCACAGGCTTCCGTTGGGCGAGAAGCAATTGGTCCGGGCACCTGAGATTCCGTAGCAGGAGTTGTAGGTGTAGCGATTGATTGCGCCCAGGACTTCTCCGTAGGTGACGACGCCTTCTTCTGATGCCCCCTGGAATACCGAGGCCAGGAACGACGCGATGACCTTGGGTTGCGGTGAGGCGGGGGTTTCCTTGATGTTCGAGATTACATCGGTCTTTTCCCAGCTTCCTTTGCCATCCAGGATGGCCCGAACATAGTACTCGTATCCCAGGCAGCCGTTGAAGAAGAAGATTTGGTAGGAGTCCGGGTAAATTCCCTCGCGATTCCAGAACTTGCTTGTCCCCAGAATGGAGTGCCCGTTGTAGACCACGATTTCGTGGGTCTTGACCGCCTCGTCGAAGGTATCGACATGTTCGTAGTCATCAAGCCCGGCGAAGTCCGAGGGACTAGAGACATCAACGATATGCTCAATTCCGTTCTGGGTTCTGGTGAAGCGGGCCAAGCCTGCTGGTGAAATGCCTTGCACGAAGTCCGCGGCCAACATTTTTCGCATGAAGGACTGCATCGACGAAAAGCCCTTGTCATCTTCTATGGAGCCGGTGCCGCCGAAGGCACCGAAAAAGATCACGGCCTCGACCCGTCCGTCTTCAATGAGCTTGTCGTATTCCGGATAGCGTGCTCCATCGCTGGGCGTCATGCCGACCACGGTAGCCGTCATGGTCGTCGTTTCGATCTGGCAATCGCTACGCTCCGGGGCCCAGAAGTACCAGTAGCCTTCATCCCAGAGGTCGTGAGAACCGTGCTTCGCGCAGGTCTCACCCGCGCTGCCCGCAAGAAAATAGGGGTACATGGGGACCGTGGCCTCGTACACATTGCCCAGCAGGGCCTCGGGATGGTCCGGTTTGTACACAACGGCGTTGACGCCCCTGATGCGGAAGTGGTTCAGTTTTTCCAAAGGCGTGTTGTAGACGTCGACGTCCTCGACGTTTATCCATATTCCGTCGATGAGCCACTCAATCGAGCGATCTTGTTCCGGAATGACGATTTGGGATTCGATATACAGCTTGTGGTTCTTGCGAAGGTAGGTCAGCGCGAACTGGGAGAGATCGGTCGGCCCGGTCACAGCTTGCCACAGGCCGGGGGTGTGAATGTCGCTTTCCAGTACGATCTCCACCTCGGGGGCGTTGAACGCAGAGATCCAGCCGCTGTCAGCCTTGTATGTGTCCCTGAAATCTTCCATGAAGGGATTGTCGTCGGTGAGGTCATTGATTTCGGTGCCGCAACCGGTGATCAGAAAGCCGGTCATCAGAAATGCGAAAAGACCCAGGAGCCAAGTGTTGTTTCCGTCGCCGTGAAATTTCATGGGAAATCCCTCCTGACAAGACTGCTTGCGAAAGAGGATTCGAAAGACAAGGTTTTGGAGCAAAGGATCATGGTCAGTAACACTCGCAAGAAACGAACCAGAATGATGGAAAAGGCTATGGGTTTGTATTGGCAGGAGATTTTTCTTTTCTCGTCTTGTGCTTGTGAGCCCGACTGTTGCCTTCGCGCTACAAAGGGGGGGGATCCCTGTGTTTTTACTACAGCTTGGAAATCTCTACAGAATGTGCGAAGATGGTTTGGATTTTTACAAGGGAGGGGTGGCCCGGGATGGGTCGGAGGATGTCGATGAAATATTTGTCTTTGTCTTTCATTTTGGTCCTGTTCGGCTGCTTGATTGTCTCAGCTTGTGATGGAGCGGATGGGGAGGTCGACGCTGGCCTGGATGCGGTGGATGCTCAAGTGGACGATGCTGGCACGGATCCGGATATCGATAATCTGCCTCCGGCCATTTGTTTTGAGATCGAGGAATCGGGCCCCTTTGCCTTGCACTTCACCGAGGTGAGCGAGCAACTGGATCCGCGACCCAACGGCCTGGCCATGAACGGCAACAGCGTCACGATAGCTGACATCGATGGCGATCATTGGCCGGACATCGTCTTGGCCCGGGGGCGTTCGGACAGGGAAGACCCGGAGGCGCCAATCGGGCGCTACCACTTGCTGAGAAATGACAAGGGACAGGCCCTGGAAAACTGGACCTGGTCCAGTGGGCTCTTCGCTACCCGGGATGGAGCACAGGGCAGGGGAGCCCAGTTCGTGGTTTTCGGCGATGTGGACAACGACGGGGACCAGGACGCTTTCGTCACCAGCCGCGTCGACTACGGCAACGAGGAGTTGCCTGATCCGCCCTCCTGGTTCATCAACCAGGGAGACGGCAGCTTTGTCATCGGGCCTGAGCAATGGTTTTCCACCGACGAAATTTATGCCCCCTTGGTCTCGGCGGCGCTTTTGGACTACGATCACGACGGCAATCTGGACATGTTCTTGGGGCAGCACTACGCCCGCTACGGTTATATGAGTTCCTGTACGCAGGACGGCCTGTTTCGGGGTGATGGCGCGGGCGGTTTCAGCGATGTGACGGTCGAGGCGGGTTTGGAGACCTGGGAGATCAACGATTATACCGCAGCCGACGCCACCAATCACAAGCCCACCTGGGGCGTGACCGCCTGCGACCTGGACGGGGACGGCTGGGATGACCTGCTCAGCGCCAATTACGCCCGCATGCCAAACGGAGTTTACCGCAATACGGGTGGGACTTTCGAGGATTTGACGCTTTCGTCGGGTTTGGCTCATGACGACATTGAGGAATTCCGAGATAACGAGTTTTACAAATGCTATTGCCGGTACCACCAAAGTCACCCGATCTGCGAGGATGCTCCTTTGCCCAGGCTCAACTGCCAGGGACTCGAGAATGCTTGGCAGCCTGATTTCGATGATCAGCACTATCGGCTGGGCGGCAACACCTCCAATTTGATCTGTGGAGATCTGGACAATGATGGGGACACGGATGTGCTCAGGGTGGAGTTGACTCATTACCACGTGGGCATATCTTCCGATCTCACCGGGCTGCTTTACAATCAAGGCTTTCCCGATGAAGCCTTTGTGGCGCCTGATATGGAGGACACGGGTTTGGTTCGAGATCACGTGGGCTGGTGGAACGAGGGAGATCTGGGTGGGGCCCTGGCGGATTTGGATAACGACGGACGCCTGGACGTGCTGGTTGCCTCTTCGGATTACCCGGATACCTACATGTTGCTATGGCAGCAGCAGGTCGACGGAAGTTTTGTCGGCATTTGCCACGATACCAATACTTGCCTGGCCCGTGCCCATGGTTTGGCCGTGGTGGACTATGATCGGGACGGGGATTACGACCTGGTGGTGGGGACGACGACTCAGCGCTGGTACGCCGCTGACAATCCGCCTCGACCGGATCGGGACTACGTTTACGTGTATCGCAACGACACGGGGCAGTCCTCCAACAAGCTGATGCTGCATCTTACTGGTGCTGGTGCGCCCATGGGCGCCAACCGCAACGCCTATGGCGCGCGTATTGAGGTCCGAGCGGGGAGTGATCTTTACGTTCGCCAAGTGCAGGGACCTCATGGCTTGAACGGTTTTCAGCACGATCCCCTGGTCATCATCGGCGTGGGTGCCCATTGCCAAGTGGACGAGGTCCGCATCAAGTGGCCCAACGCAGAGGGGACGGAGGAGGTCTTCGGCCCCGTTCAGGCCAACTACGTGCTGAACATCGTCGAAGGCCAGGGTCTGATTTATCAGACCTTGGAAGAGTACGCCCCCCGTGGTTGATATCTAACAAGGAGTGTCCGGATTCCGGACACTTTAGGCAGTCCTCTCCATTCCTGCTACGCAAATTCAAAGGCTTAGAGCTGTGGCACGTCCCTTGCTTTGTCTTCCCTCGAAAGGAGACAAACCATGGGAGTCAAGGACAAGGTCAAGGCCGTGGCCGCCGCGTTGGCCACAATCGAAAAGCAGTACGGCAAGGGAGCGATCATGAGGCTTGGGGATCAGGCAGGTCAATCCCATCCGTCATTCCCCTCGGGGTCCCTGGGTCTCGATGAGGCCCTGGGCGTGGGGGGCTTTCCCAGGGGCCGGGTTTTAGAGATTTTCGGACCCGAGGCCTCGGGCAAGACGACTTTGGCGCTCCACGCCATCGCCGAGGTGCAAAAGACCGGTGGCACGGCGGCCTTCATCGACGCCGAGCATGCCTTGGACGTTCACTACGCTTCCAAATTGGGTGTGAAGGTGGAAGATCTACTCGTCAGCCAGCCGGACCACGGAGAGCAGGCCTTGGAAATTTGCGACACCTTGGTGCGATCCGGCGGCATCGATTTGGTGGTTGTGGATTCGGTGGCCGCTTTGGTGCCTCGGGCTGAGATCGAAGGTGAGATGGGCGATAGCCACATGGGCCTGCAGGCCCGCCTCATGAGCCAGGCCATGCGCAAGCTGACCGGCCAGGTGGGCAAACAGATGGCCACGGTCCTGTTCATCAACCAAATTCGGCACAAGATCGGCGTCATGTTCGGCAGTCCCGAGACCACCTCGGGGGGCAACGCCTTGAAGTTTTATGCTTCTGTCCGACTGGATATACGGCGAATCGGCGCGCTGAAAAAGGGGCAGGATGTTGTGGGCAATCGAACCAGGGTCAAGGTGGTCAAGAACAAGTTGGCACCGCCCTTCCGGATGGTGGAGTTCGATATCATATTTGGTCATGGCATCTGCCGCTCCGGCGAGCTCTTGGACGCCAGTTTGGCCGGCGGTCTCATCGAGCAAAGCGGTTCTTGGTTCTCCCATGGCGGTGTACGTCTGGGTCAGGGCAGGGAGACCGTTCGTGACTTGCTGGCCGCTGACGCAGGCTTAAGTCAGAAACTCATTGAGGGCTTGAAAGCAAGTCGGCAGGAGGTCCAAGCGTGACCGATCGGACAGCAAGCGTCAGAGCCAAGTCGGGTCAAACAACCAGGCGCATGCCCTGCCTGGTGGTGGTCCAGGGGGTGGAGGCAGGCAAGGTCGTGGCTTTGGCCTCGAGGAGTTTGGTCATCGGCAGTGCGTCGGCTGCGGACATTCGCTTAGAAGAGAGAGGCGTGTCCCGACGACATGTGCGGGTCTTGCTGAGAAAGCATGTGGTGGGCGTTGAGGACCTGGGCAGCACCAACGGATCCTGGGTCAACGGGCAGCGCATCAGCAAAACCACCTTGTTAAAAGATGGCGACAGTCTTCAATTGGGCGTTTGTCGCCTGGCCCTTCGTTTTCAGGACCCGCAAGAGAAAGCTGTGTTGCTTAGGCTCTACGAACGAGCCACCCGGGATTTCTTGACGGGCCTGCTTAACCGAGCCAGCCTTGAAGAGCGGCTTGGGCGGGAGGTCCAGCGGCACCTGCGCTACGATCGGGGTTTGGCACTGATTCAGTTCGATTTGGATCACTTCAAGCGCATCAACGACGGTTTCGGACACGAGGTGGGGGACCGTGTGCTCAAGGCCGTATGTTCCGCTGTGAAAACGCGTTTGCGCCGTTCGGACTGTTGCGGGCGCATGGGCGGAGAAGAGTTTTTGGTTTTGATGCCCGAGACCGATCTGGGCCGGGCGGGGGCCGTGGCTGAAGACCTGCGGCGCTGTGTGGCGGGTCTCGGCCTGGTGGCAGGCAATAAAAGACTGCCCGTGAGCGCTTCTTTCGGGGTGGTGGCATCCGGAGGGGAAGATACCCTGCATCCGGGGGTCTTGACGCGGGCGGTGGACAAAGCCTGTTATATGGCCAAAGAAAAAGGTCGAGACTGCGTGGTTTGTCTCTGAAAGGCTGGGCCGGCTTGGCCGACTTATTTGCGGTGGTCGGGCTTTGCTTTCCTGAAAGAGAGTTCATTTTGGGCCTGTTTGAGTTCATTCAGCGGTTTGTTCAGGTTTTTTGGCAGCTCATGCTTGAACTCGCGCCGTCTTTGTTGCTCGGGCTGAGCATCGCGGGCTTGTTGCATGAATTTATGCCCAAGGGCTGGATTGGTCGTGGTCTTGGGAAACCGGGGTTTGCAAGCGTTTTTCGGGCGGTTCTTTTGGGTGTGCCCATGCCATTGTGTTCCTGCGGGGTGGTGCCCACCGCCATCGGCTTGAAGAACGATGGGGCCAGCCGGGGGGCTGCCACCGGTTTTCTTATCAGCACCCCACAGACCGGGGTGGACTCCATATTGGTCAGCGCCGCTTTCCTGGGTTGGCCTTTCGCCCTGTTCAAGGTTGCCGCGGCTTTCGTGACCGGCCTGGTGGGTGGATCCGTGGTGAATGCTTTGGAGCGCGAGCCCTCCGAGCGGAGCATCGTGAAGATGCCGATGTCCATGGCGGGCGAGCAACGTTGGTGGCGCAGGTTTATTGAGGCCTTTCGTTATGCTGTATTCGATCTTCTGGCCATGATCGACCTGTGGCTGCTGGTCGGTTTGCTGGCCTCGGTTTTGATTACCATACTCATACCTGGGGGTTCTCTGCAGCAAGTCGCTTGGGTGCAGGGTGTTGGGGGCATGTTTTTGATGCTCGCTCTTTCCATGCCCTTGTATGTCTGCACCACTTCGTCAGTGCCCATCGCGGCTTCTCTCATCGCTGCGGGCATGCCGATGGGCGCGGCACTGGTTTTTCTCATGGCCGGTCCGGCCACCAACCTGGCCACCTTGGGGGCGGTCTATCGGGGTTTGGGTGGACGGGTGCTGGCTGTCTATTTGTTGACCGTGGCCCTGATGAGCATGGCCTTTGGGTTGGTATTCGAAGGATTGCTGGGGGAGGCGGCTGATTTGATGGATGGCCATGCCCATGGAACGGACTGGCTGGCCCTGGCCAGCGCCGTCGTGTTGAGCATCTTGCTGTTTGCTTTGTTGGCGCGCAAGGTAGCGCGTCGTTTGCGCCGGTCCGAGCCGACTGCTTCTGCTTGCTGTGGTGGAGAGGGCGAATAGGCAACCACCATGGGCCAACTCGGGATGAGAGGTTGACAAAGGTTGTTTTGAGTCCGATAATCGCTCCACTTGGAGGGGCGAACGATGCAAGACGCGATGAAAACCAATGAGTTACCGCCCGAGGTGGAGGCACTGCCGGAAGGTCTGCCCGCTTCGGATTTGGTGATGGGTATTGACTTGGGCACCACCTATTCATGCGTGGCTGTCGTCGAAGACGACTTCCCGAAGGTCATCCCCTCTCGTAAGGGCCTTCGCACCACGCCATCCATCGTGGCCTTGGACGACAAGGGTCGCTTGCTTATCGGTGAAGAAGCCCGGAAGCAGCTGCTGATCAACCCCACAAACACCGTATATGGGGCCAAGCGATTCATCGGGCGTCACTTCTATTCCGACGAAGTCGAGACCCTTTCTCGTTATTTTAGTTACTCGATCGTGCCTCTTGGTGAGATGGAGATTGGGGCTCAGGTGGCGGACCGGGTTTTTTCCCTGCCCCAGGTTTCCGCCATGATTCTCAACGAGCTCAGGCGCAACGTTTGCGAGTACTTCAAGGCTGACGTGAACAAGGCGGTGATCAGTGTCCCGGCCTACTACACGGAGAACCAGCGTCAGGCGGTGCGGGAGGCTGGCGAGATCGCCGGCATTGACGTCCTCCGGATAATCAACGAACCCACCGCGGCCGCTTTGGCTTATGGTTTGAACAAAGAGTTCGACTCCAAGATCCTGGTATACGATTTGGGCGGCGGCACCTTCGACGTGTCGGTGCTGGAGCTTTTTGAGAACGTCTTTAAGGTCCTGGCCACTGGCGGCGACACTTTCTTAGGTGGCGTGGACTTTGATGAGCGCATCGTGCAGTACCTCTTGTCGGAATATGAACGCCAAGAGAACGAGATTCTACAGTGCGACAGCGTCATCACCCAACGACTCAAAGACGCCTCCGAAAAAGTGAAGATCGAACTTTCGAACAAGAACACGGCGCAGATCGATCTGCCCTACATCACCATATCCAAGGGCAAGTTTAAGGATTTTCAGGCCGAGTTGACCAAGGAAGATTTCAACGAGATGACCATGGACCTGGTGGACCGCACCTTGGAGGTTTGTGTCGAGGTCTTGGATGCCGCCGGTTTGCAGCCGGAAGACATCGAGTCGGTCATCTTGGTGGGTGGTCAGACCCGCATGCCCATCATCGCCGAGAAGGTTTCGGCTTTCTTCGGCAAGGCACCCACCAAAGGCGTACACCCTGACGAAGTGGTGGCCTGCGGCGCGGCCCTCATGGGCAATTCTCTGGGTTCCGAGAGTTCGGTGCGCCTGATCGACGTGCTGCCCATGAGCATCGGCGGGCGACAGCCTGATGGGGGCTTTAAGGTTTTTTTCCCAGCCAACAAGACCCTGCCCACCGAACATGAAATCGGCGTGGCCACCACCCATAACAGCCAGGACGCCATCGAGGTTTTTCTGTATCAAGGCGAATCGGGCCGGGCAGTGGATAACGAATTTCTCGGTGCTTTTGTGGTGACGGGATTTGACAAGGCACCCAAGGGTCAGACCCGATTGGCGGTCAAGCTGTCATTGGACCAGGAATCCATTCTGGAAGTGACGGCGCGAACCCTCTCGACCGGGCAACCCATGCATGTGCAGATGGTGGCCAAGGCCCCCGTGCAGCCTGAAGATATCGAATTGCAGCCCCTCGATCCCTTACTCGATCAGCCGCCGGCATCTCCCGACACCACGGAAACCAAAGCAGGCAAGGGTCTGCGTAGTTTTATCCGTCGTATGGCCTCAGAGTAGAAACGCTAGTAAGAACCCAAATCTAGATCCTGGGCTCGCGGGCTTCAAAGCAATCCAAGCAAAGCACCTGGTCGTGCATGCGACGGGTCCGAGTTTCCATGGTGGATTCGCCGCAGACCGAGCAAAGCAGGCTGGCCAAGCGGTGGGCCTTAGGTGGCAAAGTCCATCGGGCCGCTTGTACCTCAAACAAATCGAGAAGCTCGGCGTCCATCAGCCATTGGGCATGCTCTTCGCGGCCGGCGTCCTTTGGGCCGTCCGCCTTGGATTTCAACAGCAGGCGAGCGGCCTTGCCGTCTGCGCGGCGATAGAAACTAAAGGCCATCTTGCCCATGTCTTTGAAAAGCAGGTTGCCCTTGCCGAAGGTGCAGCCCACCAGAGCCTGGATACCATCCACGCCGCACATATCGGTCTCGGTCACCGCGACAATGGATTCGTCCGTGTCATGACCCAATTCGAGCAAGGCCCACTCGGCCGCGCGGATGCCGATGGCCAGGCCGGGACACCAGTGACCATGAAAACGGCGCGCGAAGGCGATTTGTTCGGTGCTCAGAGAACAGGGCATGGTCGATTCAGGTCGCCGAGATGCTGAAGACCCATTGGCCCAGCGTACCCAGGCCGCTCATGATCAGGGCACCCAGAAAAGCCGACCCAACGCTCTTGATCTTGATGCGGTTGGTGACCTTGCCTGTCGCAATCAGCAATAGCGCATTGACCACCCATCGCGTGATGAAGGCCAGAAGGAATCCAATCCCCAAGGTGACCACGCCCAGGATGGCAAACAGCAACCAGCCCAAGAGCCAATTGAGCGCTCCAAAGACCGCCGCCACGATGATCGCGTCGACGATTCCTTTCAATTCGATGCCAGGCAAGAGCATGGCGGTCAACCAAACGGCGAAAGCCAGAATCAACCAAGCGATGATGAAGTCCATGACTGTCCTCCCTTACTCGATTAAGGTCCAACCGGAGTCAGCCATCCAGTTGGGCAAGCAGGCCTGCAAGTCGCTGTCGGGATCCCCGTAGCAACCCCAGTTGTAGTCCTCCGTGGTGCGGTCTGGGCAGTCCGAGGAGGCGGTGCAGGTTGTGACGCATTGGCCCCGATCCACGCCGTCGCCCCAGTCGTAGCAAAAGGCGTTGTCGCCGCAGTCCTGGGCGGACAGAATGCACCATTCGGAGCACATGCCGCCAGGGAAACCCATATATTCTCGAAGGCAGGCCGGGTCATTGAGGTTGGCTGCGCAGTCGGTGTTGGCCGTGCAGGCAGCGCCGGTCGCGCCGGCACCCGGCGTGCAGTTGTCGCAGGTGTTGTCGTCGTCGGCGCAGTCGATCAGGCCGTCGCAGTCTTCATCGAGGAAGTTGCCGCAGTTGTCTTCAACCTCGTCGATTGTGCACCAACCCCAGTCGATGGTCCACCAATCAGGCAGACAGAGGGGCTCGGCGACGCCAGGGGCCACCAGGCAATCATAGCCGACGAATTCGCCAGAACCGATATCCAGGGTGCGGTCCGGGCATTCCGTGCCGGCGGTGCAGGTCGCCATACAAAGGCCCAAGGTGCCGAATTCGAAACCCATGTTCTCGAAGCTCAGGCACAGGTAACCCTCACCACAGTCGTCGTCGGCCAGGTCGCACCACTCGGTGCAGTAGCCGCCGGCCCAGTTGAATTCTTCGGGCAGGCAAGCCGGGTCGTCGAGGTTGGCGGCGCAATCGCTGTGGGCGGTGCAGGCGTCGGAGGGCAGACCCTCACCAGGCGCACAATCGGCGGACAGGCCACCGCAGGCGCTGGGGTCAGCACAGTCCACCAGGCCGTCAAAATCGTTGTCCTCGAAGTCATCACAGACGTCTTCACCGGCTACTTCGTTGATGTTGAGCAAGAAGGGGCCCGCATCGTCAACGCCGTAGGCGTCGACCACGATGTCGTAGACCATGCCCTGGGTGGTATCGAAAAAGACCCTGCTCTGGCGGGTTTCGGCTGCGTCATCGTCGCAGTCCAACTCATCGCCCGCATCGTCAAAAACGTAGAGCACGGTGTCGTGGATGGTGCCGAAGGTGTCGGCGCTAAACAGCCCGGTGCTTGGGGCGGTCCAGCAATAGACCACATCCAGGCCACCGTCTCCACCGCAGCTACCGATTTCGTCGTCGGTGGCGGATGCGTTGTTGCCGGTCGCCACTTCCCCCGTGCCCGTGATCGGCCGGCAGTCGCCGGAGGCCTCGCAGACGCCGTTATTACAAATTTGCCATTCTTCACAGGCCGTCACGCAATTGCCCACGCTTGTGTCGCATTCCATGCAAAGGCTCGCGTCGCAAGCGGGTTCGCATGCGATGGGGCCCTGGCACTCAGCCACGCCTTCGGTTACCTGGCAGGTCTGGCCCGTGGTGTCGCAGTCGCGGCTCATGGTCCAGGTGTTGGTGGCGCAGGTCTGAACCATGTTGTCTTCACAGCGGGTGTCGCCGTCGGTGCAGGTTGTGCCGCCTTCACATGCGCCGTTAACGCATGCCTCATTCGTGTCCGCGCAGTTCGTGGTGTTGGCCCAGGCCAGGCATCCGTCGGCGTCGGTCGTGCAGGTCTGCACGGCGTCGCCTGCGCATTGGGTGGCGTTTTCCGTATTGCAGGTGTCGTTGCAAACGCAGGTGGGCTCAGCGCCTGAGTCATCACAGGCCTGTCGAGCACCACAGCTGCTACTCTCGGACCAAACCAGGCAACCTTCGGCATCGGCACCGCAGATCAAAATGCCAGTGCCGCCCGAATTGCACTGCAACTCACCATCGGTGGCGCAAAGGGTCAAGCCTTCACAAGGATCCGTATCGTCCCCACCACCACAGCCACCGGCCAACAAGGCCCCCAGACCCAAACTCAAAATAATAAGCCAAGGTTTCCGCATGTTGTTCTCCCTTTGGGCGCTATGGCATTTTTGTCACCGACGACATCCCTTGCGCGGTTGGGCATGGCGATGACGAAGCTCCAGGCATTCTACGACCCCGAGGATGGGGACACAAGGCACAAAAAAAACCGCGCCCCGAAAGGGACGCGGTTTTTGAGATTATTGTTCGTTATACTTAGTTGGCGGCCACCGTCAAGGTGTAGGCGCCGCATTCATCGGCGTAGTAGCCGTCTACCACCACATAGTAAGTGCCAGCGGTGTCAATCACAATGCTTTCGGTGCCGTCTGTGTTGGTGTCTGCGCTAGCGACACAACTCGCACCGAGGACGTCGCCACAGCTTGTGGTGGCCCATAAGAACGCGTCCACTGCATCAGCATCGTATGCCACGCTGATGATGAAAGACTCGCCGGCTCCCACCGTCAGCTCATGAAGCTCTTCCCATGAATTTGCAGACCAACCAACACCACAATCGCCGTCACCCATGGTGTAGGTGTTCTGGCTGCCGTTGCAGGTGTCGCCAGCAGTGTCACCGACGGCGATTGCTGTGGCGGAGCAGGCGAAGGCTTCGCAGGTCAGGTTCACATCATCCCAATCGAAGCCATCGTCGCAGCCACAGGCGTAAGTCGATGCGTCGACGAGCATGCAAACGCCGTCGCTGTTGGCGACCGCTGCACAGGGATCAGATGCGCATGGCGAGGTGCCCATCGTCACGATCAGGTCGAAAGTGCCGCAGCCCGAGTAGGCGTCGGCAATGACGTAGTAAGTGACCATGGCGTCGGTGTCGTTTGAGAAGCTGACGGTCTCGGGATCGTCGCCGCCAACCACACAGGAAGAGCCAAGGAGGTCGCTGCAGCTTGTAGTGACCCACAGGGAGGCGTCGAACGAGCTATTCACCATTTCTATGTCGACCAAGTTGCCGGCCGGCACTTCAAGGCTGTAGACCAGTTCGTTGCCTATGGAATTATAGCCTGTGCAGGAGCTTTCGCCATTGGCACCCGCATCGTAGATGGCGGTGCCGTCGCAGCTGTCCTGACCCGTAAGGCCAGCGCTTGTCAGGACCGCAGCATCACAGACGAAGAGCTCGCAGGCCATGGTGTCGGCATCCCAGAAATATCCAGCGTCGCAACCGCAACGGTAGTCGTCGCCGATGCCGGTGCAGACCTCATCCGAGTTGGCCATTCCGCTGCAAGGATCGGCGGCGCAGCCGTCGAGCCAGCAGTAGCCGTCATCACCACAGGTGAGTTCACCTTCGTCGTTGCAGCCGTCGGTGGCGCAATCGTTGATGGCAAGGCAGATGCCGGCGGTCAGGTCGGTGTAGCAGTAATAACCGGGGCGGCAGTCAGCGGTGGCGGCGCATGCTTCAAAGCAGTAGTTGGTGCCTTCAGCGGTAACACCCATGCTGCCTGTGTCGCCTGCACATGCTTGGCCATCGGCCACGAAATCAGGGCCGTCGACCTGCACACAGGTACCGCCGGTCAAACCATCACAGAAGGTGTCGCTGCCGGGCATGCCCGTGCCGGGGCAGTCGGCGTCGGTGACGCATTCGCCGCCCCATGTAGCGTCGGCGGGATAGCAGTGGTTGGTCGACAGAACGTCGTTAACGTCCAGGCAAGCGTCGCAGGCGGCGCAGTCGCCCGAGCAACCGGCGGTTGCGTCGCAGCTCATGTTGAGGTCTTCGCAGACGAGGTAGTCGCAGTCGTCGTAGACGCAGTCAGGGATGGTTTCATCCACGTGCTCGCCAGGGGGGCAGGTGCAGAAACCATCGTCGATGGCGCAGTAGCCGGTCTCGCCGCATTGGGCGTCGGCGTCGCAAGCGGCCCAGCATACGCCGAGGCCTTCGCCCAGATCGATGCATTCATAGCCTTCGCGGCAGTCGTTGCCGGTGGGATCGCAGCCGTCCAAGCAGACCGGGATGCCCAGGTCCATGCACAGGCCATCGCTGGGGCAGTTTCCATCGCCATCACATTCGGCCGCACAGTAACCCATGGGCAGGCCGTTGAGCATTTCGGTCAGGCACCAGCCGCTATCGCAATCAGCGTCAGCGCTACAGGGGTCGCCCAAGGGGCCGGTGACGGTGGTTTCGCAGGTGCCGGCGTTGCAGACTTCGTCCGCATCACAGAAGGTCACGCAGGTGCCGACGAGGGTGTCGCATTCCATGCAGGCGTTCGCGTCGCAAGCGGGGTTGCATGCGATGGGCGTTTGGCATACGGCCGTGTCGGCATCGATGACGCAGACGTCGGTGGCGCAGTCCGTGGTTTGGGCCCAGACGTCGGAGGCGCAAGTTTCGATCCAGTTGGCTACGCAACGGGTCTCGCCGTCGGTGCAGGTCACGGCGGCTTGGCATACGGCCACGGTGTTGTCGATGACGCAGGTGTCGGTTGCGCAGTCCGTGGTCTGTCCCCAGGCATTGTTGGCGCAGGTCTCGACCCAGTTGGCTTCGCAGCGGGTCTCGCCGTCGGTGCAGACTACGCCGCCTTGGCATTGCGCCACGCTGTCGTCTACCTGGCAGGTGTCGCCATCGGGGGTGCAGTCCGTGGTCTGTACCCAAGCATCGTTGGCGCAGGTCTCAACCCAGTTGGCTTCGCAGCGGGTCTCGCCGTCGGTGCAGACGGAGCCGCCAACGCAGGCACCGTCGACGCAGGTCTCATTGGAGGCCGTGCAATCGGTGGTGTTGGCCCAGGCCATGCAGCCGTCGGCGTCGGCCGTGCAGGTCTGCACGGTGTCGGTGGCGCATTGGGTGGCATTTTCGGTATTGCAGGTGTCGTTGCAAGCACATACAGGATCGGTACCCGAGGCATCACATGCCTGTCGCGCACCACAGGTGGTGGTGTCGGACCAAACCAGGCAGGCGTCGGCATTGGCGGCGCAAGTCTGAATGGCTGTGCCGCCCGAATTGCACTGCATATCACCGGCGGTGGTACAGAGGGTCAGGCCTTCACAAGGATCCGGATCGTCCCCGCCACCACAACCGACGGCCAAGGAGGTCGCCAGTACTAAACTCAAAACGATAAGCCAAGATTTCCGCATGTTATTCTCCCTTCAAGTGGTTATTGTGTTCAAATCAATGACGGCATTCCTAGCACGATTGGCCTCTTCAGGCCAGTCTTTTTTGCTCTTCGATGATAAATGGAAGTCACTGAAAACATAGTGGTTTTGCTTGGAATCGGCAGATTCGATGGCTTTTGGATTCTCGCAACTTGCCTGAACTTGACCAAAGCGTCCCTTTTCGCCTGCCGGAAAGAGTGGCTGCTTGACAGGGAGGGGGATGACGGATTAGGGGAAGGGATACCCACGGCGGTATCGGAGGATCTATGAACGATTTTGCGACTGATTCCATGGAAGCATCAGCGGGTGGCTTGCCTGTGCCATCGTCGCCCAAGGTCTTGGGTATTCTTTCAATCATTTTTGCGAGCCTCATGTTGCTCTTTAACTTGCCGGCATCTTGTATGGGTTTCTTCGGCTCAGCGGTCAGCGAAATGGGTTCGGCCTTTTCATCGGAGGTGGAGGACGGTGAGGCCTTCCAGAGCATGATGGAGGTGGTGAGCACGATTTATCGCGTGGCCGGGATTCAGGGTTTGATCATGCTGGCCATGTCGGGTCTGCTTTTGGGCATCGGTGTCGGCCAGCTTAAGTATCGCCGATGGGCCGCCAAGTGGTCCGTCATTTGGGGCGGCATGGGCCTGGGCGTACTTTTCATCCTGGTCGGTCTCATGATTTTCGTGGTGGGTCCTGCATACGAGCGCATGTTCGAGGCCGTCGCCCTTGCTGATCCGGAGGCTGAAAAAGCCGCTGAGATGCTGGCGGGTTTCGGCTCCATGATGGGGGGCTGGGCCAGTGCGATGCAGGTTGTCGTGTTGGCCCCATATCCCATTTTGATGATCGTTTTTTTCCGCAAGCCAGACATCGTTCAGGCCATGAGCCGATAATCCATTGCGGCCGGGAGGGCTGTTATGAGCGCAAAGGGTACAAAGCAAGAGAATCTATGGAAGATGGTTGAGCAAAATTATGCGAGCGATGACGTGGAGGAGTTGAAGCGGGATATTGCTCGCCACATGGAGTACTCGCAGGCCAAAACCCGGCATACAGCGCAGACTTTGGATTGGTATAAGAGCCTGGCTCTGGCCGTGCGCGATCGGGTCATGGAGCGCTGGAACGACACGCAGGAGGCTTACTATCGCAACGATGCAAAGCGCGTATACTATTTGTCGATGGAGTTTCTGCTGGGTCGCACGATGCACAACGCTTTGCTGAACCTCGACCTTTTGGAGCCGGCCCGTAAGGCCATGCAGGATTTCGGCATGGACTTGGACGAGCTGATCGTGGAAGAACCGGATGCGGGTTTGGGCAATGGCGGGTTGGGTCGCCTGGCCGCTTGCTTCGTCGACTCGATGGCCACCATGCAGCTGCCGGCCACGGGTTACGGCATTCGTTACGACTACGGCATTTTCGAACAGGCCATCGTGGACGGTTTCCAGGTGGAGCGGCCGGACGACTGGTTGCGGCAGGGCAACACTTGGGAGATTCTGCGTCCCGAATACACTTATCGCGTGCAGTTCGGCGGTCGGGTTGAGCAAAGCACCGACGCCGAAGGCCGCTTGCGGAATCGTTGGGTGGACACGGATGATGTGCTGGCGCTGCCCTATGACCTGCCTGTGCCCGGTTATCGCAATAGAACCGTCAATTCCTTGCGCCTCTGGTCCGCTCGGGCCTTGAATCGATTCGATCTGAAAGAATTCAACAAGGGTGAGTACATTCAAGCGATGGAAGACAGGGTTTTGGGCGAAAATATTTCCAAGGTGCTCTACCCCAAAGACGATATTCCCCCCGGGAAAATCTTGCGCCTCAAGCAAGAGTACTTTTTTGTGTCGGCCACCATTCAAGACATCATCCGTCGGTATCGGGTGAATCATGATGATTTTGAGGCTTTCCCTGACAAGGTGGCCATCCAGCTCAACGACACGCACCCTGCGCTGGCCATTCCCGAATTGATGCGCTTGTGGATGGACGAAGAGGGAATGGATTGGGATAAGGCCTGGGCGCTTAGCGTTAAGACCTTCGCCTACACCAACCACACCATTCTGCCAGAGGCCCTGGAGCACTGGCCTGTGCGGATCCTGCATGACATGCTACCGCGTCATTTGCAGATCATTTACGAGATAAATCGGCGGTTTTTAGAGCAAGTTGCAGCTTCGCATCCCGATGACGAACGCCTGCTTCGGCGCATGTCCATCGTTGAAGAGCAGCCGGTCAAGTCGGTGCGCATGGCGCATCTGGCCATCGTGGGCAGCCACTCGGTCAACGGTGTGGCTGCCCTGCATACCGAGATCATCAAGGCGCAGCTTTTCGGTGACTTTCATGGCATGTGGCCCGAGCGTTTCAACAACAAGACCAACGGTGTGACCCAGCGACGTTGGTTGAAGTTGTGCAATCCCCAACTGTCGAAACTCATCGACAGGCGCATTGGACCCGATTGGGTCACCGACCTTGGCAAACTCAAGGGCTTGGCCGATTTGGCCGATGAAGCCAAGCTGCAGAAGCGGTGGCTTAAGGTCAAGCGAGAGAAGAAGGCCGAGCTGGCCAAGCTGGTCCTTGATCAATTGGGAATCGAGCTGGACTTGGATTCGATTTTTGATGTGCAGATCAAGCGCATTCACGAATACAAACGGCAGCTGATGAACATCATGCACGTGGTCGCTCTTTACCATCGAATCAAAGATGATCCCAAAGCGGATTTCGCGCCGCGCTCTTTCATTTTCGCCGGCAAGGCGGCACCCGGCTACGCCATGGCCAAGCGCGTCATCAAGCTCATTCATGCCGTGGCCGATGTGGTCAACAACGACGAAGATGTGGCCGGGCGACTGAAGGTCGTGTTTTTGCCCAACTACTCTGTGTCCATGGCGCAGAAGCTTTTCCCCGCTGCGGATGTCTCTGAGCAGATTTCGACTGCCGGCTACGAGGCCTCGGGTACGGGCAACATGAAGTTTCAGCTCAACGGGGCCATCACGCTGGGTACTTTGGATGGTGCCAACGTCGAGATATTGGAAGAAGTGGGCCAAGCCAACATCTTCATCTTTGGCCTGAAAGCCCATGAGGTGGCCGAACTTCGACAGCAGGGCTATCACCCCCAAGAACACTACGACCGGGAGCCTGAGCTCAAGCGCGTGGTGGATGCCATCGCTCATGGCGACTTCAGTCCGGATGAGCCGGGGCGTTTCAAGCCCATCCTGGACTCCTTGCTCACGGCGGGTGACACCTACATGGTGATGGCCGACTTCGCAGCTTATGCCGAGGCCCATGAGCAAATGGTCGTGGCCTACGGCGACAGAAAGCGCTGGGCGCGCATGTCGATTCTGAACACGGCTTTCGGCGGCAAGTTTTCCTCCGATCGCACCATCGGCCAGTACGCCTCCGAAATTTGGGACGTCAAGGCCGTCGCCCCTTTGCACAAAAAAGATCGTTAGGGGGCGTAGCTTGCAAAGCAAACCTCATGTCGTAATAATTGGCGGAGGTTTCGCCGGTTTGAATGCGGCAAAGCGACTTCGTCGGGTGCCGGTTCGTATCACCCTGTTGGATCGTTCCAACCACCACCTTTTTCAACCCTTACTCTACCAGGTGGCCTTGTCGGCTCTTTCTCCCGCGGAGATAGCCGCCCCCATCCGCAACATCTGCCGTCGACTTGGAGAATAAGCGCTTGGCACTTTATGACGGCGAGCCTGTGGACTACGATTATTTGATTCTGGCCGCAGGGGTCGAGACCAACTACTTTGGTCACGATGATTGGTCCAAGGTGGCTCTGGGCCTCAAGGACATCGACGACGCCATCGAGATTCGGCGCCGGGTCCTCCTGGCCTACGAGCAGGCCGAACGGGAACCGGACGTGAAGATTCGCGAGGCCCTGATGACCTTCGTGGTGATCGGTGGGGGGCCCACCGGGGTGGAATTGGCCGGCGCAATCGCCGAGTTGGGCAATTGGGTTTTGGATAAGGATTTTCGACGGATTAACCCACAGCTAAGCCGGGTCATTTTGCTTGAAGGTGGAGAGCGCATCCTGACGCCTTTCGTGCCATCGCTTTCTGAATCGGCCGTCAAACAACTGAAGGCCATTGGCGTGGAGGTGCGCTGCGGGGCTCGGGTGACGGACATCGACGATGAAGGGGTCCATCTGGGGGATGAATTCATCCCGGCCTGGACCACGCTTTGGGCGGCCGGCGTCAAGGCCAGTCCTTTGGCCGGGACTTTGGGTGTGGAACTGGACCGGCAAGACCGGGTAGTGGTCAGCCAGGACTGCAGCATCGCATGCCATCCTGAAGCCTTCGCCATCGGCGACATCGCAAGTTTTGTCCCCGAGGGAGAGGAGCAAGCTCTGGCCGGCATTAGCCCGGTGGCCATTCAGCAGGCTGAGTTCGTGGCGCGGACTATTTCTGCGGACATCAAGGGAGCCCCCCGTGCGTCTTTTCGCTACCGGGACAAGGGCATCATGGCCACCATCGGCCGCAGTCGGGCCGTGGCCCAGACTCGGCGTTTCCGATTCAGTGGTTTTTTTGCCTGGATGGCCTGGTTGCTGGTGCATATTTGGTTTCTCATCGGTTTTCGCAATCGTTTCATTGTAATGTTTAGCTGGTTTTGGTCTTACCTGACTTTCAAGCGAGGGGCGCGCCTCATCACCGGCTCTTGCGTGCATCCCCGGCTTCGAAAACGCATGGAGGCCCGTGGTGGTAAGCCCAGTCGAAGTTGTCGTGAGTAATTTGCCAGGCTCCAGCTTGACTTGAATCCCCTCCAGCCTATACTGAGCATTGACGTTTTATTTGCCCAAACGCAATCGTAACCGCATGGGAGATAAGGATGAAGTCGTTCGTTCGGTTTTGTATGCTATTCGGTGTCTTTGTCCTGTTGAGTGTCCCGGCTCAAGCTGCGCGCCCGGAAGGGATTCGGGTTGCCCAGGCCAGCGGCCGGGCGGAAGCCAAGAAGCTGAAAAAGCAGGGAGATGACCAGCTTCGGGCGGGCAAGCGCAAGGAGGCCGAGCAAACCTACCAGCAAGCCGTCAAGGCAGATCCGGCTTGGTACGGCGCCCTGGAGGCCTTGGGCAATTTTTACTTCTCCTCCCGGCGTTACGATGAGGCCATCGCGGCCTTCGAGAAAGCTGTAAAGATCGAAGCCCGCTATCATACCGGTCTTTACAACATCGCCTTCGCTTATCGCAAGGCCAGGAAGTACGACAAGGCGGTGGAGTACTACAAACGCTACATCACTCAACAGGCCAAGGATCCGGACGCATATTACGGCCTGGCGGCTTCTTATGAATCCATGGGCAAGAAGAAAGAAGCCATGGAGGGTTACCTGCTCTATGCCGAGAAAGAAACTCGGCCCTCTGAGCGCAAGTACGTGGTCAAGGCAAAAGAGAAGGCTGAGCAACTCAGGAAGGAGCTGGCGACGGGAAGCAAGCCCAAGCCTGTGCTCGTGACCAAACCCAAGCCTGTGCTCGTCACCAAGCCCAAGCCTGTGCTCGTGACCAAGCCCAAGCCTGTGCTCGTCACCAAACCCAAGCCTGTGCTCGTCACCAAACCCAAGCCTGTGCTCGTCACCAAACCCAAGCCCGCCACCAGCCCCAAGGTTGCTCAGCTTCTGGCCGATGGCGATGCGGCCATGGCCGCGGGGTCCAACGCAAAAGCCATCAAGGCTTTTTTCGATGCAAGCCAACTCGAACCGAACAACGCAGAGGCCTTGTATAAGCTGGGCACGGTTTACTTGAAAACGGGTAACTCCAAAGCAGCCAAATTTAAATGGAAAAAGGTGCTGAGCATCAAGCCTGGCCACCCCGGAGCCATGCAGGGCCTGGCTCGCCTGGAAGCCAAGCCCTCCCCGACGGCGGCGAAGGTCAAGGCCGCTCCGATTGCCAAACCGACGCCCCTTGAAAAAAAGGTGCCTGCAAAACTCAGCGCGGCGGATCGGAAACGTTTGGATAAGATTTTGGCGGAAGCGGATAAGCACTTCAAGGTCAAGGCTTTCAGCCAGGCCATCGCTGCCTATACCAAAGCCACTCGTATGGATCCCACCAATGAAGAGGCCTTGTTCAAGCTGGGTGTGGCCTATGCCATGTCAGGCAACTACAACGTGGCCATTTACAAGTGGCAACAGGTCATGGAGCTCAATCCCGGCAACGTGGCGGCTCGTCGCAATATCGAACGGGCCAAGGCCAAATTGCTGGAGAAGGGCAAGCCGATGCCCAAGGCCCCGGCCGGCGTCGAGGCCGTCAAGGCTCAGCCCAAGGCCCAGGCCAAGCCCAAAGCGGGCGTAACGAAGGCTTTCGACAAGCACATGGCCAAGGCGCAACAAATGAAAGCCCAGGGCAATGCCAAAGGGGTACTCGACGCGACCGTGTTGGCTCTTAAGATTCGATCGGACGCGGACGCCTTCCAGCTCAAGGGAGAAGCCCTGGTCATTCTGAAAAGATACAGCTCGGCCAGGCGGGCGTTTTCTCAGGCCATGGTCCAGGATCCCAACCGGGCCGGTCCGTTCTATGGGCTGGCAGAAGCCTGCAGGTTGGCGGGGGACATGGATCGGGCGCGCTACTATTACAAGATGTACACTCGCTCCAAGGCCGCGGACAAGACCGACAAGCTTGTCCAGCGGGCTGAGCGGATTCTCTCTGCCAAGTAAGTCAGCTTTGGTTCAATGGTTCTTTTTTGCGCACGAAGAGGACCGCCTGATCATCCTCGTACTCCAAGGTCCATCCGGGCTCTTCACGAAGTTGTTTGCTTAGCGCCTCGTTGGGTGGATAGGCGACCATGTCGATCGACCAACGGTCCAGTACCCCCCGCCAATCTCGTCGCAGCTCGTGGACCGCGAAATAATCCAGAAATACGCTGATGGGGTAGCAGTCGTTGCGCTGATCGATGAACACCCGCTGGATTGGATACAGGCCGTAAATGAACGCACCTCCCCAGTTGAAGTACTGGAAGACGTGGTTGCTCGTACCCCGATCTTTCAAGTGCTGGATCAAGCCCGCGGGATAAAAGCTTGGGGACAGGTCGGCCAGCTTGTGTTTTCCAGTCAATCGGGCGTAGCTCATGGGCCATGTTGACGGCAAACTGAAGACCAGCAAGGCAAACAGAGTCAGCAAACCAGGCAAAAGGATGCCCATGGAGCGCCGGTCCTGTGTGAGCAGAGATTCGTGGAGACGTCGGGCGGGTTTTGCCAGCGGGCTGATGGCCCCCAGCAGGTTACCCACTCTGCCCAGCGCTTTGGGCAGATGTCTGGCCAATGCGGGGGTCGCGGCGATGCCGAGCAGGGGGATGTTGCGGATGGTCGTGAAGGAGAAGAAAGTGAAGGCCACCAGCAGCCCTACATGAACGGGTGCTGGACTTGTGGCAGAGCCGGCGATGGCGAAGAAGCAGAACAGTGCATAGAAGGTGATCATACGCCCCAGGGGCGTGTCAAAACCCGCCGATTGCCACTCGGAGATATTGGTCAAGTAAGTCATTTGGCCGGTGAAGGCGGCTTGCAGATAGGTGAAGGGAAAGATCAGGCCGTAAATGTGGTGAGGGGTGACCGTACTGGCGATGATGGCCACCAGTAAATCCAGACCAAGGGCCCGCAAAACTGCAAAGCTGCGACGCTTGGCTCGGAGTTGGATGGCCACCTGGGCACTCATATAGAGCATGATGAGGGCAAGTCCCAGGATGAAGCTGCCGTGGAAATTGGCCCAGCCAGAGAACAGCAGGAAGACGAGCACGGGTCGCAGCTTGCCCCCGGCCGCCGGTTCTTCCAAGGCGTGCAGGGCGATGATGAAGAAGAGATTGCCGAATAGATAGGGGCGGAGGCTGAAATTACCCAGCATCATCAATGCGGCCAATAAAGTGATGGCGATCGAGAGATAAGGGGCGTTGGAGTAGCGGAGGGTCAGCCGGAAGACCAAGGCACATGCCAAGGTGTTGAGCAGGACACCCAGAGCCACCAAGCCCTTGAATCCCAAACCTTGATAAACAAGATAAAAGACCACCTCAGAGGCCCATTCGTGGGGTAGCCAGTGGTGATCCGGAGCCGTGTGGGAGTACATGTTGCTGTCGGGCAGGCTGAAGTTGTCCAGGATGTATTGGCCTGTACTCAGGTGCCACCAGATGTCGTCCGCCTTGATGTGGATGCTGAGCATGGTGGCCAAGCCCACAAGGATGATGGTCAAACCGAAGGCCGAGGGCAGCCACCAGGTTTTACCTGGGTTCATGCTGGGGTCGACGAGTGGCTTACTTCCGATCATGGTCTTAGCCTAATACCTTACCAACTCGGGCTTTGGCAACCGCTGCCGGGAATTTCCCCGACACATCCGTCCATTAGAAGCGTACTGCGTTGACGGGAGCCGTCACGCCGACGTAGGATTTGGGTCTGGGAGGAATTGACGTGTATCGCATTCTATTTACAGTGTTTTTAGTCGGTTTTCTTCTTGGCATGTCTTCTGTTGCCGCCAAGACTGCTTCTCCCGCTTCTCCCGCGGATTTGGAACAGGCCAAAGCATCAGCGTGGGCAGATTTGGGAAATTGGGATCGTGCGGTCAAGCATTACCGTGTGGCTGTTTCGCTGGACCCCAAAAACCCAGCTATTCGTATGCGTCTGGCTGAGGGACTTTCGCGTCTTGGCCAGTTGGAGGAGGCGCTGGCGGAGATGGAGCGCTTGCGGCGAGACCCGAAGGCTTCGGCTGATGTGCATTGCCAAACCGGGGTGTTTCGTCTGGCGCAGAACAAGCCCGTGGAGGCCTGCGCCTGCTTTGAATCGGCCTTGAAGGCAACAAAGCAACATGCGCGATCCTTGTTTGGTCAGGGACAGTGCCAAGATCGACTGTTTGTTTTGCTCAAGAAAAATTCGCACAAGCGCCTGGCCATGGCCGCCTATCGAAATTACCTCAAGCAATATCCCGAGGGACGCCATCGGCTGTCTGCACAGGAAGCCCTACAGAAGCTCGAGTACGGTCGAGTGGGGCAGTGGATGTCGGATGCAAAAACCGCTATGGCTGAAGGCAAATTCCGCCTGGCGGCCGAGACCTTGGCTCGAATCATCAAGGAAAAACCTGACTTGCAAGAGGCCCATCATTTGCGAGGGCTGGCCCTGGCGAGTCCGGTGATCGGCCAGATCGAGCAGGCCGCCGAGGCCTGGGAGAAAGCACCGGATATCAAAGATGCTCGTTTGGCCTTGGGTATATTTAAGTTTGAAGACGACGAACTCGAAGAGGCCGTTGAGCATCTGATGGCCGCCATTCGCATCGATCCCGAATTTGCCGAGCCCTACTATCACCTGGGCTTGGTATACATGGAACTGCAGAATGCCCGAAAACCGCCCAAAGGAATGACCCGCGAGGACCTGATGACAAAGACGCATCAGGCATTTAAGAAGGTTTGCACCTTGGCGCCTCGCTCCGCTTTGTCCCGCAGGGCCAAGTCCAAGTTGCAGCTTCTGACCGGTAAGGTTTTTGCCTTGAATGAAGGGGAAGTCATCGATGCAGCTTCCGAGATGGCCCTGGGCAACAAGCTGACCGAGCACATGGAAAAACGCTTCGGTTTGGTTCAGGATGCCAAGCTCGTCATTCGGCTGAACAAGATATTGCAACGCATCAGTCAGCACTCCGAGCGTTTGCCTGGCACCATGCCTTACAAAGTGCGAGTGCTCGACGTGGACGGCATCAACGCCTTGAGTTTCACCGGGGGTACGATTTTTATATACAAGGGCCTGATCGATTTCGTTCGGCGGGAATTGGCCGATTCAGATGATGCCTTGGCCTTCGTCATCGGACATGAAGTGGTGCATGTGGATCGACGCCATGGCTTGGGCATGTTGGACCTGGTCGGTGGGGCTCAGCAACTCATGGAGGGCCGCTCGCTGAACGTCCGGTCGCTCAACACCCTGATGAAGGGCATGACGCGCAAACACGAGTTCGAGGCGGACAAGATCGGCGCTTTGTTCGCCTTGCGAGCAGGATTCGACCCCTCGGCGGCTTATCGCTTTCACCAGCGGATGTTGGCAACAGGACATGAAGTGCCCGAGGGGATGGACCATCCCACCCATGCCGAGCGGGGCGAACAAATGAAGGAGTATTTGTTGGGCTTGCGCTCCAAGGCGCGCCATTTTGATATGGGTTTGGATGCGCTGAGTAAGCATCAGAATAAAGACGCCGTACGACATCTGGAGGTGTTCTTGGGGCTGTTTCCCCACAACGTTCAGGCTCGCAACAACCTGGGAGTGGCCAAGTATCGCTGGGCCATGACCCGCTTCGCGCCTGAACATGCTTACAAAATTTCCACCGACGTCGATCCCCGCACTCGTATCCCCAAGATTCGGGTGCGCTCTGTTGCCGGCAAGAAGTTTGTCCCCGAGATTGCCTACATGGTGGAGGCTGTTGGTCTCTTCGAATTTCTCACCCGTCTCAATCCAGCTTATCAACGTGGGCAGGTCAACCTGGGGGCAGCTCACTTGGCCCTGGGGCAGGTCTCTTTGGCTCGCGAAGCCTTTGAGGCTGCGTTAAAACTAAAGGACTCGCCCGAGGTCAAGAACAATCTGGCCGTGGCATGTCTGGTGGATGGGGACGAGGCAAAAGGCGAACGATTGCTGGCTGAGGTGCTCAAGCGCCATCCTGCCTTCGCGGATGCCCACTTCAATATGGCCCGCCTGATGCAGGGTCGCAACAAAGGCAACGTGGCGCGAAACCACTACCTGGCCTACCTGAAGCTGGACGAGAAATCGGGCTGGGCCGACGCCGCCCGTCAGGGCTTGAAAGAGCTGCGTTAGATCTCTTTTCTCTTCCTCTTGGATTTTCATCCTCCAGCTGATATGCCATCGACACTTGAGGGAGCCTGGGGTCCATGGCAGAGCACGGCAGATTTGGGAAATTCGAACTGATTCGAAGGCTTGGTGGCGGCGGCATGGCTGAGGTCTTTCATGCCCGCCTGACCGGCCCTGCGGGTTTCTCCAAAGACATCGCTCTCAAGCTCATTTTGGCTCACTTCTCCGAAGAACCCGAATTTGTGCGTTTGTTCATTCGTGAGGCGACCCTGGCAGCTCGCTTGGATCACGGCAACATCGTGCGCATTCAGGAATTCGACCAGGTCGATGGACGCCATTACATTGCCATGGAGTTGGTGGATGGATTGGACCTGCGCAAATTGCAGATACTCTGCCGAGAGCAGGACAGGCCGATGCGGGTGGTCGAGGCCCTGCTCATCGGCGTGGAGGTTTGTCAGGGCTTGGCCTTCGCCCATGGGGAAATGGGTTCGTCGACCGATGCCATCATCCATCGCGACATCAGCCCTCACAACATCCTCGTTTCGCGAGCGGGGGAGGTGAAAATTTCGGACTTCGGCATCGCCAAGATGGCCACGGCGGCAGGCGTGACGGAGACAGGCATGATTCGCGGAAAGACCGCTTATATGTCGCCGGAACAGGCCATGGGAGAGGATCTGGATCCGCGCAGCGATCTGTTCAGCCTGGGCAGCGTCATCTGGGAGAGCCTGACGGGGCAGCGTCTGTTCGCTGGCTCGAATGACATGCGGATCATCGAACACATCAAGAGCATGTCCATCCGTCCACCTTCCGCCTATAACCCAGACGTACCGCCGGAGGTGGATGACCTGGTCATGGCGGCCCTCGAGCGAGATCCCGACCAGCGGGTGGCTTCCGCCTCGGCCCTGGCTCGACAACTGGGAGGCGCTCTCATCAAGCAGCCCGGCGTAGACAGGGCCGCGACCTTGATCAACTTGCTTCGGTCGGTGGAGCAAAAAGGGGGAGGCCGCCAAACAGCGGAGATGCCTGCCTCGCCGGGCGCGCCGCCGAGTCAGCCGGAGTTTGTTTCCTCAGACACCGAGGAGTCGACCCTCAAAGAAGAAGTCTCGGGGGCAGATAATTCCCTGCTCGGCTCTTGGCCTATTCGTTTCGGCTTATTGGGCTTCCTGTTTTTGGCAGGGTTTTTGGGTTTGTGGTTCGGCTTCGCTGGCTCCACGCCCGTTCATGAATCCGCTACTCCCTTGGCTGATGCGGGGACAGCCGTCGATGGGGGTCAGGGCTTGGACGGGATGGACGGGCTGGATGGGATGGATGGGATGGATGGGCTGGATGGAGACGATGGAATGGCAGGGGACTTGCGGGACGCAGGCAGCTCTGATGCAGGCATGACGACGGAAGCCAAAAAGCCCAAGGTTCTATCTTATGGTTATTTGGATTTGAACTGCATCCCCTGGGCCCAGGTTTTTCTCAAAGGCCGATTGCTCGGGGAGACGCCTTTAGAGAAACACCGGCTGCCAACTGGAACCCATCGTCTTTTGTTGAAGAATGCCAGCATGAAACGCCGGCGCATGGTCAAGGTGCAAATACGGCCCGGCAAGCGAACGCGCAGGACAATTGATTTGAGATGAGGCGGCTAGTGGTGCTGGCCGCCCTTGGCTCCATTTTTTTTCAACAAGCGCAGCAGGGCCTTGTTTTTATGGTGACCCGCCTGTGCGTAGTCCAATGGTGTGGACCCATCGTTGTTTTGAGGGTTTATATCGGCCCCCCGCTTTAGGAGCAACTTGCTCAAGGAGGTGCTGGAGTTTATGCAGGCGACGTGCAGGGCGGTAGTACCATCCTGAGCGCGGCTGTCGATGTTGGCACCACGATCGAGCAGCATGCGGACCATGTCCAGATCACTATCGGCTGCGGCATAGATTAAAGGTGGCTTGCCATGTGCCATCTGATCAACCTTGGCTCCTTTTTCCAAGGCGAGTTTGACCGTGGCCGCGTCTGTATTGGTTATGGCCAACTGCAAAACCGAACTGCTTCGATTGTCCCGTGCGTTGGGGTTGGCACCCTGGTTGAGCAAAAGCCTAGCCGTCGGGCCGTTTAGTCCACCCAGGGCCTCCATCAGCGGGGTGCGGCCTTTTCTGGATCGCTTTTCGATATTCGCTCCATGCGCTATCAAAATGCCCACCACTTGGGTCTTTCCCTCCATGGCGGCCACATGCAGGGGTGTGTGCCCCCGTTTGTCTCGGCTGTCTATGACGGCTCCCGCCTTGAGCAAGGCCTTGACCACCTTGGCATGACCTTCGGCTGCCGCCAAAAGTAAGGCTCTGTCGCCTTCATTGTTTTCGTATTGGACCCTGGCCCGACGTTTGAGCAGATAGGCCACCACTTTGCGGTGGCCACCGACGGCGGCGAGGTGCAGGGGCGTATTGCCCTTCTCGTCTGCGATGTTGGGATCACAGGAGAGCGGACACAGCTTGACCGTCTGTTTGTAGTCTCCCCGTGCTGCGGCCTTGAGTAAGGCGAATGCTTCTTTCGTGGCTGGTTTGCTCGGTCCAGGAATCGCTACACTTTCTGGCAAGCCCAAATCCGGATCCATGTCTTTTATGGGCTTTGCGGCCTGCTTCTTGACGGTATCTGTTTGGGCGGCAGGCTTCGGCTTGGGCCTCTCCATTGGCGAAACCAGCACGGGTGGGGGCTTCTTGGCGTCAAATTCATCGCAGCCTAAAAAACTTATCGCCATACAGAGGGTCAGAGACAGGGTGAAAATTTGGTTCATGGCTTGGCTCCTTGACGAATCATAACCTCTGCCAACCTGCCTGCCAAGGACCCTGACAGGGGTGTCATTTCCCCCCCCCCCCCTGTCGATTTCACTTGACAAGATACATTCAAAATATTACACAGAGACCACAAATGAGAAAAGCAGAAGGTGAAAAGACAAACGTAAGAATAAAACAATGAGAAGAATATATTCAAAATATGTTCCATGAACCGACAAATCAAGGGTTGTTCGATGCCGCCGAGTTGGCGGAGGTCGAGGGTGTTTTCCCTGATGGGGTGAGCGCTCAGCAGGTTATTTCCTTGTTTCAGGAGCGTGGCATCAAGTTGTCCGAGGCTACTTTTCGCAAGTACGTGCAGCTTGGGCTCCTGCCGACATCAAAGCGGGTGGGGCGGAAGGGGAAGCATCGCGGATCTCGTGGTGTCTATCCGATCGTAGTCGTTCGAAGAATCAACCTGATTAAGCGTTTGATGAATGAGGGGAGGACACTTGAGGAGATCCTGGATGGGTTTGTGTCTCCGCAGAACGACGTGGAGCAACTGTCCGAGGCGATGGAAGGATTGATGCGGGGTCTTGATGATCGCTTACTGCGTCTGGTAGCTGCCGGACAGGATGCGAAGGCCCTGGGCAGGGAGGCGGATAAGGTTCGCAAGGCGGCCCGCATATTGATGGGCCGCATTGAAAGATTAAGTAGTCAAGTCACGGTCGCAGTTTCCAACATCCAAGAAGAAGAGTGAGGAGGGAAATCATGAGGCAGGCCATCGAAGAGAAGACGAAGGGAAAGCGCAGGTCCAAGACCATCGCCCGAAAGCAGATGGTGCGCGAGAGAAAGAATCTGCATGTCGATCCCGAATTGTTGAGCTTGGCGCAGGAGATTCGCCCCAGGACCAGAAGCGAGTGCCTGAACACCCAGCGGCCTTGTTTGTTTGTGTCCTGCAAACATCATCTGTACCTGGACGTTAATCCGGAGACGGGCTCCATCAAGCTGAATTTCCCAGACATGGAAGTCTGGGAGCTTCAGGAGACCTGCGCATTGGACGTGGCGGAGCGGGGTGGTATGACTCTGGAGGAGGTTGGTGAAATTTTGAATCTCACCAGGGAGAGAATTCGTCAGGTGGAGGCGGCTGGACTGCAAAAGCTGCTCGAACTTGATGGGCAATCGGATTTGAAGGATTTGCTCGCCTGAGTTGGAGAATCAGGGTAGATTAACTGGTTCTTGTAAGCAGAGTAGACGTTTTAGGGCCGAAGTTTCAGGGTCGATGTTTTAGGGTCGATGTTTTAGGGCCCTGTGTGGAATTGGTGATCATGGGTCGATGCCTTGTGCATAGCTGCCAGCCGACGGCCTTGGTGTCCCTTGGCAAGGACTGGGTGGCCCGAGGTCAGGAATTGATGGCCTTCGGGGAGACCGCACGGGTCCTGACGGATGCCGGGGTCCCCTTGGCGAGGCCGCCCGCGTATGCCGCGACAGGAGGCTCAGAGGATGATGCTGTGCTTGAGTTATTGCACCCGCGCATCCAGGGGGCTTTGCTGGGTCGCTGGGGGGATTCGGCCCATCGCGAAAGGCTTGAGCTTCAGGGGCTTCGGCGGATTGATGTACTGGTGATGGATTTGCCTGAGAGCATCGACTTCGATGCCCCGAATCCTGAAGATCTGGCTGCGGCTTTGTTGTTGCGGGCGGCTGCATGGAATCATCGTTGGGTGCTCCCGGTCTGCGATCTTGATGACCTGGGGGAGGTGCTGAATCGCTGGGACGAAGGGGCGGGTTTTGATTTGCCTTTCAGCGAGCGTATGGCGGCCAAGGCTCTCATGATGGTGGGTCGCTTGGACTCCAGTTTGACGCCCGGCTGGCAGCGTGGGCTTGATGAGGGGGCACCCGAAAGTTGGGTTGTGCAAACCAGGCGTTCTGATGAAGTTGAGATGAGGGGAAAGGGAGGCTGGCG
The DNA here is from genome assembly GCA_019314375.1 of Deltaproteobacteria bacterium. GTDB lineage: Bacteria > Myxococcota > B64-G9 > B64-G9 > B64-G9 > JAFCZJ01. The sequence goes on along the minus strand of JAFCZJ010000066.1, from coordinate 12,795 downwards.
TTTCGGTCTTTACGCAGCCAAGACGGAGCAAAGCCAGGAGCTGGTTCAGCATTCGGGCCCACCGGTCACGCCTCGGGTGTTGATGGATGCCGACCTCGCGGTCGGTTGTCTTTCGGGCATGGAATCGCCAGCGATTCTCTTGGCTCACCATGGTGGTTTGTGTGGTTTCGAGCGTGTCACTGAGGACATGGGTATGGGCGACGGATTTTCCCACGCCCGGCGATCTGATCCTCGAGGTGCTTTTGGTTCGGTGGTTGGTTTGAACCGGGAAGTCGATTCTGCTTTGGCGAAGGCTCTGGCCGCGGCCTTCATCGAGGCCGTGGTGGCACCGGCTTTTTCTGCTGAAGCCAGGGCGGAACTTGGAAGAACCCGTATTCGTTTGTTGCAAACGCCCATGGATGAGGTTGCGCCTTCGACCATGGCTTGTCGTTCTACACGTTGGGGCATGATGTTGGGTTGGTCGGGTGGGGGATGTGATCCAGAGGTGGAACTGCTTAGCCGGAGACCGGCCGAACCTGATGAGCTTGAAGCCTTGGCTTTGGCTTGGCGTTTGGTGCGTCAGTTGCCTGGTTTGGCTCTTGTTGCGTCGGAACCAAATCGCCTGGTGGCCGCGGCCTGGGCCCAGACGAGTTTGCGGGAGGCGATTGTGGCGGTCAAGCCGAGGCTTGTTGCGGCAGTTGGACGAAAGGCCGTGGCCTGCGATAGCTCTTTTCGTTTTGCTGAGGATGTGGACATTCTGGCCAATTGTGGCGTGAGTGCTCTTCTTCATCTCGGCGGCGCGCCGCGACAGAGTGAGATAATAGAAAGAGTCGATGAACTGGGTATGGTAATGCAAGTCATCGATGAACTTTCCCTGGGTGGGAAGGTATAGTCAGGGAATAGGAGTCACTATGAAGATAACATGCGGAGCATGCAAGGCTGTCTACAACATTGATGACACTCATTTGAGCCGAGGTGGAGTCAAGGCTCAGTGTCCCGCTTGCGGTGACGTTCAGGTCGTACACAAGCCGGAAGAGGATCTTGGCGGGCAGGCGGATCCCTTCGCTGGATTGTCGACGGCACCACCCCAGGCACCACCCCAGGCACCACCCCAGGCACCACCCCAGGCACCGGCCCAGGCACCGGCCCAGGCACCGGCCGGTGATCCCTTTGCTGATTTGAGCTCGGACGACCCATTTGCCGCCATCACCCAGCCCTCCCCGGGGGAAGAAGATCCCTTTGCGGGGCTGATGGATGGATCCGCGGCTCCGGCTCCCGACGTGATTGCTTCTGATAACCTGTCCAGCGGGCCGGGTTTTGACGAATCTTTTTCGGCTCCATCGCGGGAGGAACAGGCCGGCGTGTTTGGCATTGGTGCCCCTGACGAAGCGCCTCATGGGGAGGATTTGGACTTGATGAGCAGACGGGTGAGCACCCGTCCCCAAGTCGAAGCCAAGCAGGTGGGCTCAGGCAAGCGTTGTTCCCGTTGTGGTCGAGCCTTGGAGGAAGGAGGCGGCCCATCTGGCTTGTGCGACACTTGCGAGCAAATGCTCGGGCCCAAGGCGATCAATTATGACGATGAGCGCGAATGGCGAGTCCAGAAACTCGACGGAGTCATACTCGGGCCCTTGAGCCTCGATGAGGTCAAGGAAAAATTTAAGGGCGGAGAGGTAGAGGCCTCAGATCGCCTGGCTCGAAAGGATGGCGAGTTCCGTTTGATTTCAAGTTATCCTGAGTTTGCCATTTTCTTTCGGCGGCCCGGGGAGTCCTTGCAGCCGGAATTTCGCATGGCACCTGAGTCTCACGTTTTGCGCAATGTGATCATCGTGTTTTTTCTTCTTTTGCTGGGCGGTGGCGCGGCTTTTTATTTCATTTATTGGGAAAACCGGGTGGAGGAGGTGGTCAATACGTCGCTTGAGGATACCTTGGACTCTTTTTCGGCCGAGATCCCCAACCCAAGTGGAAAAGTGAATGAATTGATCAGGAAAGCCCATAAGCTGATGGCACGAGATGAGCGCATTGGCTACATGGAGGCCGATCGTCTATACAAAACCGCCATTCTGCTGGAACCCTCCAACATGGAAGCCCTCGGGGGCTGGGTGCAGAATCGGGCCCTTTTGGACATGGGCAGCAATGAGGTAAACAGTCGCAAAATGGCGCTGGATCTGATCGACTTCGCTTTGGAGCGCTCGCCTGATTCGCCGGCGCTGAAAAGATCTCGAGCTTTTCTGTTGGAAAGCCTGGGGCGGCATCAGGATGCTCAATTGGTGGCGGGCGAAGTTTACGTCCAGATGCCGGACGATCCCGAGACACAGCTTGTGCTGGGCATGACCTATATCGAGAGCAACACGGATAAATCGCTGGAGCTTTTTACCAAGGCCATGGAGGGTGACACCAAGCTGAATATGGCCTACCGAATGCTGGGAGAGGCCAATATCCGGCTCGGGCGTTTCCATGATGCCTTGGCTCTTTTTCAAAAACGGCTTGAGCGTGATCCAGGGCAGTTTCAGTCCCTCAAGGCGGTAGCCCGGGTCTACATGGCGGTTGGCGACTTCAAAAACGCCATTCGTATTCAGGAGACCATCTTGGGCACCGAGCCTGATCAGGTGGATGCGGTCATTGCCTTGGCCCGCATTAAGAGTCAGGTTTTCAATAAGGCAAAAGATGTCGAGGGCCTGCTTCGGGCGTTTGCGAAAGCCAACAGCGAATTGCCCGATGTCCAGATGGCCAGGGTGCTGGCGGAGCGGGCATCGTGTCTGCGCTTGATGGGGCGACGGAAGAAGGCATTGCTGACAGCGGAAGAAGCTTTGAAGAAGGACCCAATGCAGATCAGCGCCCTCTATATCCGAGGCGTGCTCGAGATTGAAACGGGGAAAATCGGTGAGGCCATCGGGCACATGCGGGAGATGCGTTCCCATATGCCAGGCGAACCGCGGGTGTTGGCTTGGCTGGGCATCGCCGAAGGCCTGGTGCCTAACTACGAGTCCGCTATGCGAAATATTAAGCGGGCCCAGGAGATGGCGCCCAAGGATATCGACTTGTATTTGATTCTTGCGGTATTGAATTTGGATTTGGACAATGTGAATCGTTCGTACACATGGTTTAGGAAAGCGACCGATGTGTCTCCTTTCTATGAACGGGACCACCGAGAGATCAGAGACGTTTTTGATGGGAGGGCTTTTTTGGCGGACTCCGTCGTTCGTATCAACCGAGCACTGGAAGAACATTCGGATGATCCCATGGCTTTGACCCTTGCCGGGGTGGTGTTGTGGCGTGCAGGGAGAGAGTCGGAGGCTCGCGGGCGGCTTGCGGAGGCTTTGGCCAGGGATCCGGAGAACGTGGCGACCAATCTTTACCTGGGGGTTCTGTCGCTTGACCGGGGACGGTCCGCCAAGGCCGCTAAGTTCCTTGAAAGAGCCCATGAGGGCGATGCCCTGAAGTCTGTGACGACCCGTCTGTTGGCGAAGGCTTATTCGAACATGGGCAAGGTCAAAAAAGCCAAACGTCTGTTGAACAATGTGATCAAGGCCGATCTCGGCGATTTGGAGGCCAAGTTCTTGCTGGCCGAGTTGTATCTGAAAAGGAAGAAGACCAAGAAAAAGGGGATGGATCTTCTGCATCGGGTATATGAGGGTGACAACCACAGCCTGCGCACAAAGAAGCTCTTATTCAAACTGAAGAAATGAAATGGGGGCTTTGCCCATGCGCATCATGCTCATCGGTTCAGGCGGTCGTGAGCACGCCTTGGCTTGGAAGATCAGGCAGTCGGAAATGGTGGAGGAGGTCCTCTGTGTTCCCGGCAATGGGGGCTTGAAGGCTGAGCCCAAAGTGCGCTGCCTCAAAGAGCCTGGGACGCAGGCGGAATGGTTGGAGCTGGCCAGGGCCGAAGGGGTGGATTTGGTGGTCATTGGTCCCGAGGCACATCTGGTGAATGGTTTGGCCGGCGCTTTTCGGGCGGCCGGCATCGCCGCCGTCGGGCCGGACGCAGATGCCGCCGCGCTGGAGGGCAGCAAAGTTTTCGCTAAGTTATTTATGAGGCGGCACGGCATCCCGACGGCTGATTTTCAGGTTTTTACCGATCACCAAAGCGCCGTGGCTTTTCTTGAGGCAAACCGGCGACCTCTTGTGGTCAAGGCCGATGGTTTGGCCGCGGGCAAAGGTGTTTTTCCCTGCAGGGACACAGCGGAGGCCTTGGCGGCCATCCAGCGCATCATGCAGGAACGGGCCTTCGGAGAGGCCGGTGCCAGCGTGGTGATCGAAGAGTTCCTGGAGGGCGAAGAAGCATCCTGCATCGCTTTAACCGATGGACGGAACATTCGTCTTTTGGCCTCCTCGCAAGATCACAAAAGACTTTTGGATGGGGACCGGGGACCGAATACGGGCGGCATGGGCGCTTACTCGCCGGCCCCGGTTTTATCGCAAGAATTGGAGGCACGAGTCGTAGAAGAAGTGTTTCGGCCTGTCGTTGAGGGCATGCGCAAGGACGGCCGACATTTTTCAGGGATTCTTTATGCCGGCCTGATGATTGACGGCGCGGAGTTGAAGGTCTTGGAGTACAACGTGCGCTTTGGTGATCCGGAGACCCAGGCTCTCTTGCCCAGGCTGCGGTCGGATCTGGTGCCAGCGCTGGCCGCCGTGGCAGGTATGGGCGGCGATTTGAAAAAGGTCGAGTTGGATTGGTCCGAGGACGCCTGCGTTTGTGTGGTCATGGCCTCTGAGGGATATCCGGGGCCTGTGACCCGGGATGTTCCCATCGAGGGCCTGGAAGCGGCCGGTGCCCTGGCGCAATCCGTGGTTTTTCATGCAGGTACTCGATTTGAAGCCGGTCGTCATCTCACTTCGGGTGGTCGGGTGCTGGGTGTATGTGGCTTGGGCGTAGATGTGGCCGTCGCGGTTGAGCGCAGCTATGGAGCCGTTGATCGCATTCATTTTGATGGGGCTTTTTTCAGGCGGGATATCGCCCATCGGGCCCTAACGAGGAGGACATGAGCGTGGATAAAGATCACAAGCAAGTGTTGATTCTGATGGGTTCAGATTCGGACCTTCCTTCCATGCGTGAGGCCGCCGAGGCCTTGGACCGCATGGGCATCACCTTCGCCATGCATGTGGCCTCGGCTCATCGCACGCCTGACAGGGTGGCCAAGTTGGCTCAAGGTGCCCGTGAGCGGGGCTTCGGCGTGATCATCGCGGGTGCCGGCATGGCTGCCCATCTGGCCGGGGTGGTTGCATCCCACACCGTTTTGCCTGTCATCGGCGTGCCTTTGGTCTCCGGATACATGGCGGGTGCCGATGCGCTTTTCTCCACCATTCAGATGCCTCGCGGCATCCCGGTGGCCACGGTGGGCATCGGTCCCGCTGGAAGCTACAACGCTGGCCTGCTGGCGGCTTCTATCCTGGCTGTCACTGACCCAGAGATCGCGGAGCGTATTTCGGCGTATCGCAAGGAACTGGCGTCCAAGGTGGAGGCCAAAGACGCCATCCTGCAAGAAAGCCTGTAGTCTGAGTCGCGGTCCGGCCCTTGCTTCTGCAGCGATATATTCTGAGACAGATACTGGGGCCTTGTTTGGTCGCTTTGTGCTCCTTGCTTCTCTTGTTTATGGTGGTGCAGCTTTTGAAACTGGGGGAGGTGACCTTCGGCGCCGGACTCTCGGCCGCCGACTTGAGCTGGATTGCTCTGAGCTTTTTGCCCATGTTTGCCGTGTGGATTTTGCCTGTCTCGGTTTTGGCCGGCATCCTCATGGGTTTCGCGCGCATGGTGGAAGACGGCGAGTTGGTGGCCTTGGCCGCGGCCGGCTGCTCCCGCTTGCGGCTCGCGACGATGCCCCTGTTGCTGGGTGGCATGGCTTCTATTTTGGCTTTGATCCTCAGTGCTTGGTTGGCACCGTCCGCCGCTGACGGCTTGCACCACAGTTTGGTCCGTTTGGCCAAGCAGCACGTGGTGGCCTCCTTGCAAGCTGGGCGCTTCTTTGAAGAGATTCCCAAGGTTGTTATTTATCCACGGGCATCAGATGGGCCCGCGGGACATTTTCGCGGCTTGATGATCGATGACCGACGTCCCGGCAAGCCCAAACGGCTGTTGTTGGCCAAGCATGCAGAAGTGATGCCCGACGCCGGAGGCCAGGGTTTGGTCTTGAGGCTCTCCGATGGTGAAGTCCATGTTCGGGCGAAACGAGGTCAGTATACCCATTTGCGTTTTGCTCGAGCGGAGATGGGGCTGAATATTGAACGGCTGATCCACGACCGCACTCGATCTTTGCCTGCCTTGGATCGGCTCAATTTACAACAGTTGGCCTTGCGAGCAAGCGAGGCTTCTGGCGAGACGGGTCGTCGTTTGGCGTCGGCCTGGCATCGCCGCATCGCTTTTCCCATGGCGAGTATAGTTTTTGCCTGGCTTGCTTTGTTTCTGGGCCTCTCCGGTCGATTGCAAACACGTCGCGGGACTCTTTTGGTTTCGGTGGCGGTGGTGCTGTCGTATTACCTGCTCATGCGCTTAGGGGACGGCCTGGTGAAGCCTGGATGGATATCGCCTTGCATTGCGGCATGGCTTCCCAACGGACTTTTACTGGGGTTGCTTGCCCTTGCGGGACTCTGGGGCAAAAGGGGGCGGGCGTGACGGCCGACCGCATGTTGTTGAGCCTGGTGGGCCGCAATCTCCTCCTGGCCCTTGTGGGTTTGGTGGGCTTGTTTCTCTTGGTTGATCTGTTGGAATCGGTGGGTCGATTGTTGGATGGGGGCGCTGGTCTGGTCATCGTGATGCAGTTCTATGCGACCAAGGTGCCGGCCTTGATACTGCAGCTGCTCCCGGTGGCCCTCGTGGTGGGGGCGGGTACTGCTTTCGCCCAGCTGGGTCGCCATCTCGAGTTGCGTGCCCTTGCAGCGGCGGGCCTGGGCCCGGGACGTCTGTTGCGACCCGTGGCCATGTTGGTCTTTTTGGTGGCGGTCGCCATGATGGCCTTGAGTCAATGGGCGGTGCCACCCGCCACCCGGAACATGGAATCCTTGATGCAAGGCTCCTTGGGCCGGCTCGACTCGAGTTGGCGTTTTTTCCGCACCCACTTGTGGTTCGCGGCGGGCGAGAATCGATTGATTCGACTGGGTCCCCGCACGGTGGACGGCAAGCGGATGCGGGCGGTGACTGTCTTGGACTTGGATGAGGCCTTTCATCTGAAACGCCGTTGGGACATCGGCAAGGTGCGCTGGCGCGATTCTGAGGGGGCCTGGTATGGGTACTCGATTCAGGAACGAGATTTTTCTCCTGAGGGCTCCCGCTTCAAGGTCCACAAAGAGTTGAAATTGGATTGGGCGGTGGGGCCCGATCGTTTTCAGGATCTATCCGGCCGCCCTGCGGAAAAGAGTCTGGCAGAGCTTGAGGCCACGGCCCAAGCCTTGCTGAGTCGAGGATTGGATCCGGCCGAGTGGATACTGGCCTGGCACATGCGTTGGTCCTATCCAATCTTGGCGGCCTTGTTGGTGTTTGTCATGTTTCCTTTGTGGGTGTCGCCAGCCCGCCGGCGCAGCTTGGCCATGGCCCTGCTGGAGTCAGCAGGCCTCGTGAGTCTGGCTTTTGGTTTGTTGGCTGTATGTCGTTTCTCGGTGTCCGGGGATTTGCTATCGCCCGCATGGGGGGCCTGGGCGGTTTGCATTTTCTTTGCCATGGCGGCCCTCGCCACTTGGTTCTCAAGCCTTTGGAGTCGGCGGTGAAGGGTTTAAGACAAATTCGCCTCGATGCGCCCTTGGCCTGGAGTGCCGTGCTTCTGGCCTGGTCTCTTTCGACCTCTTTGTTCGGCATGCAAGTCGCGGTGATTTTGGGGAGCAGTCTTTTGCTGGGGATATTGGCCCTGCGCCTTACTTGGCCGGGCACGGCTTTGGACAGGCCCTTCGTGGCTTGGTTGCTTGCGATCGCCTTGTCCTTGATTCTCGCCCCGAGCCCACCGGCCAGTCTGCTGACGGCGACTTCCTGGTGGGTCCTGTCGGCCTTTTTCGTTGCTCATTTCGGTCTGACTACGCCTCGGCTCCTGCGCTGGGCTCTGGCGGGGTTTGTGGGTGCCGCGGTTCTTGTTAGCGTCTTGGCCTTGGTGCAAAGCCTCTCGGGATTGGACCCTTTCAGCGCTGTTTTGCATCCGCAAGTGAAGCAGGCAATAGGACCTGCTCCTGGCGTGCCGGGCTTCTTCGGGGCCGTGGGCCTCTTCTTCAGCCGTTTGACCCTGGCCCATGTATTGATTTTTCCCATTGCCTGGGTCTCTGCCTGGCTGCTCAGGCCCTTGGGCTGGCGCTGGCGACTGGGTCATTTTTTGCTGCTCATCATGCTGCTGGCGGGCCTGGCTTCTACGTGGACCCGGGCAGCTCCCTTGGTGCTTGCCTTGGCCATCGGCGGTCTGATTTTGGCCAGACTTCCGGGTGGCCGCTTGCGTTGGGGTGTTTTGGCTGGGGGCTTGGTGCTGCTGATTTTGGCAGGTGCCATCTTGGGGCCTCATTTGCCCGACCGTCTGCGGCACAGCTTTGCGGGCAAGCACGATTGGGGGCGCTTGACGATTTGGCATGCGGCTCAGGATCTGTCCAGTCTCAGGCCCTTGACGGGTATTGGTTACGGGAACTTCCAGCGGGACTCAGGCCCCATCGTCGAGTCTCGCAGGCAGCAAGTGGGCAACCGGCGTTTTCCCGGCACCATCGCCTGGGCACACAATTTGGTGCTGAGCGTCATGGCCGAGTGTGGATTTTTGGGCCTCTTGGCTTTTGTTTGGATATTTTTCGCCTACTTTCGGGCGGCTCGCCGGCGATTGCGGAGCATGCCGGATGACGAGCCCTGGCTTCGAGGCTTCGTGCATGGTTCCATGGCCGGGGTGGGGGCTTTTCTTTTGGTCGGGCTTTTTCATGATCCTTTTTGGGACGGCGAAGTGGTGTTTGCCCTCTTGTTCACCATGGGCGCGAGTCTCTCGTCGGCAGTCGCAAAGGAAGAGGATAGAGCGGAGGGCTCATGGGGTGGGGACCTGCTGCCCGTGATGGGTTTGGCCTTGGCCGCCATGGCCTTAGTGGTTGGTGCCAGTCAGGCCATCTTGGCCTATCGCTCGACAGCCAGCATGCTTCCGGGTCGATTGGATTTCCTGCCGGTGATGGCCATTGTCGCGGCTTTGACTCTCTCGACATATTTTGTTTTGGGAAAATCCCCCTGGAAGGACTCAGCTGTTCGTCCTTGGCTAGCCCTGGTCCTGGGCAGCCTGGGGGGGAGCTTGGGCCAGTGGCTTTGGTTCCCTGGTTGACGGGTCCTCAAGTTCTGAATAAAACGAGGGATCAAATTCGCTTGGATGAGCAGGAAGAGCTGGAATAGTCCCAAGAGGAGGTACGGTATGAAGGGCATCATTTTGGCGGGCGGTCTGGGCACGCGATTGCATCCCATGACCAAGTCCGTGTCCAAGCAGCTTCTGCCCATTTACGACAAGCCCATGATTTACTACCCCTTGTCCGTGCTCATGCTAGCCGGCATCCGGGAGATTTTGATCATCTCAACCCCCAGGGACCTGCCGGTCTACGAGACCTTGTTGGGTACGGGCGAGCAGGTGGGGCTGTCGTTTTCCTATCAAGCCCAAGAGCGGCCTCGAGGTTTGGCCGATGCCTTCCTCGTGGGTGCCGACTTCATCGACGGCGAAGAAGTTGCGTTGATTTTGGGTGACAACATTTTTTATGGACAGCGCCTGACCGAGATTTTGCGCCGTGGTGCCGCGGTCGACGACGGGGCCATGGTTTTTGGATATTACGTCAAAGACGCAAGAGAGTTCGGCGTCGTTGAAGTGGATTCAGATGGCAAAGCGCTGTCCTTGGAAGAAAAACCCGAAAAGCCCCGTAGTCACTGGGCGATACCGGGGCTGTATTTTTACGATCGGCGCGTTGTGGACATGGCGCGCGCCTTGAAACCCTCGCCGCGGGGTGAGTTGGAGATCACCGATTTGAACCGGCGCTATATGCAGGAAGGCAAGCTTCGGGTGGAGCTTTTGGGTCGTGGCATGGCCTGGTTGGACACCGGTACCTGTGAGGGACTTTTGGACGCGTCCAATTTCGTCGCGGCAATCCAGAACCGGCAGGGCTATTACGTGGCCTGCATCGAAGAGATCGCCTGGCGCATGGGTTTCATCGACACGGAGCAGTTGAGCCGCTTGGCCGAGGCGCATCGGGCTACGGAATACGGCCAATACCTGGTCGACATGGCTTCGGAGGGCAGGCCTTGAATTTTTCGTGTATAGACACCTCCATTTCTGATTTGAAAATTGTCGAGCCCAAGGTCTATGGGGATGCACGGGGGTTCTTCAAAGAGACCTATAGCGGCCGAGACTTCGCCGAACTGGGTATCCAGGAAATCTTTGTGCAGGACAATCATTCTCGTTCGCTGCGCGGTACTTTGCGTGGTCTGCACTTCCAGCGGCAACACCCTCAGGCGAAATTGGTGCGGGTGCTCGCGGGCAAGGTTTTCGATGTGGCCGTGGACCTGAGGGCCGGATCCCCCACTTACGGAAAGTGGCATGGGGTGGAACTGGACGCCGAAGGCCATCGGATGTTTTTCATCCCGGCCGGATTCGCCCATGGGTTTTTGGCCTTGAGCGACTCGGTGGAGTTGGCCTACAAGTGCTCGGCGTATTATCATCCCGAAGACGAGGCGGGCCTCATCTATGACGACCCACAAATCGGCATTCGCTGGCCCTTGGAAAAGGGGCAAAAGCCCCTATTGAGCGACAAGGACGCGGTTTTGCCCACCTTGGAAAAGTTGGGCTTTCGCATCGGCGAGGAGAAGGCATGAAATTGTTGATTACGGGTGCTCTTGGGCAGCTTGGCCAGGATCTGATCAGGACTTGCAAGGCACGTGGTCTGGATTATTTGCCCACGGATTTTTCCGAACTGGACATCGCATGCCTGCCGGATGTGCGACGGGTGGTGGGTGAATACGGTCCCGATTTCATTCTCAATTGTGCGGCCTACAACCTGGTGGACCAGGCGGAAAAAGAGCCCTACGCGGCCATGCGGGTCAATGGCATCGGTCCGCGCAATCTGGCCATCGTGGCGGAGGAACAAGACGTCGGCTTGATGCATTTTTCCACCGACTACGTCTTTGACGGCAAGCAACGTGAGCCCTACACCGTCATGGATCGACCACAGCCCATCAACCGTTACGGACAGAGCAAACTCTTGGGCGAGGATCTGGTTCGTAGCTTATGCAACAGGCACTTCGTCGTTCGTTTGAGTTGGCTTTTCGGTGGGAACGGCGACAACTTCGTGCGCAAGGTCCTGCGCTGGGCCAAGGCCGCGGACACGGTCAAGATCGTCATCGATCAGGTGGCCAAGCCCACTTATTCCCTGGATGCCGCAGCCGCAGCCATCGATATTCTGGAGAGCGGAGCATACGGGCTGTACCACTTGACCAATGCTGAATCATGTAGCCGATTCGAATGGGCTTATTACATCCGGGATTACGCCAACTTGAAGGTGGAGTTGGAGCCGGTGCAGAGCGACGCTTTTCCCCAGACAGCAGCCAGGCCGGTTTGCTCTGTCTTGGATAACTATCCACTGGAAGAGACCATCGGCCACGAGTTGCCGGATTGGCAAGACGCCACAAGACGCTACTTGCGTGAACTGGGGGCCTTTTCGTGACCTGGCTGGTGACCGGTGCCGCAGGCTTCATCGGTGCCAATTTCGTTCATTTGATGCTTCAGACGCGAGCCGATTGCCGGATCATCGCCTACGACAAGCTGACCTACGCCGGCAATTTGGAGAATCTGGCGGGCCTGGACGAGGCTTATCCTGATCGCTATTCCTTCATTCGTGGCGACATCGCGGACACAGAGGCAGTCGAGGGCGTTTTCGCAAAGCTTGCCCCCTCGGTGGTTATCAATTTTGCGGCCGAGTCCCACGTAGACCGCTCCATCCACGACGCCCGGGTTTTCTTGGAGACCAACGTCGTGGGTAGCCAATGCCTCGTCGACGCATGCAGGCGGCATTGGTTGGTCGACGGCACCTGGATCCCGGGCAAGAAGTACATCCAGATATCCACCGATGAGGTTTATGGCAGCCTGCCCGCTGACGGGGCCTTCAGCGAAAACACGCCCTTGGCCCCGCGAAATCCCTATGCCGCCTCCAAGGCGGCCGCCGATATGCTGGTGGCCGCCGCGCATCACACCCACGGATTGCCGGCCTGCACCACGCGCTGTTCCAACAACTACGGGCCCTATCAGTTTCCGGAAAAGCTGGTCCCTTTGATGATCCGGAATGCCCAGGCCCATGAGCCCTTGCCGGTCTACGGCGACGGCAAGCATGTGCGCGACTGGCTGTATGTCGATGATCATTGCCGGGCCATCGCCAAAGGCCATCGCCAAAGTCATCGATCAAGGTCAGCCGGGCCGGGTTTACAACATCGGCGGCAACAACGAGCGGGAAAATATCTTCGTGGTGCGCAAGCTCATCGATTCCTTGCGCCGAATAACCGGTGACGAGGCCATCGACGATGGCCTGATCAAGCATATCACCGATCGGCTTGGCCACGATCGACGTTACGCCATCGACGCAACCCGCATACGCCACGAACTGTCCTGGCGGCCCGAGGTGGATTTCGAATCCGGCATCGAGCAGACCATTCGCTGGTATTTGGAACGAAGCGATTGGGTCGATCGCGTCATCTCTGGCGAATATCAACGTTTCTACGATCAAAACTACTCTGGGCGGTGAGGGGACCGGCCTCCATGAAGCAAGCGATGAACTTTCAGCATAATTTCCCAACCCGCTTCGTCCAGGCACTCAGATGTGCCTGTAATGCAAGGAGGAGCAGTAGATTCAGCC
>JAFCZJ010000182.1 GCA_019314375.1 Deltaproteobacteria bacterium | reverse complement strand
CTTGGCCAAGGGCTTGGGTGCCGATCGCATCTTGACCCCCCGAGTGCTCAAGATGCTCAAGACCTGCAAAGTGACAGCTCAGCTTAACCGCCTCGGTCAGGTGGTGCCCATGCGCGCAGCCTCCGCGGGGGAGGGTTGTGCTGAGAAGGAGTTGCTCAAGGCTTTTGATGAGTTGGTTTTTCGGTTGGCTTATCTGGGCGATTCGGAGACGGAGACCATCGACGAATCATCCAAGCCATCATCCGATCTTTCGGTTCAGCCCAAAGAAGATGAGAAAGCCGGCACGGGCAGTCTGTCTTTGACCTCCCGACCCGTGGGGCGAGTATGGATCGATGGCCAGGATTCGGGTCGGGACACGCCTTTGGTGGACTTCCCTCTCTCCGCTGGAAAACACCAATTGACCATCCGCTCCAGCACTGGCCTGGTCATGCGGGCGGCGGTGGAGATTTGGCCTGATGAGTCCACAAGCCTGACCATGGCCTCCGACGATCCGGACTCCGATAAGGCCTACGGCTGGCTGGCGGTCAACACTCGGCCTTGGTCAGAGGTTTCCATTGATGGCAAGCATGTGGGCATGACGCCTCTCAGGCAACGACTGCCGGTGGGCAAACATGAGGTTCGAGTGGCCTTTCCTCATGGGGAGACCAAGACCAAGGTGACCCAGATCGAGCGGGGGCGCACTTCAAGGCTGGTGGTCGATGCAGAAGCCGATCGAGGAGCGCAGTTTGCACCGGGTGTGGGCTTATTGAAGCTTAACTCTTCTCCCTGGGGAAGGGTTTGGATCAATGGCAAGGATGTGGGCAAGGCCACGCCCTTATTCCATGCATCGCTGAAAGAGGGCAAACACCGAGTGACCATCTATTTCTCCACCGGCGGATTTATGACGGAGGAAGTCCAGATTCGGGCCGGTGAGGTCACGCGCAAAATCATCAGAGAGAAACAACCATAGTGGGAAAGAAAGATCGTTCAAAGAAACAGCTTGGCAGGTTCACGCTCATACGTCGGCTGGGTATGAGTGAAACGGGCTTGATGCACCTTGGGCATGATCCCTTTTTGGATAAGTCGGTGGCCATCAAGATTATCTCCAAGCAAGCCGATGAGTTGGTATTGTCCCGTATTCAGCGCGAGCTGCGCATCGGACGGCTGTTGAGCGTGCCGGGGGTGGCCCGAATCCATGATCTTCACGAGTCCCAGGGCTTGCGCTACCTGATCATGGACTACATTGATGGCGTGAATTTGGAGAGCATGCTGGACAGATGGAGCGGTGAGGCCCGGGATATCGCGCAGGCAGTCAATTGGCTGCGGCAAGCGGCCGAGCTCATCGAACAGGTCCATAAACAGGGTGTGGTGCACGGCAACCTGAAACCCAGCAAGTTGTTCATCATGGATGACGACAGCCTGGCGATGCTGGACTTCACTCTGGCCAAAGGTCCGGGCATGGAGGCCATAAGCGTCGCCGAAAATCGACCCTTCGAGGCTTTGTATTACACGGCACCCGAGTTGATTTTGGGGCAGTCCATCGGAATTCTTAGCGACATTTACTCACTGGGCGCTATCTTGTACCGTTGCGTGACGGGCAAAAGTCCGCTGGAGACTGCCGGTCCGATTAAGTCCACCACCGGTTTTCGAGGCGACAAGCCCAAGCGGCCCAGCCAGTTGAACAAACAGGTCCCCAAGGTTCTGGAGCAGGTCATTCTGACCGCCATCTCCGCTAATCCATCCAGCCGTTATCGCAATGGCCGCGAGTTGCTGGACGCATTGAATGAGACCCTGGACAAAGTCTCCCGTGCTTCGCGTCGCATGCGGAAGGAAGGCGAAGCGGATACATCCCAGCCGGTGATGATAACAGCTGGGGATCAGGAAAGTACTGGGCTTCGGGCCACCGTTGAGTTCACGACCATCTTGTTTTCCGACATCGTGGGCTCTACTACCTTTTTTGAGAAACATGGGGATTTGGCCGGCCGCCAGCGAATCGAGCGCCACAACGAATTGTTGTTTCCCGTGATTCGGCTTCATTCGGGCACGATCGTAAAGACCATCGGCGACGGCATCATGGCTTCTTTTGATGACGAAGACCAGGCGGTGGAAGCGGCGATCGGCATGCAAAAGGCGCTCGACGCGTACAATCGAGCTTGCCAGGAAGAAGACGCCAAGATCAGCATCCGCATCGGTATCAACAGCGGAGAGGGCATCGCCGAGTATGGGGACGTTTATGGCGATTCGGTCAACGTGGCGTCGCGGGTCAGCTCCAAGGCCAAGGGTGATCAAATTCTGATCTCCGAAACCACCTACAAGTTGCTCACGCGCAACCGGGATATCGTGCAAGCCATGGCCCAGGTAGAGCTCAAGGGCAAGGACGGTGTTTTTTTGCTGTACCAGGTGGACTGGCTGTTGTCAGACGACCCGGACGCGGTGCCGGATCTTCCGCCGGATTTGTCCGACGTGCCCGACGAACCGGATGGCGAATCCACCCAGGTGGTCTCGGATGAGTGGGATCAGCCGGACCACTCGGACCACTCGAAAGAGGCTGTGTTGGCAGAAGCCAGGGAGGTGGTCGCGCAGACCATCGGCCAGGAGCTGAGAGAAGAAGATGTCTCTCTAAGGACCTATGTGATCATGGCGGGTATGGTGCTTTTTGTGATGCTGGCCCTGGTTTATGGACTCTGCGGATCGAGTCAGGATACCCCGCCCCCCCAGGGACCGCAGCCCGGCGACATTTCGGAAATTGATAATCCAAACTTGCCCAAGACAAACACACCCACCGAGATGCCATGAGGCAATTGCCTTTCAGTTTTCGTACACCGCCTGTGCGTCAGGCCAGGCTGGGCGACCCTCAATACTCACCAGCCTTGCGGGAGCAGTTCGCGGCGCGTCTCCAGGCCTATCTGGATAGTTCCTTCCGTGTTCGATTCAACGACAATCGCTCGACGGTCTTGAGCGTAGGCGAGCAGTACGGGGTCTTGGTCCTGCGACTACACCACATGTTCATCGAGGCCGATGAATCCGTCATGCGGGCTCTGGCTGACTATGTTCGACCAGGCCGGAGATCTCCGCATCGCAAAAAAGCAGGTCTGTTGTTGGACGGTTTCATCGAACGCAACCGGCATCGCATTCGCAGTACGCCAAAAGGTAGGCGGCGAAGCAGCTTGGGCCGAAGGTATGATCTTGATGTCATCAGGGATTCCTTGGCCAAGACCTATTTCGACGACTCGGTGAGCATTCCGGTGACTTGGGGCGTTTCGAGGCGGCGACCTGGACAACGCTCGGTTCGCTTGGGGTCGTATTCCTTTGACGAGGGCTTGATACGCATTCATCCGGCATTGGATTCAAAGCGGGTCCCTCCTTGCGTGGTGGTGGGGGTGGTCTATCACGAAATGCTGCATCATGTGTTGGGGGTTGAGATTGAGCAGGGTAGGCGACGGGTTCACACCGGGGCATTCAGGGCTCGGGAACGTGTATACATACACCACGACCGGGCCGAGGCCTGGGAAAACCGACATTTGCACAAGTTGATGGATGGATGGAATCGAGGCAGAAGTTGATTTCAGGTTGTCCTCAGCTTGACCGTGGAGCCCGCCTGGCGTTACAATTCGTTGAACTCTGAACCTTTCTGGAGAATTGATATGCGAAGACCGATCGTGTTCGCGATTTTGCTGATGTTGTTTTCGGCTTGTGGCGGTGTGGATGTGGCCGAGGTCGGGGATGAAGCGCTCAAGGTCTTGAGCCTGTCGCCGCGTGCTGACGAAACTGGCGTGGCGCAGAACACCGAAGTGGTTGTCGTCTTCTCGGATCAGGTGTCCACCGGGGATGGGGAAGACAACGTTAACTCTGACACCTTTTATCTGGAGGAGGTGGGCGGTGGTGTCGTGACTGGTGTCACCTTGACGCCTTCGTCCCTGGATGCGGATTCGACCATTGTCCTGTCGGGTCTCAGCTTGGATTCCGGCACGGCCTATGAGATCGTGGTGAGAGCCAGCGTGACCGGCAACAACACGGAGGCCATTGGGGTTGAAGTGCGCTCCGCTTTCAGGACGGTGGACTGATGAAATCCTTTAAGGTGAAGGTCAACATGCGCAGGTTTGGTTTCTGTTTATTGCTGCTTTCTGTCTTGGGTCTCGTAGCCTGCGGCAACCCGGAGGTGGCTGTGCCGGATGCACTGAGCGTTGTCTTTATCTCGGTGGACGGGGCTGCCGATGTGAAGCCCGACGCTGTCATTGAGGTCTTTTTCTCCGACCCGGTGGACGTGCAGTCGGCCACCAGCAAGCAAATTTATTTGATGCACACCGGAGTGGTCGTCGGCGATGGGGACTTGCCCGCATGTGGCAGCGATTGGGAAAGTCAAGCCATCTCAGTGAATTTCGCTGACGCACTCAATCAGAAGATGCAAGTCGAGGCCACCACGGACATGACCGCCGGTCGCTGCTATGCATTGGTTTTGACCACAGCAGTTAGGGGCAGCGACACTGGCCCCTTGGATAACCTGGGGCTTTGCGATCAGGCGAGCAACAACCCCAATGCCGATCTCTGCGCTGCCCTGGAAGGCGCAGAAGCCGGCACCCCGCCCCGAGTGGGTGCCTTCGCGATGTTTCGCATCGGCGAGTAATTCCTACTCACCAGTTAGAATTATTCCGCTGTCAGAATCCGGGCCATCTTTGTTTTCGCTGGTTTTGGGCGGGGCCATGTGCTTGACGATTTCTTCTGCACTTAAGAAGGACCTCTTGACCAGGCGGTCGAAGAAGGGGCTGGCGCTGGGATCGAAGTCTTCCGCGGTCAGGCTCCAGGCCACGGCTGCGGCCTTTCGGGCATCGTCCAGCCTGTCTAGTCGCTTGTAAACCGCCGCTTGGGTCAGCAGGCGGTTTTGGTAATCCTCGGCGCCGTCGAGCATGCTGACCACAGCTTTGTCCATGGCCTTTTCCACCAGGTCGATGCGTTGTTGATCATTGATGGCCACTTGGTTGTTCTCGGCTTCTCGAAGTTGTTCGTCTAAGGCCCGGACCGTGTCTTCGTTGGGCACCCAGTCAGCGAATTCGGGCAGTTCCAAAAGCTCCGCGGTCGAGGGCAGATCCACAGATCCCCGCTGGCTTCCAAGTATCCCTCTGGAAGAGAATGCCCGGCAGCCCGGCAGCGATCGGCTGCAGCGGCCAGCGTCGCCCGGGCTTCCTCGAAGTCCATGTCCACCAACAGACTGGAGTCGTCCCCGGCCATTTCGCTGGCAAGTTGTTTGTAACGATTGCGACCGATCGTACCTCCACCGAACTCGCCCAGTCCATCGGTGGCGTGCAACTCAGCCTGATAGACTGCCACGCCGCCTCGGGTGTAGCGGGCCAACCAAAGCATTTGGACGCCTCGGCCATTAACCGGAGTAATAAAGCAGGGCAAAGGCTTGTGGCTGTCTTCGTTGGTTCGTTCCAGCACCGAGCTGCCTTGGCGTTCGGGGATTTCAACCTGTACGCCTTGACTCATGAGTTTGTGCAAGATGCGACGGGACTCCTTCTTGACTTCTTTGCTGTCGCTCATGGCCGCCAGATCGTTGATCTGATCGTCGTCTTTTTCTTCAGCCGCCAATTGCAAGAAGGCCAATTGAAAGAGTTCCGGCAATTTGGCAACCATGCGAGGGTCCGGACCCTTGCCGGCCAAGGCCTTGGCCTCGGCAAAGGTGGCCTCAAAGGCCTCCGACGAAATACCGGTCGGAGCGCTCAAGCCGCCCATTTCGCCGGCTTCAATCGCCTTGGCCAAGCGTGCGGCTAAGTTGCTTTCTTGATTCTTGCTCTTTTTTTTCTTTTTGCCCATGGCTCATGGCTCCTCTTGGGACTCTCGCAGGGTTCTTATTGGCGCAAGTATCACAAGCTCCGCGGGGTCGCAAAGCTTTTCAGACTTGTCCGTTTGTGTTCAACGGGCTTGCCATGAGAACCCATGACGCCTATGTTGAGTGTCAACAAGCGATCAGGAGCGATTATGGGATTCGATGTGGTAGGGGTGGGTCATGCGGCCATCGATACGCTGTCGGTGGTAGGTCAGTATCCTTCCGTGGATAACAAGGTGGAGGTCGAGCAATTCAGCATTCAAGGCGGTGGTCCGGTGGCCACGGCATTGGTGACTTTATCAAGGCTTGGACGCAGCACGGCCTTTGTGGGAAAACTGTCAGATGACAACTACGGTGATTTCATACGCGTAGGCTTGGAAGAGGAGGGCGTGGATCTGTCAAGTCTCGTGATCCAGCCCGACCGGGTTTCGCCATACAGCTTCATCGCCGTCGAGCGCCGTACTGGCAAGCGCACCATCTTCTGGACTCGGGGGGACTTGGACCCCTTGCTCCCAGAACAAATCGATGCGGATCTTATTTCTTCGGCTCGGTTGCTCCATGTGGACGGTTTGCAGATGCAAGCCCAGTTGGCTGCGGCGCGCATGGCGCGGCAGGCTGGTGTGCCCGTGGTTTACGACGCCGGGTCGCCACGAGAGGGGGCCAAAGAACTCATGTCCTTGACCGACCTGCTCATCGCCTCGGAGCATTTTGCAGCCGAAATGGGTGGTGGCGAATTGGAGGCGAGCCTTGAGCGCCTGTCAGGGTACGGTCCGTCTTGCGTGGTTTTGACCCTGGGCGAGGAGGGGTCGATTGGGACAGAAGATGGACAGGTCGCTCGCGTGCCTGCGCTGGACGTTGCCGTGGTTGATACCACGGGCGCGGGGGATGTCTATCACGGGGCTTTCATCCACGCATATCTTGAGGAATACGCCCTGCTTGAGCGTATGCGTTTTGCTGCTGTAAGCGCCGGCTTGAAGTGTCGAGCCTTGGGCGGTCGTGCCGGAATCCCCGAACTAGAAGAGATCCAAGCCCAGCTGTTTGATTTCTCGTAGACCGAATTTCTCAATGATTACGAAAATTAAGAGTGCTGCAGAGTAGCCAGCCCACTGCATTTACCGTGTTTCAGATCTGCCCCCAACGCGAAAGTCAGCGTACCAATTGAGCCGGAGAGGGGGGTGATGCCGCTCGGCCTTATTTTTTGCGGGTTTCCCGATTTTCCACTTGACAAGAATTGAGGAGGTCCATACACTGCACAGCATAGAAGACAGGGTGTGTTGCAGGAAGGCAGCATACCAACCTGAAACCTAGAAGCAGAAAGAGGGAGGAAGCATGACCAAATCCGAACTGATCAATGCCATCCAAAAAACCAAGGGTTTGCCTGAGCTGTCCAAGAAGGCCACTGGCGAGATCGTCGACGCCGTGTTCGAGACTTTGAGCAAGGCCATCAAGAAGGACAAACGCTTTGTGTACCCCGGTTTCGGTACCTTCACCGTGCGTAAGCGCAAGGCGCGCAAGGGTCGCAACCCGCAGACCGGCGAGCAGATCAAGATCTCGGCCACCAAGACCGTGACCTTCAAGCCTGCCCCGACGTTCAAGAAAGTGCTGTAGGGATTTATTTGTAAATAAAAAAGGGCCTCGCATCCGCGAGGCCCTTTTTTTGATCTTAATCTGGCTGCTACTCAGATCGCATCAACCAGCTGTATCCTTCGGGGAGCTCAAACTGGGCGAAGCCCAGCTCGGGCACGAAGTAAAGATCGAACTGTTGGGTTTGGTTTTGATCGTCGGTGCGGGTGTGCAGAAGGTGAATGGCCTCGTAGGGCCCGTCGGGCACCGGGGCCGACACCTTGCCCTGGATATCCATGCGATGGGTCTCGGAGCCGCCTTCTTCCAAGTCGCTGGTGGTCGTGTAACTTTGGACCAGGATGCCGCCTTCTTTCTCCAGGGGGAAGCGGATGATCTCCACCGGGGTCAGGAAGGTGCGCTCAATCACCTGGGTTTGTTCTTGCACTTCCTCACCCAGAAGGAACATGCCCGTGCTGCTTACCTCGTACCATCGGGTGGCCACCAGCAGGTCGTTTTGGCGGAACTCCACCTTGTAGACCTCCGTGTCCAGGCGGTATTCCAAATCCTTGGCCACCACCTCCACATGCCCGTCAGCCATCAGGCCGCCCGTGTCCACGTCGTAGTCCCAGCTGGCACCTTCTGACATGCCCATGTAGACGAGAGCCAGGCTGTTGTCGTCGGGGTCGGGACCTTCATCGTCATTACCGCAACCCAAAGCCAGCCCAGCCACCAACGTCAAAACCAGGAGTTTCCATTTATGCATGATCAATACCTCCACTCATTGTCCTCAAGCTTAGCTGCTTTATAGGGTCTTGGAAAGCTCGGCGGCCTTGGCGGTGGAGTCAGCCAATACCTGACTGTGCAGACTGTTGCCGTGAGAATCCATGGTGACCACCGCCGGGAACTTATCCACCTCAATGACCCACATGGCTTCAGGCGCGCCGAATTCATCCAGCTTGTGCACGTCCTTCACCTTCTTGACCGAACGCGCCAGGATGACCGCCAGCCCACCGATGGCATGCAGATACACAGCCCCATGCTCCTTGCAGGCCGCGAGGGTCTTGTCGCCCATGCCGCCCTTGCCGATGACGCCGCGCACACCGTAGCGAGCGATGACGTCGGCTTCGTAGGGTTCTTCTCGTTTGGATGTGGTCGGGCCCGCGGCCACGAAGCGCCAGCCCTTTTCGTCCTTGGCCACAATCGGCCCGCAGTGGTAAATCATGCCATTTTTAAGCACGTCTTTTACTTCCGTGGCTTCTTGTTCCACCATGTACTTGTGGGCCTCGTCCCGGGCGGTGATCATCATGCCGCTGATGACCACTTCATCGCCCACCTTGAGGGCCCGGATGCTTTGTTCGTCGGCCGGCAGTTTGAGTTCGATCATGAGGTCACCCCGCTGTAGCTCGCTTCGCCGTCTGCAATGGTCATGCTCGCTTTGCGGTAAGCCCAGCACATGTAACTCACCGACACAAAAAAGCTGGCCGGTAGGCGATGACGCAGGCCCAGCTTTATCCCCAAGACGGTGGTCTTGCCCGAAAAGCCCATGGGCCCGATGCCCAGCTCGTTGATCTTGGTCGTCAGTTCACTTTCGATCTCCGCGAGCAGGGGGTCGGGGTTTGTGTCATCAAGGGAGCGAAAGAGCTGCTCTTTGGACTCCATGTAGGAGCTCATGCGATCGCCGCCCACGCCCACGCCCAGGACGCCAGGGGCGCAGCCGAAGCCCTGAGCCTTCAAGGCCGCATCCAAAAGACAACGTTTGATACCGGTCAAATCCCGTCCGGCCTTGATCTCGCGATCCGGCAAGGTGTACTGAATACCGCAGTTTTCCGAGCCGCCGCCTTTGAGCATAAGCCTTACCTTGAGCGCGCCTTTCTCCTCCACTTCGTGGAAGTGCAGGTAAGGTGCGCCGCGGCCCGAATTGTCGCCGGAGTTCTTGCCCGTGATGGGATCGACGGCATTGGGCCGAAGATAGCTTTTGTTCGTGGCCTCGGCGGCAGCAGCCTTCGCGGCAGCCTCAATTCTGGCCGGGCGGACATCCGGTCCATGATCCACGTAGAAGATTAGG
The DNA here is from genome assembly GCA_019314375.1 of Deltaproteobacteria bacterium. Lineage (GTDB taxonomy): Bacteria > Myxococcota > B64-G9 > B64-G9 > B64-G9 > JAFCZJ01. The sequence goes on along the minus strand of JAFCZJ010000182.1, from coordinate 6,727 downwards.
GTGCCGGTGTCCTGGCAGATGGGCATCGAATACTCGCGTGCTTCTGCCACGTTCTTGAGCATCCAGTCCAAGGTGGCCTTCGCCCGGCCTTCCTCTGCGTCTCGGGCGCGGGTCAGGGCCTGCTCCACATCCGGGGGCAGATCCGTCGAGGCCCTGCGGATGAGTTCCAAAAATTGTTCGGTTAGTTTGTCCATGGTATCGCCTCCGTCGATGAAATATGTCCTAGCACAGGGTGGCGGCAGTGGGCAATGTTGCGTTTGAGCGGCTTGACTCACCGGCTTGAGTCGTGATCTGTTTCAAGGGTTGGTACTTGAGGATGTTCGTTTTTTTCGGGAAGGAGTCGATATGAGGGTTTTTCGTCCGCTTTTCCCATGGCTGACTGTGCTGCTGTGCCTGTCGGCTGTGGCTCCGGCCATGGCGGTGGACGTTGGTTTTGGTTGGTCTCCAAACGCTGAGCCGGAATTGACCGGTTATCGGTTTTACTACGGTAGTTCCTCCGGCGTGTACGACGGGGACTTTGCCAACGAGGGCGGGGGGCCTGACGTTGGGAGTCACGGTTACAACGGCTTTGACGTATCCTTGTGCTCGCTGGAAAATATTTCAGAGCCCTCTTACGGCCTGACCGGATTCGACTCCGGATCTCTCGTTTGTTTTGCGGTGACCGCCCTCGGCGAGGCGGGATTGGAAAGCGACTTCAGCATCGAGATTTGCATCGTTTTGACTTTTCAGGCCAAGGTGACGGCGATCCCCGGCGGACCGGGCAGCCTTTTGGTGACCTGGACGCCGCTGCCGGCGGACGACGATGGCGTCATCGATCACTACCGGATTCACTACGACACAACTGCCCACGCATCTGGAGAGGCCTACCTGGGCACCGGAGCAGACCAGGGCGATTCTCCCGTGATGGTCAACCTGGGCGACTTGGCGGACCTGACCCAGCCTTCGATCCTGCTGACCGGTCTTGCCGACGACACCACTTATTACGTCGTCGTGGGTTCGCATACCTACGCCGGGGACTGCCGTCCGCTATGGTATGAGGGCTGCCAGGATTCCAAGGAAACCAGCGGCCGGACCGGTGTATGCGCTGGAGATCAAGACTGTGACGATGGCTTGTTCTGCAACGGGACGGAATCCTGCCAGGGCGGCGTCTGCCAGTCAGGGACCTGGCCCTGTTCCGCGGACAGCCAGTACTGTACCCAGACCTGCGATGAAGACCTGGATTCTTGCAACGCGATCAAGGACGGAGCCTGCTTGATCGACGGCAACTGTTGGCGTCGCTGCGACGACGATCCGGACATCGATTGCTCCACCTGCGTTCCATTACTGGATGCGACCGGATGGTCCGGCTGCGTGGGTTTGGCCGGCGAGTGTCGGGACGGCATTTGCACCGCCGACCTGGTCTGCGATGCTCCGCCCATCGACGAGGGGCTGGTTTGCGGCGCGGCTGACCTGTGCTCTTCCGACAATACTTGTATTTCGGGCCAATGCACGGGGGTCGCCACCGACTGCACTGCCTTCACCGATGCCTGCAACCTCGGCGAATGCGATCCGGCGACAGGGGATTGCCTGGCCGCTCCTTATCGTCAAGGCGAGGGCTGTGACGACGGGGACCTTTGCAGCACGGGTGATATCTGCACATCGGGCCAGTGCCTGGGCACGGCCATCGACTGTTCGGCCTTTGATGGCCCCTGTGCGCTTGGCCTTTGCAACGCTGGCATCTGCGAGGCGCAGGCCTTCGAGGAAGGCCAGTCCTGTGACGACGGGGACCCCTGCACCACGGACGATACCTGTGCGAGCGACCAATGCGCGGGCTCGCCTATGGACTGCTCGGGTCTCGATGCGGACTGCCTCCTGGGACAGTGCGTCGACGGCGCTTGTGAAGCGCAAGCCGCCAACGAGGGAGTTGCTTGCGACGACGGCGACGCTTGTACGAGTGGCGACAGCTGTACGGATGGTGTTTGTCTGGGTGCCGCGGTTGATTGTTCGAATTTGGACGATCAGTGTCTATCCGGTGTCTGTGATACGGAAACGGGCGCATGTGAGGCTTTGGCGGTTCGCGAGGGTGAGGTCTGTAGCACGAACGTGGGTTGCACCACCGGCAATTGTAGCGCCGGGGTCTGCGTCGACACGGGCGAAGGCTGCATCGGTCTGGACGGCCCTTGCCAGGTCGGGCAATGCAATGTCGAACTGGATGTCTGCGAGGCGGTGCCGCTTGAAGACGGAACAGCCTGTGACGATGGCGACGGCTGCACGACGGATGATGCTTGTCACGCCGGCCTATGCACCGGAGGCGCGAACATCTGCGACGCGGGCCAAGAAACGGATGCGGGTCAAGAAACGGATGCGGGTCAAGAAATAGATGCGGGTCAAGAAACAGATGACGATCACGCTTCAATTCGGGGAGGTTGCGGTTGCGCTTCCCCTGCGGGGCGACCCCAGGCCGGTGCCTGGTGGCTGCTTGCGGGCTTGTTTGGGGTGGCTATTTTACGGCGGCGGGGAGAAGGTTTTAGGCGGTGATCATGGGCTGCTCCTGGAGAAAAACGAAATCGCTGGGGTTTCTGTTTGCCCTGTTTGTGGGTTTGACCCCGGCCCCAGCCGCCGAGCCGGCACCCATTTTGGCGGTTTTCGATATCGAGGACCGCGGCGCCGGCTTGTCTGAAGAGACACTTTCCCGTCTGACCGACTACCTGGTGGTGCTGCTTACCTCGGGGGGTTACGAGGTGGTGCCGCGGCATCAGATCAAAGAGCGTATTAGTCAGCAAAAGGAGGAGGGCTACAAGGCCTGCTACGACCAGTCTTGCCAGGTTGAGTTGGGCAGGGAATTGGCCGCGCAAAAGAGCCTTGCCACGCAGATTATCCAGGTAGGCGGCGTTTGTCGTTTGACGGGCTCCATGATCGATCTAAGGAAGGCCACGACCGAGAAGGCCTCTTTTGTTCGCTCGGCATGCGGCGAGAAAGAACTGTTCGGCGCTCTCGAGGCACTGGCGGAGAAGCTGACCGGGCGCAAGATGGTCGAGCCGACCAAGCCGGAAACCGCCACAATTGATTTTCGCCGAAAGAAAGCAACGGAAGCAGAGGGCGCAAGAAAGCTCAGAAAGGAAGCCCAGGAGGCGGACCTTGCAAGAAAACGCCGAAGGAAAGCGCAGGAGGAGCAAGCTGCGAAAAAGCGCATGAAGGATGCTCTGGCGACCCAACAGGGAACCGGGCAGGAATCCGGCCCGACGGTTGGCATTTACGATCTCACCATCGGCTTTCATCCCTGCCTGGTCTTTCCCAACTTGGGTGAGACCTTGAGCGTTGACTTGGGCGAGGAAGGAAAAGGCGAGGTCGAGATGGGGTTTGGCTACGTGCTCGACGCGCAGATCGATTTCGATATAGGCACCGGAGTGTATCTGGGCGGCTTCGGTCTGTATTATCAAGCGAAGGATGAAAAGGATTCCGATGAAGAAGTTAAGTATCTGGCCATTGGTCTGGCTATGCGCGCCCATTTTGATCTGCTGAAAAGCCTCGAGTTGCGATTCAGTATGGAGATGGGCATGGGTTTTTACTTGGGCACGAGCATTAGGCCGGACGCGGGGGGCGAGGTGCAAGTGTTAGACGATTCGGGCGGGCTTTTTTTTAAACCCAGCATCGAGTTGGTCTGGTACCCGATTCGCAGCCTTGGTTTGATCCTGGAATTCGGGACCATGTTCGAAATGGTGGGCGGGCCGGATGATCATGATCTGCTCCTGCCTCCATTGCTGTTTCTATCGCTGGGCCTGGAGGCAGGTATTTGAGTCCTGGTTGACAGGAACGATGGGCCTTGGCAGACTCCGGGCAAGATCCGAACCAGGAGGTAGGTGATGACGAGGGGCCGATTGTTTTTGGTGCTGGGCTGCGTGTTTGCTTTGACGCTTTGCGTTGCAGCTTGTGACAAGAAACAAGTCAAGAAGACCGAGACCGCCGTGGCCTACGCCGATCCCGCCCTTGAATTCCGGGGCATCGGTTTTGAAGAGCAGAGCTTTTCGGGCATGAAGGCCGTGTTCAAGTTCGAGTTGCTTTCAACCGACAAGCGTCCCGCCAAAGTGACCAGCTGTGACTACAAGCTGGAGCTAAGGGATCTCGAAGCCGTGCGAGGCAAGGCCGAGGTGGGGACCGATTTGGCAGGGCAGGGCAAGCTGCCGGTTTTGGTCCGGGCAGATATCCCCTGGCCCGAAGGCATCGAGGCGGTACAGGCCTTTTTGGGCCGCAAGCGAGTGCCCTACAAATTTTTCCTGACCTGCCGGGTTGCGGGAGCCGGCAAGACAGCCGAAGCCGCCAACACGGACGCCGGCTCCATCCCCTTGCCCAAGCTGCCCGAAATCGACGTATTGCAAGCCAACGCCGAACGTTTCGGCAAGGGCGAAGAAGCCAAGATTAATTTCGAACTGGGCATGGTCAACGAAAACCCCTTCGTGTTGCCCATCGACAAGATCAACTACAAGGTCTACCTGGGCGGCAAGCTGGTCACCGAAGGCGAAATGATCGTGGCCGAAATGATCTCGCCTTCCAACGAAGTAAGCTATGACGTGGCCACGCCCATTTTCTCCGTACAGCACGACAAAGAAATCTTAGAGATGCTCAAGAAGCCGGCCATCGAGTACAAGTTGGAAGGCACGGTACAAATGGGCAAATTCACCCTCCCCATGAACGCCACCGGCACCATCAGCTTCCCGGTACGCTAAGGCCTTCTGAACTAGCCTTTCAGCTTTTTCACAAGCGGAGCCAGATTGGCCAGCAGGTCGGACATGCCGCAACCGCCCGTGACGGTGGCTGCGCTTTCCGAGGTTTGGCTTGCGATGTCGAAGAGGACGGCGGACAGGGCGCACTTGTCTCCGACTTTGATGAGTTTCGTGGTCAATGTCTTTTGGGCTGCCGCCGCCTTGCCAATTTCTACCTGGGTGGCGTCGTCGTAATTGGCTTGATAGCTTTCCTTGGCCTGGGCTTTGAGTTGTTCTCGCGTTTGTTTTGACGGGATCACCTTGAAGGCGCTGCCTTCAGCCAGGAAGGTCGAGAGCGCGTCGGTGAGTGCCTGGTTGGATTCGGGTTTGAGTATGTGGCCGGCATCTTCGATGTCCAGGATCGCCACCACCACGCCGGCTGGGATGGGTTTTTCGGGCAGCTTGCCGCGCTCGCCCAGGGCTTTGACGATGGATTGGGACAAGAGATCCATGGGTGCTGCATGATCGGGACCAGCCGGACGAGCCCGAAAAACCATAAACTGCAGAAAGCCACCGCCCCCCACATCATTCGAACCGGCATTGAACACCACCATCTCGCCACCCAAAGCGCATGCTTCAGACTTGACCCGCTTTTCAATCTCCGGGGTGAGGTTGCTCTCCCCGGTGATGCTAAGCATGCCGACTTGCTGCAAGCGATTCATCGCCACCGCATCGCCACCGCGATATCCATGTCCACAATCTCAGCCGCACAGCCAGCAGGCTTGGCCTTCGCCAAAGCCCCAACTCGAATCGCCGTAACCCGCAAAGAAGGACCACAACCCAAAACAACAAAGGCCAAAACCAAACCAAAACAAACGCCAATTCTCTTCATTTCAGTACCTCCCGAAATATTTGCTCAAGTGCCCCTGAACATATTTCCAGCCAGACAGGAGTACAACACATAATGAGAGGCATCTAAGATTGGCCAGATCGAATCGAGTTGTGCGTTGACTCAGGGGCCCAAAAACGCGACAATACTTATGGGCCCATAAGTGCCGGCGGTCATCGTGCTTGAGGGGAGGAAATCATGGCAAGTCGAATCAAAAACAAGGGGAAAACGGAGGCTCGCATCCAGGCGAGGGGGCGGCCCGAGGAGAAGATAGGTTCTGATGTGGTGGCGTTGGCTCTCGGCGTGAGTCAGGAGAATGGCGAGGAGGTGGGGCAAGGGGGCAGCCCGCACATTTTTTACGTGATGCGGCAAGAAATCATGGAGCGGCTCGAGTCTTTGTGAATGGTTTTGAAGACGCGCGTTATTCTGGCGGAATACGCGGAGAAGAACCAAGCAGCCTAACGACAATTACACTTCCCCATGGTTAAGGATTTTGGGTAAGGATTTTGGGGACGGAGTCCCCCCTACGCTTAAGGGGACCGAAGGTCCCCGGTTTTGCCCGAAGGGCACCCCCTATAGGGGGTCGGCTGCCATACGTAGCCATAGGTTTAGTTTTTATCCTTGGTCCAAACTTGCCGAACAATCTGACGGGATGTTACTGACGGATTCGCTTTGATTGGGAAAGTGGAGGCCCAGGGTCGTACCCCCGGACCTCCCGAGACATCGAGCCGTTTACCCAACCGATGACTCATGCAGAATATGGGTTTAACGACGCACTTTGTCCAGTCCCAAAGACTGGGATGCGTCGATGGTCGAATCTCACCGTTTGTTAATCTGTGTTTGTTGTAGCTGCCAGATTCGTATTTGTACGCGATGTGATCGGGGCAATGTGTATTGCTCAGCACCCTGTGCTGACTTTGCTCGACGCCGCACCTTGCGGGAAGCCGGCCGGCGATATCAACAAACCCCTACGGGACGACGCAATCATGCGGCTCGACAGCAACGTTACCGACTTAGGCAATGGAAGAAAGTGACGCATCAGGGTCCACTTAAGAAATTTGTCGAGTTACGACCCGGGGCAGACACGGCCAACGAATCAACCAAACAACCCGCCGTGCCAGAGGAGGTGCCCCGTGATCATGATGCTCAATTGGTATCC
>JAFCZJ010000298.1 GCA_019314375.1 Deltaproteobacteria bacterium | reverse complement strand
GCTCCTGCACCACTACAACAGCATCCAAACCGTCATCGAGTAAAAGCAGGGGGGGGGTCAGACACCGGCACTTGACACATAGGCCTATGTGTCAAGTGCCGGTGTCTGACCCCATTGTCCCATTGTCCTTACTCAACAATGCAAACAGTGGGGTTGCCGCGGTGGGAGACGAAGGCGGCCTTGCCTGTTGGATGAAAATTGATCAAAGCGGGCGACGCGCCGAGGGGGATGGTGGCCACCACTTCCTCGCATGCGCCCAGGGGCGAACAATCCGTGTCGATGACGGAGAGCTTGCCCAGCTTTTCGTGCAGCACGTATAGCCTGCGCCCGTCCGGGCTGAAAAACAATCCGCTTGGCGCGTTGCCGGTGTGGATGAAGAAGGGCTCGGCACCCGGCATGGGGATGGCCGCCACCAGGCCCAGATCGCCCAGGGCCAGGTAAGCCACGGCGCCACCCGCGTCGCTATGCAAGGCGATGTCCTGGGTGAATGCCGCGTGAAAATCGTTCACCCACTTCGTGTCGCACTCGTCCCCCGTGCTCAAATCATAGAGGGTCAGGGAGGGAGAGCCCCCGTCCGTGTAGCCCCAGAAAGTCAGCAGCTTCTCTCCATCGGTGCCCATGCTCACGAATTGCGTGCTCGAAGGAAGCGCGATGTCCACGAAGCGGGGATCATCGGCTGTCATGTTGGCGGGCGTGGGGATGGTGTAACCCCCCAGGCCGTTCTCACTCAAGGCCGTGGTCCAAACCCGCGCTTCGTCACCCAGACGCAGCATGACTAAGCGATCCGAGCACGGCACGCTGAGCATTTGACCGAACTGGTCGTCTTTTTCCACCCGGATGGGGCTGCAATCTTCCGCATCGTTTTCCACCATACTCATGACATCGTGCTCACTTGATGCCGCGCGAACCAAAATCTCTTGCTGAATCTTTTGCAGAAACTCTCCCGGGTTTTCGGGATCTGGCACGTACTCGCGCACGGTGGTGGAGGTCAAAAGCACGTCCTCTCCTCCTTTGTGCAGGCAGGCAAAAATCTCCGGCCCGAAGGCCCCGAGTGCCCCGGTGAAAAACTGGTCCACCATGAGACCCGAACGCTGGTCGATCAGTTGCACCATGTTGGAGAGCTTGTCGCTGACATAAACAATGTCGCCGAAACGGCTGGAGGCCACCATGGGCAAATCAGCTCCCAGGGGAATGGACCGGGCCGAATCGGGACCCAGGCTCGGGGCAAAAACCAAGAGGCGATCCGCCGCCTTGTCCGCATAGAGCATCAACTCCCCACCGAAATTCCAGTCGAGGACCTCGATTGGCCGGGACATGTCGATGCTGCCTATCGAGCGCGGGCCGCTCATCGCACTCGGGTTGGACCAAAAGTTTTTCTCGGTCAAGGTCTCGCCAAGGTCGACGGTCATGATGCCCTCTTCCGTCACCAGGTACAGCAGGGTGGCACCCAGGGAGCGACCCGAGGTGGCGGCCAAGACTGGAGATCGCGTCGCCAAGGTGCGCACGGGAAGATAGACGTCGAGCTCGCCTCCCAAAATAAAATTGTGCTCGAAATGGCGGAATTCGAAAACTTGTTTCCTGCTCAACTCTGCGACGAAGAGTCTTTCGCTATCCTCATCCGGATCCTCCGCCCTTGCGATTGGGCCAAAACTCGGTATGCACTTACCCTCATCAAGCAGGCTGTCCAAGAATTCCAAGTCGAGTCCTCGTGATTGGAAACTCGACCACGCAGCCTTAAGAGCAGGAAGACCAAGAGGATCATCAGCAGCATCACGGATCGCACCAATCAAGCCTCGCTGAGCCTGATCGATAGGCCAGATCAAACGCAACCTGCATGCAACATCATCAAAAGGATCCAACTCGAAGACCTCGGGTCGTCCCTTGAGGGTGAGCAAGAGGAGATTGTCGGCCGTGGGCACCATGTCGGCCACGGCCGTGGGCCCTGTATCCGGACAGGTGGACGCGGAGAAATTCAGCTCGCAAAAATCCATGCGCCCCGTGCCGCCCAAATCCAGTATGCCGGGATCCGCGACCATGATGATATTGCGATAGCGATCCGCGGCCACCAGTTTCGCATGCTCATTGCCATTTTCTGTGTATTGGATTACCTGGATCAAGCCGGGCTGAAAGGACTGCTGATCCGAATTGGCGTCGCTTTCTCCCCAATTGCCCTCGATCGTGACCAGGTTGTCCTCATCCATGCCGGTCACCCCGCCCTCCGGTTCCCCTACATGCGCAACCTGGTTGCTTGGCGAACTGAATGCGATGGAAGACACGCTGCCCTTCGTGATTCCGTTATCCTCGCTCAGGTGGCTGAAGTAGACATCCATGCCATCATCGGTCTCGTGCGCCGCCAGGGTGCCGGGCGTTTCGTGCAAACCCATAACCATGCGGCGGCCGGTCAACAGATCCACCTTGGTGATGGTTCGGGCCGACGCATTGGCCACCAGCACTTCGTAGACAGGAACGCTTTGCCCATCGAAGTCTTCATATTCGCCCACCCGCGCCTGCAGGGCCACCGGGCCCGAATCCAACTCGAAACCGCGACTGAGCTCTTCGAGCAGAGGATGCCCCGGTCCCCGGTATGCAAAAAGATCCTCGGAAGAAGCTTGGCCCGTGGCGGTGGAGACCTTGATGGGCACCTGGCTGTCGATCTCAAGCTCGGGCACTCGCACAACAAGCTCGGTGCCCGCCTCGTTGGCGGAGACGATCTCGGCGACCTCGGTACCAAAGTAAACGATGTTGTCTTCGGCCACGGGCGCAAACTGCTCGCCATGAATGACAAGCTCCGTGTCCAAAAATCCTCGGTCCGGTTCAAAGGGGCCGACAAAGACGGGATCCGGCTCGACCGGCGGGGCATCGAAAGACCGATCGCATGCCGTTAAGGACAAAGTCACAAACATGGCGACCAGGGAAAGAAAACGAATTGTGCGCATAATTTCCTCCGCCGACATTCTAGCCAATGGAGGGGGTCTTAGGCCAGCCCCTGGGAAAAGAAAGCCCTGGTTCTAGGATTCCCAGGCCTCTAAAATCCGCAGGGCGTTGCCGCCCAGGATGAGACCCAGTTCTTCATCGGAAAAGCCGCGTTCGGACAACTTGGCGGTGAGGATTGGCAAATCCGCCACGTCCCGAAGTCCCCGCGGCATCCAGGTGAAGGCGTCCATGTCGGTGCCCAGCATCAGATGCTCGGCACCCACCCAATCCGCCACCCGGGCGTACTCGTC
>JAFCZJ010000297.1 GCA_019314375.1 Deltaproteobacteria bacterium | reverse complement strand
TTGGAAAGATCTATAAGTTCTTCCCAAGCAAAAAAACCCTATTCTTACACATCGTCGGGGTTTTTCTTGAACACCTTCACAACTCATCCGTGCGAGCCAATGACCTGGCTCTTCCTCCCCTGCAGCGACTGAGAAATGTTCTGCAGGCGGCCATTGACGTTGCCAATTCCGATCCGGATCGGGTGCTCATCCATTTGCGCGAGAGCCCTTCTCTTTTTGCAGAACTCAAGGTTCGTTATCAGGACATTTATGTGACGACCAATCAGGAACTGCTTGCCGAAGCAATCGAAGCAGGTCACTTGAAGCCTCACGACCCCAACCTGTTGGCGATCATGCTGGTCGGTGCTGTCGATGCGCTTTTTTTCCACTTGGCCTCTTCGGGGGAGGAAAAACCCTTTTCAGCTATCCCTTCCCTGGTTTTCGACGGCTTGATCTCTCCCCTATTGGTTGAGTCCACAGCTGCGGACAAGGAAACAAAACAATGAGAGCACACAATCTCCTCCCGTGTAAAAAAGCTCTCGGGCCGGGAGCGATTGCTCTCGTATTGCTTGTACTGACGACCACCCTTGGCGGTGTTGCCCCTTGCCCAGTCCGCGACCTGTTCTTGGTGGGCGGACGGCCAGAGATACGTACAATCAAGGTCTGCATCAGTTGCCTGAGCGTCAGCTGTTCCGGGCTTCAGCTGCATCGAAGGAGCAAGAGTTGTTGGCGTCGGCAACATCTCGTAGCGAGGCCAGGAAGGCGCACCGTAAAGCCATCGAGCAGACGTTATGGAGTTACAGTTGATGAAAATCGAGGGTAATGTGTCACATGATTTTTTGTTAGAAGTGGGGACAAAATAAGTGGGTGCTACACCCGATGGCTCCTTTATGATTCATAAATAATCCGGGCTAAAATGGGATGCTTTGTAGAATCCGAACAGGAAGAAGGGCTGGTCTCCGTCCTGGTGGTCATCCAGGAAGGCCAGCGGCACCGACGTCACATTCGTGAGCGCCTGTGGGTTGATTTAAACCGAAGCGAGCGCCGTACCTGACTGCGTACTTGTGGGAATGCAGCGACAAATAAGATGGCAACAGCGCCGTCGTGCGAGTGATTCGCCAATCCCCTTTCTCGTAGGCGACAACATGTATCAGCTGGCTGCTCACCAAACCAAGCACTGCCATCACAGGAAAGACCAACCAGAGCAGCCGCGACCAGGGGCAGGTTGAGCGCACCGGGGCAATCGTAGTTCGCAGGCGGTCACCCAAGGGGGCCAAGCCGACCGGACCTGGCCCCCACTCCATTCATTCCCGATCCGCAATACCTTCAATCAGAGACACCGGATCCACCGCCCAGAACAGCGTAGAGTTGCACTTGGTTGGCTATCCTGGCCATCCGCAACCCGACTAACCCTTGCTGGGCCCCATAGAGGGATCGCTGGGCAACCGATACGCTTAGGAAATCATCGATTCCCTTCTTGTAGCGAGCCACCGCCAAATCGTAGGTCTCTTCCATGGCGGCAACCAGCGACTCCTGGGCCGCGACCTGTTGATCGATGGTCCCCTTGACCGCAAGTGCGTCCGCCACTTCCCTGAATGCGCTCTGGATCGCTTTCTGATACTGGGTCAGCACGATCTGTTGGTCGACCTGGCTGACCTTGAGCGCCGCATGGGTGCGGGCATCAAAAATGGGGAGACCGATACTGGGACTGAAGGTCCAGGAATCGGACCCGGAACTGAAGAGGCCGGAGAGGGACGCACTGGCTGTTCCCACCATGGCGGTCAAGGAAATCCTCGGAAAAAAGGCCGCGCGAGCAACTCCAATATAGGCGTTGGCCGCCTTCAGCTGATGCTCGGCCGCCATGATATCCGGCCGCCCTAGAAGAACAAGGGAAGAGAGACCCGGATCAACCTCCTGCGGCGGAGTGACGTCGCTCAGGTTTTCCGGTAACAACTCGCTGGGAACTTGCATGCCGGCCAGGAGATTCAGTGCGTTTTCATCCTGGGCCGCCAGCTGTGTGTAGGCCGCTACATTTCGTTGTGCCAAGTTCACTTGGGCTTGAACACGCCGGAGATCCAACTTGGTCGCCAACCCAACCTTGTACTGCTTTTCGATGAGATCATAGAACGTCTGCTGGGACTCCAGGGTGGCATTCACCAACTGGAGCTGTTCGCGGGAAGCAGCCAGAGCCATGTAGGACTGACCAACAGCAGCCACCAGCGAGAGCTGGACCCCTCGCCGACCCGCCTCACTCGCCAAGTACTGTTCCCAAGCTTGGTTCTTTTCGCTCCGAACGCGGCCAAAAAGATCGATCTCCCAGGACGCGGTTCCAACATCGACGTTGTACTCTTCGACTGTCATGGCTGAACCGGTAAAGGAGAGATCAGCAGGCGTTCTGTGCCTGGTCTCCGTCCCCGCGGCATAGACCGTAGGATAAAGATTCGCCCTCTTTATCTTGTAGTAGGCCTGCACCTTTTCTACGTTCAAGGCGGCAAGACGCAAATCCAAATTGTTTGCCAGTGCCAGTTCAAGAACCCCTTGCAACCTGCTATCCCGGAAGAACTCCTGTGGGGTCATTTCCGGGGCTGATGCCAGATCCAAGGCAGCCACACTATCCGGGTAAGCCGGCCCTTCAGGCCATTCCTGGGGGACAGACCCCTCAGGCTGGACATACTTGGGGGCCATCGTGCAACCCCCGACAAGGACTATCAATACCAACAAGAGGGAAAAACTCAGTTGCTTCATTTCGATTCCCCCTTTGATGGGTTCGGATTAGCAGACTCGACCGACACACTCTTTCTGTGCTTGCCCATAACCTTGTAGATCAACACATAGAGGAAGGGTGCGTAGAAGACCACGAGCACGGTGGACGTGATCATGCCTCCCAGCACTCCGGTGCCGATGGCTGTTTGCGCACCCGATCCGGCCCCGTTCGCAAGGGCGAGCGGGAGCACGCCGAACCCGAAGGCCAGGGACGTCATGACGATCGGACGGAATCGCAATCGGGCACCTTCAATCGTGGCTTCGATCAGATCCATGCCTTCATCCACCTTTCCCTTGGCGAACTGGACGATCAGGATGGCATTCTTGGTGGTCAGGCCGAGTACCGTCAGCAACCCGATCTGGAAGTAGACATCATTGTGGTAACCTCTCATGTTCGTAGCGATGATGCCGCCAATGACCCCCAAGGGAAGGGTCAGCAGGATCGCGATGGGAATGGGCCAGCTTTCGTAGAGGGCCGCCAGGACGAGAAAC
>JAFCZJ010000296.1 GCA_019314375.1 Deltaproteobacteria bacterium | reverse complement strand
AGTTCACAAAATGATCCAAAACGATCTGCAACCAGTCCAGCCGGATGGGGTCTTCCTCTTCGGCCATCAACCTGGCCGCGGCCGCGATGATGCCCACCACCGCCCGATCATCCCTGGCCGGGGCTCCCCAGCCCGAAGTAACCTGACGTACGGCGGTCAGCGGGCTGACCTGATGGCCCTGAAGCAACTCGGTACAACGCGCCCAAAGCGCCGGCATGCGCTCAGCCTGAAAGCGTTCGACCAGATGCGGCAGGGGCAATTCTCGAATCTCGTACAAGTTGATGTTGTTGTTGGAGCTGGTCAGTCGAAATCGCCACTCCAAAGGAGCGGCGTTCAGCAAGCCCAGAGCATAACCGCGCCCGATCGACGCATCAACAAAGCGCCCCTCGACCGGCACCCAATAGTTGACCGAGTTACCCAGTCGCACACCGGCCGGCACTTCGGCGGCCACCAGGCGGCGCTGCGCCTCCATGTTCACGATACCCGTCTGCACGACCCGGTTCTGCTTGATGTCTTCGCGCCAGGCCCCGCCACCTCTCGCCGCCGCAAAGCCATCGGCATCCAGCCACCCCTGCCTGCGCGCTTGCTTGCCCAATTCGACCCGGAAAGGCGCCAAATGGGTCCCGCGAACCAGCAAGGCAGAACCCGGTTCATCCAACATGTGCTCTTTGTAAACGGTTTGATCGACCTCACCGACCCGGCCCAAAAAGAAGTCCCCCAGTCTGGACTCGTTGAGCCCGTGCATACGCGCCACCAGGCCCATGGAGGTGCCATCCGCCGCGGGTACGGGCAAGTGCTCCGGATCCAAAGATTCCAAGGCCGCAAGCTCAAGCCAATGCGCAGGGCCCTTGTGTCCCTGGGGGCGAACCCGAAACCGCCTCAACGCGGCTTCCCTGCGGCCCGCCTTCATCAGCAGCGTGGCCTGCCCGACGCTCGCGAAGGCCCGTGCGCTCTCGGGATAAATCTCGACCTCTTCGATCCAGCCGCTTCGCAACATGTTCACGCGCAAGGGCGAAGCCGTTCGGTCCATCAAGAAACCCAGGGGCAAGACGATGGCCATGCGCCCCTCGGGCACCAACAACTGCGTGGCTCGCTCAAGAAACAAACGATAGGTATTCAAGGTGCCGCCCAGGGCCATGCGATAACCGCTTTTACGCAAGCGATCGACGTAGCGACTCAAACCCGGTCGTTTGTCGAAGCCCGTGAGCACCTCAAAAGGAGGATTGGCCACCAGGGCATCAAAACCCTCGGCATGAAGCCCAGCCCAAGCCTTGCGCCAGGCCAAGGTCCCTTTCGGATAGGGTCCATCCACGGGGCCGGCGATGGCGTCCCCGCAAACAATGGCTTGTAGAAGCCCCTCCACCGGTCCTTCTTCGGGCCCCGCCATCCGCCACAAGGCGGTCCGCGCCAGGGCCGCCGTCAAGGGGTCCTGCTCCACGCCGCAAAGACCGTGGGCTATCCGCTCTCGGATGGCTTGCCTGCGTTCTTCTGCTGGAAGCCGCTTGCTGAGATGCTCCGCACAGGCCACCAACAAGCGGCCATCCCCGCATGCCGGATCCAGAATCACCCGAGGGGACCAGGTGTCGCCCAAGAGCATCCCGGCCAATCGCTCAGCCATCCAGGTCGGCGTATAAAAAGCACCCGCCCTTCGGTTGGATTCAGAGCCCCCCTCAAAGTACATACCCCGCTTGCCTCGTCCACGCAGCACACGACCCGATCGCAGAGCCAAGTGCAAAGCCCCCAGGTCCAACTCGCCCTCGGGCAAGTGGGCCTCCGCGCATGCCCGCGCGGGATCCGGCGAGCCCTTCGGATCAAGAGTCGAATCCAAAAGGGGACAGCCCCGGCTTTGGGCCAAGGCCCAGCTGGCCTTCCAGTCCTCACCCGCCCCAGCCGCTTCAGTCAGGCAAGCCTTGCGCAAGATCGCAAGCGCCGCGATTTTTTGTAGTACATCAGCCCGCAGGCGCGGTGCTATCCGGGCCAGCGCCTCCGCTGTCTTCAGCAAGGCGAGGATGTCCGGTTCAACTTGAGGGGCCTTGGGCACGACTCAGTCCACCTTCTCGCCGAGGGCCTCGGTGACCTGTGTCTTCACCAATATCTCATAGCGATGTCCGCTTCGATGGGTGATGCGGATCGAGCCGATTTTGACCCGGCGAATGGCGCCTGAGCTTAACGGGCTGTACATTTCAAACCACTCCGCCAGGGTCATGTTGTCGCCGAAAGTCCCCAGGTCCACGTTCATGACCTTGCACATGTCGTCGATTTCCAAGTCCCCTCGGACCAAATACCGTCCCGGGCGCAACTCCACGATCAAATCGCCTTCGTCGTCATCATACTCGTCCTGAATTTCCCCGACGATCTCTTCGAGCACGTCCTCCATGGTCACGATGCCCACAACCGCGCCTTCCTTGTCCTCCACGGCGGCCATATGCGACCGTCGCAACTGCATATCCCGCAGCAATTCATCCGAATCCAAATCGACGGAACAACGCATCAGGGGGCGCACCTGTTTTAACCAGTTTTCCTCCATCTCCTCGCGCTGGACCACAAAATCCTTAACCAAAAGCAAGCCCACCATCTCGCCCTTCTTCTGCCGATAGATCGGGTAGCGGGTGTTCTCGGTCTTGGCGAATTCTCGAAGCACGTCTTCAAAGCTGGCCGTCTCCGGGATGGCGTCTACCTCGGCCATCGGGATCATGATGTCGCTGACGGGTGTGTCCTTCAGCGTCAGCACCTCCCGGGTCATGCGCGTCTCACCCGGCTCCAGCTCTCCGTCTCGCGCGCCAAGGCGGATGGCCGTCAACAGCTCCTGACGAGACAGGCGCCGCTTCTGTATCGACTGCCGACCCAAAAAGGGCCAAAGCAACAAGTCGGTCACAAAGGTCGTGACCCAAACCACGGGCAAAAACAAAAACCGAAAGATCTCCACCGGCAGGGCGATGCGTGCCGCGAAACGTTCCGGATTGATCGTGGCCAAAGTCTTGGGCGTTATCTCCGCGAACACCAGCAGAACCAGCGTGATGACCAAAGTCGCATAGAAAGGGCCAAGTAAGGCCGTGGCCAAGGCCGCCGCCATGACGTTGACCAGGTTGTTGCCCACCAGAATCGTGGCCAGCAAATCACCCGGCTGCTCGACCAGGCGCAAGGCCCGACCGGCTCCCCTCACCCCTTGTTCCGACAGGTGGATGAGCTTCACCCGACCGGAACCGATGAGCGCCGTTTCCGAACTGGAAAAGAAAGC